>JAYOEU010000079.1:0-18395 GCA_038116915.1 Alphaproteobacteria bacterium
TGTGTTTGCTGCTTTGGGAATCCCTCGATTCATATATTCTTCAAGCCGCTCTAGGCCCTGCCTTGCGCCAGGGCGACGGCAAATAGAGGCCGGCGTGACAGCCGTTCCATTCCTCGGACGATCCTGATCGGACGCCTCACATTCCCACTACGCCACCCGGTCACCCTTTTTGATCGTCGCCGCCCGGTTGTCGACACCCGGCAGCATCTTGGCGGGATCGCGCGTCACCACCATGTCGATCACCGTGGGCGAGCCCTTATGCGCCAAGCCGGCGGCGATCGCCGGGGCGACCTGGTCCGGATGTTCGACGCGGATACCGTTGCACCCTAAGGCGTTGGCGGCATCGGCATAATTGGTCTCGGCGAGGTCGCTCGACTGATAGGCGCCCTCGCCGTACATCAGATGCTGAAGCGCCTTCACATAGCCCGACGCGGCGTTGTTGACGACGATGATGGTGAAATCGAGCCCCATGCGCCGCGCCGTCTCGAGTTCTCCCAAGGTCATGTTGAAGCCACCGTCGCCGGTCAGCGCCACGACCGGCCCGGCATCGGCCAGCGCCGCACCCATGGCGCCCGGCAGGCCGTAGCCGATTGACGCGAAACCCCGGTCCGGCAGGAAGCCGCGCCCCGCGCGCTTGGTATCGAACAGAAGTCCGCCCCAATGCGCCGCAAAGCCGCCGTCAGCCACGAGGATCGCATCCGCCGGCAGTCCCTGGTTCAACTCGTGCATCAGCCGCGCCATGTTCACCGGCACCTCGTTCGAGGTCAGCCGCTCGTTCACCGACACCCGCCAATCCGCCATCCGTTTGGCGACGTCGGCGGCAAAACCGGCGCGCAGCTTTTTCTGGCGCCCCGCATCGCCGGCCATCGCGGCATGCAGATCGCGGATACCCTCGCGGGCATCGCCCCACATCGCGACGTCCGGCTGCAGCGTCCGGCCGATTTCCTCGGCGACGATCTCAAGATGGATGATCGGCTTGCCGGCGGGCGGCAGGGTGAAGCGCTTGGTGGCGATCTCGCCGAGCTTGCAGCCGACCACCAGCAGACAGTCGCTGTCATCCATCACCCCATTGGCGATCCGGTCATAACGGCCGAACAGCCCGGCGTTCAGCGGGTTGGTGCAGGCGATCGCGCCCTTGCCGGTCATGGTATGGGCGACCGGAATGTTGAAGGCCTCGGCGAAGGCCTCCAGTGCCTGGTTGGCACCGGAGAGATGCACGCCGCCGCCGGCGAGAACCATCGGCTTTTCGGCCTTGGAGAGCAGCGCGACCGCCGCCTCGAGGGACTCCGTGGATGGCCGGGCCCGCAGGCTCGGCGCCGACTGATTGGCCTTCGGCACGTCCAGCTCGTCCGGATCGAAGGGGAAGGTGCCATGGCAGATATCCTCCGGCACGTCGAGAACCACCGGCCCGGGCCGGCCCGTCGTCGCGACCTGGAAGGCGCGGCACACCAGCTCCGGCAGGCGTTCGATCATCTCGACCCGGATGACTTCCTTGCAGGCCGGCGCCAGGATCTCAAGCTGCCGGCTCTCCTGGGTCATGTTCTTCCAGGAGTGCAGCCGGTGGCTGTCGCCGACCACCGCGACCATCGGCGTGCCGGCATTCAGCGCCTCGATCAGCCCGGTCACCAGATTGGTCGCCCCCGGTCCGAGAGTGGCGTCGACCACGCCGACCCGTCCGGTCACCTTGGCATAGGCGTCGGCGGCGAAGGTGCCGCAGCGCTCGTCATTGATCAGGGAGTGCATCAGCCCGATCCGCCGCGCCGCGTCGTAAAAGGGAAGCAGCTGAAATCCGCCCATGCCGAACATCGGCCCGATCCCCTGGGCCCGAAGCAGGCGCGCCAGCGCCTCGCCGCCGGTCATCTCGTTGGTTTCGGCCATGGTGCGTCTCTCCCCGGAATGGTGGTTTTGTTTCGCGGGAGAGTAGCGTGGCGGCGGGAATGGGGCAAAGGGATGTCGCCCACCGCGCGTCCATATCACGTGGCGGACAAGACCCTTCGAGACTCCGCTTCGCGGCTCCTCAGGGTGAGACGAAGAAAAGTTGCGTGACTCACCCTGAGGAGCGAGCCATGGCTCGCGTCTCGAAGGGTCGTGTCTACTTCAGGTTGGTTGGACCTCTGCCCGTTCCTACCGCCGCATCACCAGCATCTTCTTGATCTCGGCGATGGCTTTCGCCGGGTTCAGGCCCTTGGGGCAGGTCTTGGTGCAGTTCATGATGGTGTGGCAGCGATAGAGCCGGAACGGATCCTCGAGGTTGTCGAGCCGCTCGCCGGTATACTCGTCGCGGGAATCGGCGATCCAGCGATAGGCCTGGAGCAGCACCGCTGGGCCGAGATAGCGCTCGCCGTTCCACCAGTAGCTCGGGCAGGAGGTCGAGCAGCTGAAGCACAGGACGCATTCCCACATGCCGTCGAGTTTCTCGCGGTCCTCGATCGACTGCAGCCGTTCCGTGGTCGGCGGCGGCGGAGTCTTGGTCTTCAGCCAGGGTTCCACCGAGGCAAGCTGGGCATAGGCGGTGCTGAGATCCGGGACCAGATCCTTGATCACGTCCATGTGCGGCAGCGGGTAGATCTTCACGTCGCCTTTAACCTCGTCGATGGGCTTCAGGCACGCCAGGGTGTTGGTACCGTCGATGTTCATGGCGCAGGACCCGCAGATCCCCTCGCGGCAGGACCGCCGGAAGGTCACCGTGGTGTCGACCTCGTTCTTGATCTTGATCAGCGCGTCGAGAACCATCGGGCCGCACGCGTCGAGGTCGATCTCGTAGGTGTCGATCCGCGGATTCTCGCCCTTGTCGGGATCGTAGCGGTAGATCTTGAAGGCCCGCACCCGCTTGGCGTCGCCGGACGCCTTGTGGGTGTTGCCAATCTTGACCTTGGAGTTTGCCGGCAGGGTGAATTCAGCCATGGGTCCCGATTCTTTCTGTCGTTCTCGATATCGCCTTGGTCCGGTGCCGCCTCAGTAGACGCGGGCCACCGGCGGGATCGACTCGATCTCGTTGGACAGGGTATTCATGTGCACGTCGCGGTACATGACGTCGTATTTGTTCTTCTCGTCCAGCCACATGCAGGTGTGCTTCATCCAGTTCTCGTCGTCGCGTTCCGGATAATCCTCGTGCGCGTGGGCGCCTCGGCTTTCCTTGCGCAGATTGGCCGACGTCAAGGTGACGATCGCCTGGCCCATCAGGTTGTCCAGTTCCATCGCCTCGATCAGGTCCGAATTCCAGATCAGCGAACGGTCAGTGACCGACAGATCCTCCATGCCCGAGGCGATGGTCATGATCTTCTTGACGCCCTCCTCAAGCAACTCATCGGTACGGAACACCGCCGCGTGATGTTGCATGGCGCGCTGCATGTCCAGGCGCAGCGCCGCCGCGCCGGTATCGCCCTTGGCGTTGCGGATGCGGTCGAGCCGCGCGATCGCATTGTCGCCGGCATCGGCGGGCAACGGCTTGTGCTCCTCGCCCTTTGGCACGGTCTGACCGGCACGATAGGCGGCGGCGCGGCCGAAGACCACGATGTCGAGCAGCGAATTGGTGCCGAGCCGGTTGGCGCCGTGCACCGAGACACAGGCCGCCTCTCCGATGGCCATCAGGCCAGGGCAGACCCGATCCGGATCATCGGCGGTCGGGGCAAGCACCTCGCCGTGATAGTTGGTCGGGATGCCGCCCATGTTGTAATGCACGGTCGGCAGGATCGGGATCGGCTCGCGGGTGACGTCGACCCCGGCGAAGATCTTCGCGGTCTCCGAGATGCCGGGCAGGCGCAAGGCCAGCACATCCGGGTCCAAATGCTCCAGATGCAGGAAGATGTGGTCCTTGTTCGGCCCGACGCCGCGGCCCTCGTTGATCTCGATGGTCATCGACCGGCTGACCACGTCGCGGGAGGCGAGATCCTTGGCGGTCGGGGCATAGCGCTCCATGAACCGCTCGCCCTCGGAGTTGGTGACGTAGCCGCCCTCGCCGCGCGCGCCCTCGGTGATCAGGCAGCCGGCGCCGTAGATCCCCGTCGGGTGGAACTGAACGAATTCCATGTCCTGAAGCGGCAGGCCTGCGCGCAGCACCATGCCGTTGCCGTCGCCGGTGCAGGTATGCGCCGAGGTGCAGGAGAAATAGGCGCGCCCGTAACCGCCGGTGGCCAGCACCGTCTGGTGCGCGCGGAAACGGTGCAGGGTGCCGGTCGCCATATCCAAGGCCATGACGCCGCGGCAGGCACCGTCCTCGTCCATGATCAGATCAATGGCGAAATACTCGATATAGAATTCCGCGTGATTGGCCAGACACTGCTGATACAGGGTGTGCAGGATCGCGTGGCCGGTGCGGTCGGCGGCCGCGCAGGCCCGCTTCGCCATGCGCTTGCCGTTGTCCAGGGTATGTCCGCCGAACGGGCGCTGATAGATCTTGCCCTCCTCGGTACGCGAGAACGGCACACCGTAATGTTCAAGCTCGATCACCGCCGGGATGGCGTTGCGGCACATATATTCGATCGCGTCCTGGTCGCCGAGCCAATCCGAGCCCTTGACCGTGTCGTACATATGAAAGCGCCAGTTATCGCCTTCGCCCATATTGTCGAGCGCGGCGCCGACGCCGCCCTGAGCGGCGACAGTGTGGCTGCGGGTCGGGAACACCTTGGTTATGCAGGCGGTCTTCAGACCTTCCAAGGTCATGCCCAAGGTCGCGCGCAGCCCGGCTCCGCCGGCTCCGACCACCACGACGTCATAGGTATGATCGACGATCTCATATGATTGCATGGTTTTGCGTCCTATAGGGCGAGCTTGAGTACGGAAAACACGGCGACAAGGCCGAGCACCAGAAAGACGAACTTCATCGCGATCAGCCAGAAGAACTTCCACCCCTCGTGATGGATGTAGTCCTCGATCACGACCTGAATCCCGAGCACCGCGTGATAAAGGGTCGCGGTCACCATCAGGATCACCGCGATCGCGACGAATGGCTGCGACAGCCAGGCCGCGGTTTCCTCGTATCCGGCGCCGGCAAGCCCGGCCACCGAGGCGACGAACCACAGGACCAGCGGGATCAGCGCGATCGCGGTCAGACGCTGCATCCACCAGTGATGCACGCCTTCCTTGGCGGAACCCATGCCCCGGACCCGGCCGAGATCGCTTCGCATGCTCTTATCGCTCATGTGTCAATCTCCCGGCGCTCAGGTCGCAAGGCCGATGGCCCAGGCGATCGCCGTCAGGATGACGGAACCCGCCAGGGTCGCCCAGCCGGACTTGTACGCGGCCTCAAGCTCGAAACCGTAACCGGCATCCCAGAACAGATGCCGGATGCCGTTGCACAGATGATAGAAAACCGCCCAGGAAAATCCGAGCAGGATCAGCAGGCCGAGCCCGGATCCCATGATCCCCTGGACGAAGCCGAAATAGTCCGGCCCGGCGCCGGCCGCGGCCAGCCACCAGACCAGAAAAACGGTCCCGCCGGCCAGTGCGACACCGGTCGCGCGATGGGTGATCGACAGCACCGAGGTAAGCTGAGGCCGGTAGACCTGCAGATGCGGCGACATTGGACGGTTCGTACCGCTCATGCTTCACCTTCCAAGGGAAGTTGGCCAAACGGGTTTGGCGGTTGATTTACCAGGATTATAGAACGCTCACAGCCGGTGTCGAGCCGAATGGCGCAGGTGGGCGTGATTGACCGTAGTACGGGACGGCGATCCGCGTGTTGAAAAGCCCTCGTTATCGGTCCGCAAGACCCATCGAGACGCTCGCTCACGCTCGCCCTCAGGGTGAGTGGCTTATTAACCAGGGTTTCACTCGCCCTGAGGAGCCACGAAGTGGCGTCTCGAAGGGTTGTGCCGGACGTCCGTGCTCCAAATCCCTGAAACCGGCTCAGGCCTTGAACCCCGCCAGCGCCTTCTCGTCGAACTCGAGCCCCAGACCCGGTGTCGTGGGCAGCACAAGCTGGCCCTTCTCGATCTTCGGGGTCTCCTTGTAGAGCGGGATCATCCAGGGCATGTACTCCACCGTCAGGCCGTTCGGGCAGGCGGCGATCAGGTGCACCAGGATCTCCGGCATCACGTGGCTGACGATCGGCAGGTTGAAGGCCTCGGCCATGCCAGCGATCTTCATCCATTGGGTCACCCCGCCGGCGCGCAGGATATCGACCATGACGATATCGACCGAATGGGCCTCCAGATACTGGCGGAACGGCTTGATGCCCCAGACATACTCTCCGCCGGCGATCGGTGTCTTCAGCGCGGCGGTGACCCGCGCCAGCCCCTGATAGTCGTCATGGGCGGTGACGTCCTCGAGCCAGAACAGTCCGACATCCTCGGCCCGGTGGCCGATATCGATCGCCTGTTCAGGGCGCCAGCGCTGGTTGATGTCGCACATCAGCTTGATGTCCGGGCCGATCGCCTCGCGCACCACCCGCACCCGGCGCACCTCGTCGGCGGGGGTCGGGTTGCCGGGCAGGGCCATCTGGGTCTTCATCTCGGTGAAGCCCTTTTCGATCAGGATACGGGCCGCCTTCTGGGCCTGATCATCGGTGAGGCCACGGCGTAGCGCGCCCGAGGCATAGGTCGGCACCCGGTCCCGATGCCCGCCCAGCAGCTTCCACAGCGGCTGCTCCAGCGCCTTGCCCTTGATGTCCCAGAGCGCGATGTCGATGGCCGAAAGCGCCAGCGTGAAAATTCCCCCCGGCCCGCAGGAATCCCCTGTGCCGTTGACCAGCTTGGCGACCACCGCCTCGATTCTGAGCGGGTCCTCACCAATGGTGAGCGCCGCCAGTTCCTCCACCGCCACCTTGAGGCTCCCGGTCATCTTCGCGCCGTAGAAGGTGACGGCGATGCCCTCGATCCCGGCATCCGTGCGCAGGCGAAGCGAGACCACCGGACGGGTCCGTCCCGCCTCCTCGGGCATGTTGGCCAGCGGCTCGTCTTCCGGAACCGCCAGGATCGTCGCTTCGTAGCCAGTGATTTTCATGGGTCATTCCCTTCGAGGTTCCATGGCCGCTCAACCGGTTGCCACCAAGCCGCCGGACGTGGATATTATGGGCAGGAAATTTCGTCAGTCGCGCCAACTAAAACCGGTCCAAGGAGCGCGATCAAGGGGAGGATGTCCACCATGTCGGATAACGAGCTGTTTCCGGTACCCGAAGCCACCCGACGCGCGGCGCTGATCGACAATGACGGCTATCTCGCGATGTACGAAAAATCGGTGGCCGACCCCGAGGCGTTCTGGGGCGAGCAGGGCAAGCGGATCGACTGGATCAAGCCCTATACGAAGGTCAAGGATGTCTCCTACGCCAAGGACGATCTGCACATCAAGTGGTACTATGACGGCACCCTGAACGTCTCCGCCAACTGCCTCGACCGGCACCTGGCCAAGCGCGGCGATCAGACCGCCATCGTCTGGGAAGGCGATAATCCCGCCGACGACAAGAAGATCACCTATCGCGAGCTGCACCGCGAGGTCTGCAAGTTCGCCAATGCCCTGAAGGGCCTGGGCGCCAAGAAAGGCGACCGGATCACCATCTACATGCCGATGATTCCCGAGGCCGCGGTCGCCATGCTGGCCTGCGCGCGGATCGGCGCGATCCATTCCATCGTCTTCGGCGGCTTCTCCCCCGATGCGCTTGCCGGACGGATCAGGGACTGCGATTCCAACCTGATCATCACCGCCGACGAGGGCGTGCGCGGCGGACGGCCGATCCCACTGAAGGCGAATACCGACAAGGCGCTGGAAACCAGCCCGATGTGCAAGACCGTGGTCGTGGTCAAGCGCACCGGCGGCAAGATCGGTTGGACCGAGGGACGCGACCACTGGTACCACGACATCATGGCGTCGGCGTCCGAGGACTGCCCGCCCGAGGAAATGGGCGCCGAGGACCCGCTGTTCATCCTCTACACCTCCGGTTCCACCGGCCAGCCGAAGGGCGTGATGCACACGACCGGCGGCTATATCGTCTATGCCTCGATGACCCATCAGTACGTCTTCGACTACAAGGACGGCGAGGTCTATTGGTGCACCGCCGATGTCGGCTGGGTCACCGGGCACAGCTATATCGTCTACGGACCGCTCGCCAACGGCGCCACCACGCTGATGTTCGAGGGCGTGCCGAACTATCCGGATTCGAGCCGCTTCTGGCAGGTCTGCGACAAGCACAACGTGTCGATCTTCTACACCGCGCCGACGGCGATCCGCGCGCTGATGCGCGAGGGCGAGGGGCCGGTCAAGAAGGCGAGCCGCAAGTCGCTGCGCCTGCTCGGCTCGGTGGGCGAGCCGATCAATCCCGAGGCCTGGCTCTGGTACTACAACGTGGTCGGTGACGGGCGCTGCCCGATCGTCGACACTTGGTGGCAGACCGAGACCGGCGGCATCCTGATCACTCCGCTGCCCGGCGCGACGGACCTGAAGCCCGGATCGGCCACCCGGCCCTTCTTCGGCATCAAGCCGCTTCTGGTCGATGGCGAGGGCAAGGAGCTGAAAGGCGCCACCAGCGGCAATCTCTGCATCACCGACAGCTGGCCCGGCCAGATGCGCACGGTCTATGGCGACCATCAGCGCTTCGTCGACACCTATTTCTCGACTTTCCCGGGACGCTATTTCACCGGCGACGGCTGCCGGCGCGACGCGGACGGTTACTACTGGATCACCGGCCGCGTGGACGATGTGATCAACGTCTCCGGTCACCGCATGGGCACGGCGGAGGTCGAATCCGCGCTGGTCGCCCATGCCAAGGTCGCCGAGTCGGCGGTGGTCGGCTATCCGCACGACATCAAGGGCCAGGGCATCTATGCCTATGTCACCCTCAATCTCGGCGAGGAGCCGAGCGAGGATCTGCGCAAGGAACTGGTGCAGTGGGTCCGCAAGGAAATCGGTCCGATCGCCAGCCCCGACCTGATCCAATGGGCCCCGGGCCTGCCCAAGACCCGCTCCGGCAAGATCATGCGGCGCATCCTCAGGAAGATCGCCGAAAACGACTACGGCTCCCTCGGCGACACCTCAACCCTCGCCGACCCGGCGGTCGTGGATGACCTGATCAAAAATCGGATGAACCGGGGGTAGGGGATGAAAGTCGACGGCGGGTGCCTTTGTGGTCAGGTTACCTATGAAGCCGAGATTGATCCCGAGCGGGTGGCGATCTGTCATTGCACGCAGTGTCAGACCCACTCCGCCACCGCCTTCGGCGTGGTCGCGCCAATCGTCGAGGGCAAGTTCACGCTGCTGACCGGGACGCTGAAGACCTATGTGAAGACCGCCGATAGCGGCGCCCGGCGGGAGCAGGCATTTTGCCCGGAATGCGGCACCCGCATCCATACCCGGACCGTGGGCGGCGGGCCGGGATTATTCGGCCTCAGGGTGGGCACGATCAACCAGCGGGCGGAGCTGACACCCAAGGTTCAGATCTGGCACCGCTCGGCCCTGCCCTGGCTCGGCGAGCTTCGCGATATCCCGACGGTGCCAACCCAGCCCAATCTCTCGAAATAGAGGATGACGGCGGCTCAGCCCCCGACTGCCACATTGTCGATCAGACGGGTCTTGCCAAGCCGGGCGGCGACGAGCAGGCGGGTGGGCCGGGTGGTGTCCCGCGCCGCCTCCAGAGTCTCGGCATCGCGGTGATCGAGATAGTCGATCTTGGCGAAACCCGCGCCTTCGATATGCGCCCGTGCCGCCGCGACCGCCTGCTCGACTTCCCCGCCACCCTTGATCGCCGCCGCCGCTTCGCTTAGCGCGCGGTGAAGCTCCGGCGCGCGGGCGCGCTGGTCCGGGTCGAGATAGGCGTTGCGGGACGACAGTGCCAGGCCGTCAGGCTCGCGTACGGTGACCCCGCCCCGGATCTCCACCGGGATGTCCAGATCCTTGGCGAAACGCTTGATTACCAGGAGCTGCTGATAGTCCTTCTCGCCGAAATACGCCGTGTCCGGAAGCGACTGGAGCAGCAGCTTGGTGACGACCGTCGCTACGCCCTCGAAGAAACCGGGGCGCGAGATGCCGCAGAGGCAATCGGTGATCCCGGCGACGCTGACCGTCGTCGCGGCGCCCGCCGGATACATTTCCTCGACGCTGGGCGCGAACAACAGATCAACTCCGGTGGCCTCCAGCTTGGCGATATCGGCCGCCTCGTCGCGGGGATAGGTCGCAAGATCCTCGCCCGGCGCGAATTGGCGTGGATTGACGAACAGGGTGGCGCAGACCCGGTCATGGTCCGCCCGGCCCTGACGCATAAGCGAGAGATGGCCCTCATGCAGGAAACCCATGGTCGGCACCAAGGCCAGAGTCTCCCCGGCGGCGCGGTATTTCGCGACCTCCTCTCGCAACTGCGAGACCGTGCGAACAATCTTGAGACGCCCCGTTTCCATGGCTTTCTCCAAGCGACGCGCCGTCCGGCCCTTTCCGTAGATCAGCCAGGAAAGGCGTTGCTGCATCGCACAATGCACGGATTTTCGCAAGCGCGAACAAAAGTTTTCCACGCTTGTGATTGGGGATTGCCCGGAGGCGCGCGGCTTCAACAGGCCGGCTATTTCGCACCATGACCCTTCGAGACGCGTGCCTGGGCGCGCTCCTCAGGGTGAGTCTGAATACTCTCTTGCCATCAGAACTGCCGCGCATCCTGAGGAGCCGCGTTTTCGCGGCGTCTCGAAGGAAACTCGCGAGCATTGGTCTATTTCGCGAAGATCAATGGCTCTCCCGCAGAAGCGGCGTGCCGCTCTTGCCGACGAGGAAGTCGAGATCGGCGCCCTTGTCGGCCTGGTTCACATGCTCGACATAGATTTTGGTGTAGCCGCGGTCGTAGGGTGATTCGAACCCGTTCCAGCCTTCCCGGCGGCGCGCCAGTTCTTCGTCGCTGATGTCGAGATGCAAACGGCGGTTCGGCACGTCGAGCTCGATCATGTCGCCGTTCTGAACGAAGGCGAGCGGACCGCCGGCGGCCGCCTCGGGAGCGGTGTGCAGGACAACGGTGCCATAGGCCGTGCCACTCATCCTGGCATCTGAGATGCGCACCATGTCGGTAATGCCCTTGCGGAGCACCTTGGACGGCAGGCCCATGTTGCCGACCTCGGCAAAGCCCGGATAGCCCTTGGGTCCGCAGTATTTCAGGACCATGACGCAGGTCTCGTCGATGTCCAGATCCGGATCGTCGATCCGCTCGTGATAATCCTCGATGCTCTCAAAGACGACCGCGCGGCCGCGATGCACCATCAGTTCCGGCGAGGCGGCGGACGGCTTGATGATCGCCCCGCCCGGCGCCAGGTTGCCGCGCAGCACCGCGATGCCACCATTCGGCTTGAACGGCTTGTCGATCGGGAAGACGACATTGCGGTTATGGCACTCGGTATCCTTGCAGTTTTCCCAGATCGTGTTGCCGTTCGCGGTCATGGCGTCCTTGTGGATGAAGTCGCCGAGCTCGCGGATCACCGCCGGCAGGCCGCCGGCATAGAAAAAGTCCTCCATCAGGTATTCGCCGGACGGCATCAGGTTGACCAGACAGGGCACGTTGCGGCCCAGCCGGTCCCAGTCGTCGAGCGTGATGTCGATACCCATGCGTCCGGCGATCGCCAGCATATGGACCACCGCGTTGGTCGACCCGCCGATGGCGCCATTGACCATGATGGCGTTCTCGAAGTTCTCGCGCTTAAGGAGCTTGGACATGGTGATGTCCTGCTTCACCATGTCGACGATGCGCCGGCCGGCCATCTGGGCGAGCACATAGCGGCGGGAATCCACCGCCGGGATGGCGGCGTTGGTATGCAGGGCGATGCCGATGGATTCGGCGAAACTGGCCATGGTCGAGGCGGTTCCCATGGTCATGCAATGTCCGGCGGAGCGCGAATTGTCCTGCTCGGCCGACATGAACTCCTCCAAGGTCATCTCGCCGGCCTTAACCATCTCCGAGAACTTCCAGGTATGGGTGCCCGAGCCGATGAGGTCGCCCTTGTAACGGCCGTTCAGCATCGGCCCGCCGGAGACCACGATGGTCGGCAGGTCGCAGGACGCCGCGCCCATCATCAGCGCCGGCGTGGTCTTATCGCAACCGACCAGCAGCACGACGCCGTCCATGGGCAGACCACGGATCGACTCTTCCACATCCATCGAGGCGAGATTGCGGTACAGCATCGCGGTCGGGCGGAGCTGACTTTCGGAGTTGGAGAAGACCGGGAATTCCATCGGCACGCCGCCGGCCTCGTAGACTCCGCGCTTCACCCGCTCGGCGATGTCGCGGAAATGAGCATTGCAGGGATTGAACTCGGACCAGGTATTGCAGATGCCGATCACCGGCCGGCCATCGAACTGATCCGCCGGCATGCCGCGGTTCTTCATCCAGGACCGATGACCGAAACCGTCCTTGTCGTTCTTGCCGTACCACTGGGAGGATCTGCGCTTGCCCCGGTTCGGATCGTTGGAATTGTCGTCTGCCATCGGGGCTCTCCGTGCATGATCAGGGCGGCATCCGGTCGCCGCGAGAATGGAGTCCGATATTGCGGCGCGGGCGGATGCCGCGCAAGGGCGGGATTAGCGGCGCCCGCCCGCAAGCTTGACCGCCTCGGGAAAGCGCCGCAGCCGCTGCATCGCCACGACGCCCAGGAACGGCCCGATCGCCAGGGGCGCGAAAGCGTGCCGCCACCCGAAGATCTCCGCGAACCAGGGCACGGCCTGGATCGTAGCCAGGGTCAGCAGGAAGCCGGCGCTGGTCTGCAGTGTCAGCATGGTGCCGATCCGGTCCGGTTCCGACAATTCGGTCACGCTGGCCGAGAACTGCGCGGAATCGGACACCACCGTCAGGCCCCAAATAAGGGCAATCAGGCCCATCCACCACGGGCCGAGCCCGGCGGCAAATCCGATAAGCAGGGCGCAGGAACCGCTGACCGCCATGCAGAAGCTGGTGACCGCCGTGCGTCCCACCCGGTCCGCCGACCAGCCGGCCACCACCGCGCCAAGCGCGCCGGACGCGATGATCAGGAACGTCACCAGAGCCGCCGTCGCGCGGGAGCCCTCGCCTCCGGTCCCGCCGCCCAGTTCCAGGGAGAAATAGAACCCGATCCATGCCCACATGGCATAGAGCTCCCACATATGCCCGAGATAGCCGAAATTCGCGTAGCGGATGCCGCGGTTTGTCCAGTAAGCCTTCACATCACTCAACTTGAACCCGGCGGCCCGCTTCGCGTTCGGACCCTCCGAGGCGGCAAGAATGAGAACACCCGCGCAAGCCGCCGACGCCGAGGCCAGAATCAAGGTGATTCGCCAATCGACATCGCCGGCGAAAACGAAGAGATGCGGGCTTGCCGACCCGAGCGTCAGGGCGCCGACCAGTGCTCCGACCAAAAGCCCCACATTGCCACGCGCCCAGCTGACCGCGAGCTTCATGCCGATCGGATAGATCCCCGCCATGCAGATGCCGGTGACAAACCGCATGGCAATGGCCAGCGGTCCGGATGGATCGAGGGCCAGGATCGCAAGATTCGCCAAGGCCCCGACCTCGGCGGACACGAACACGATCCGCCGCGGATCGAACCGGTCGGCGATCCCGGTCAACGCGAAACACAGGGTGCCGAAGACGAAGCCGGCCTGGACCGCGCTGGTGAACAGACCCGCCGTGAAATCATCCAGACCGCCCTCGGCCTTGAGTGCCGGCACGACGGCGGTCGCCGAAAACCAGAGGGCCATCGCCATCACCTGGCACAGGATGATCAGGGCGAGAGAGCGGCGGCGAAGGTTGTTTTCCATGGATGCCGTTTTTCGACATCATACAGGCTGCCTCGGCGCCTCGCCACCCATTGTCGTCTCTATCCCGCAAGTCCGTTTTGACGTGACCCTTGCGCTGGGATCGGTAAATTCCCCACTGAAGCGGTATTGATTCTCGGAAACTCTACTCATGAAGTTCTGCATCTACGGCGCCGGCGCGATCGGTGGTTTTCTCGGCGGCTATCTCGCCAAGGCCGGCCATGACGTCGCGATGGTGGCGCGGGGCGCCCAATTGGAGGCAATGCGATCCAAGGGGCTTAGCGTCATTCACGCCGAGGACAAGTTCACAACCTTTCCCGACTGCGCCGAGGACCCGAGACAGATCGGACCCGTCGATACGGTTTTTGTCACCGTCAAGGGACCGGCGCTTCCCTCGGTCGGCGACGGGATCGGCGCACTGTTGGGCAAGGACACGTCTGTCGTCTACGCGATGAACGGCATTCCCTGGTGGTATGATCATGGCCGAAACGCCGCGCCGACCGAGGCGGCGGCCTTGCTGGACCCGACGGGCAGCATGCGCCGGGCGGTCGATCCGAAACGGGCGATCGGTTGCGTGGTCGATTGTCCGGTCCGGGTCGCCGAACCGGGTCTGGTTGTTTCCAATCGTCCTACCAAGGCGAAATTCGCCATCGGCGAGCCGGACGGTTCGGTCAGCGCGCGAATTGTCTCGCTCTCCAATCTATTGGATGCCGCGGGCCTCGACGCGCCGGTCACTAAGGAGATCCGGCGGGTCATCTGGGCGAAGCTTGTGATCAACCTTTCCCGCTCACCATTGGCGGTGCTGACCGGGGCCGCGGAGAACAGGCTTTCCGACGACCCGGAAATCACCGCGATCACGCGGGAGATGATCACCGAGGCCGCCGGCGTGGCCGCCGCCCATGGAATAGAGCTGGACCTGGATTGGCCGGCCTTGCTGGAGACCAAATACCGCGCCAATCACCGTCCATCGATGCTGCAGGATTGGGATGCTCGGCGGCCCATGGAAATTGACGCCATCGGCGTCATCGTCAGCCGCTTTGCCGCCGCGGCCGGACTGCAAACGCCGACCATCGACCGGGTGCTGGCCTTGCTCCGGATGAAAGCACGGGAGGCCGGGATCTATTGACCGCGCGGCCGGTCCTTGCCGCCTCGCAGGGCGACGAAAGTCATCGGCGCCTGTCGCACGAAATAGTTCACCTCACTCAGACTGGGCATGGTCAAGGTCCAGTCGATGATCGCTTTCCCTCCGGCCAGATCCTCCGCGCTCAAGGTGTAGCGATAGCGTTTGCCGTCGCGCTCCCACACCATTTCGGTATCCGCCCTAAGCCTGGCATCGGTCAGCATGGCGACTGTCGGCACCGGCGGAGAGCCGGTCGCATAAAGGGCATGCGCCGGATAGTCGTCGTCCACCAGCGCCATTCGGACTCCCAGGCGGGCGGCTTCCGCCAAACGCCGGAGATGGGAAATATGATCGTCGAACAGGCACAGCGTGCGCGCCGGATCGAATTCGGCGGCTCTGAGTTCCGAGAAGTCTCCGATGCGATATTCGACACCGGGATCGGTAATGCGCCCGTTGTGGCTGATGATGTCATGGGTGACGATGCGCGCGCCGGGGGCGGCTTGGCGCAAGATCCACGAGGAGCTTCCGAGATAGGTTCCGCTTTCGATGACCGTCGCGGGTTTGAGTAAGGCGGCAACGGCATAAAGCCAAAAGGCGGAGTTCCGCATCGTGCCGCCGGTATTGTCGACCAGCGGGCGGCGGGCGTAGGTCGTCTCAAATCCCTCGACGACGGCTTGCGCCGAAGGGGCGTCTTGCGGCAACAGTCCCCGGCCAAGAAAAGCCGCGCGCACGCCCTCCACACGCTCCGCTTCGGCCGAGGCGGCAAGTTCACGCTGCAGCCGGCCCGCCACCCGCCGTCCGACCTCGCGGCGCGCCTTGCCTTCAATTGAACTCGGCTCGGCGAAGCGCTCCACCTCATAGAGCGTGCTGGGACGTTTTCCCGGAGTGCTTGGGTTCCGCATCGCCGACCTGACCTCGGACCTTTTCCTCAGCGGTACGGGTCCGCCGCGTCTCGCAGACCGTCACCGAAGAAGTTGAAGGCGAGCACGACGATTACCACCGGAATGACCGGAGTCATGATCCAGGGATAGAGCTCCACGGCGTTGATATTCTGCGCTTCGGTCAGCAAGACCCCCCAGGAGGTGATCGGCGGACGCAGGCCGAGGCCGAGGAAGCTGAGGGCCGTCTCGCCCAGAATCATCGACGGTATCGACAGGGTCGCGGATGCGATCAGATGGCTCATGAAGCTCGGCAGCAGATGCCGGCCGATGATACGCCGGGGCTTGGCGCCCATCAGTTGGGCCGCAAGCGCGAAATCCTCCTCGCGCAGGGAGAGCAGCTTGGAGCGCACCGCGCGGGCGAGGCCTGTCCAATCCAACATGCCGAGGATCAGCGTAATGCCGAAATAGACCAGGATCGGACTCCAGGTAACCGGCAAGGCCGCCGACAACGCCATCCAGAGCGGCAGTTCCGGGAATGAACGGATGATCTCGATGATTCGCTGGGTCAGATTGTCGATCCAGCCGCCGTAGTAGCCGGCCAATCCGCCGACCACGATGCCGATGACGAAACTGATGATGATGCCGATCAGACCCACGGTCAGCGACACGCGCGTCCCGTAGATGATCCGGGAAAGAATATCCCGTCCCAGCCGGTCGGTCCCGAGCAAGAACAGGGTTCCACCCTCGGCGGGACAGATGAGATGAAAGTCGCCGGAGATGGCGCCCCAGAATTGATACTCGTCACCGGAACAAAAGAAACGGATCGGCTGAACCAGTTCGGGATTGGGCGTGTATTCCCGCTTCAGGGTGCGCATATTGAGTTCGTAGTCGAAACCGTAGACAAACGGCCCGACGAACTGGCCCTCGTGGAACAGGTGAACACCTTGCGGCGGCGCATAGATGAATTCGGTGTTCCGGGTGGCCAGGGCATAAGGCGCCAGGATCTCACTGATCACCACCGACAAGTACATGAACGCCAGGACCGCGCCCGAAATCACCGCCAGACGATGGCGCCGCAGCTTCCACCACATGAGCTGCCACTGGGTCGCCATGTAGTAGCGTTCCTGCTCCGGCGTCAGAGCCTCGGAAAAATTCGGATCGAAGGGCGCGCGGTTGACGTAATGCGGGATCGGTCGGTGGGACTGCGGGCTCATCGGTTCGCGCCTCCGCCGAGCCGGATCCGCGGGTCAAGCCATGCCAGAGCCAGATCCGAAAGAAACATTCCGACGACGGTCAACAGCGCCAGGAAGATCAGGAACGAGCCGGCGAGATACATGTCCTGGCTCTGCAATGCCGCGATCAGCATCGGCCCGGTGGTCGGCAGCGAGAGCACCATCGATACGATTGCCGAACCGGACACCACCTGCGGCAGCATGTTTCCGATGTCAGCGATGAACGGGTTGAGAGCCATGCGCAGGGGATACTTCATCAGCGTCTTGAACGGCGGCAAGCCCTTGGCGCGGGCGGTGACCACATACTGCTTCTGCAGCTCGTCCAGCATGTTGGCGCGCAACCGCCGGATCATACCCGCGGTCCCGGAGGTTCCGATCACGACCACCGGCACCCACAAATGCTCCAGCACCGAGAGCATCTTATCGACGCTCCAGGGCTGATCGATATAGGCCGGGTCCATGAGGCCGCCGATCGAAGTGCCGAACCAGACATTGGCGAGGTAGAGAAGAACCAGCGCCAGCAGAAAGTTCGGGGTCGCAAGACCGATAAACCCGATGAAGGTGAGCCCGTAATCTCCCCAACTGTACTGATGGGTCGCCGAATAGATCCCGATCGGGAAGGAAACCAGCCAGATGAAGATGATGGTGCTGAAGTTCAGCACCAGGGTCAGAAACAGCCGGTCTCCCACGACATCGGCGACCGGAAGCTGGTACTCGAAGGAAAATCCGAAATCGCCGTTCAGCAATCCCCAGGCCCAGACCAGATATTGCTCGATCATCGGCCGGTCGAGTCCGTATTGAGCCCTCAAGGCTTCGATCTTGGCGGGATCGACATTTTCTCCCTGGCTTTGCAGTTCGGCGATCAGCGTCGACAGATAGTCGCCGGGCGGGAGCTGAATTATGACGAACGTGATCGCACTGATCGCGATCAGCGTCGGGATCATGATCAGGATGCGGCGGATGACATAGGCAAACACGTCTCGGCTCTCCTACGGTTTGCCGGTGGCGGCGGTATCGAACCAGAAGGTATCAGGGTTATAGACCCCGAAATGCGCGCCAGGATCCCAGTTGTAGACCGCCTTCTCGGGCACATTGCGCAAGGTGTTGGCGACCACGACGGGCTGCATGACGCCGGCGATCAGACCGATGGTGAAAACCTGATCCGCGTTGATTTCCAAAATCCGGCGCCAAGCCTGCCGTTTGGCTTGAACCGACCTTGCGCCGCGCCACTCGAAATACAGATCGAGCAGCTCTTTCGCCGGCTCCATATCCGGCGCCTCGCCCGCCTTCCCGCCGGTTTCCAGATATTGCCCCCATTTCGGCCATTGCAGGGATTGCTGGGTGGTCGGCGCGAATTCCGCCGGGCTGGTTTCCGCGGTGGCAAGCCCGTTCTCGACGCCGAACCAGATCGACATCATGGTTTTGCCCGCGAAGATCCGGTTCCTGAACACGTTGCGCTGCGAGGGTTTGGAATAGATC
>JAYOEU010000080.1:0-18258 GCA_038116915.1 Alphaproteobacteria bacterium
GGGATACGAAAAGGGCGAATTCCTCAAACCCCCAGCGGTCCCGGTTCCAGCCATTTCCGCGCACGGGAAGCCTCGACGGCGCGCTCCAGAAAAGCGGCGAGGCCGTCGACCGCCGCCTGGCGCTCGAACAGGGCCGGGACGGCGTCGGGCACCCGGTGCCGGACATCGCGCCGGGCCTCGGTGTCATTGGCCAGGGCGAGCGCCTTGGCGATGAAGCCTTCACGGTCCGCGGCGACGCAATCCTCCAGCCCGATCATGCCGAGCAGGTCCATCGTCACCCGGGCGCGCATGTGCTTGCCCGCATAGGCCAGGATCGGGGTGCCGGTCGCCAGCGCTTCATAGGTTGAATTGCCGCCCGCGAAGCCGAAGGTCTCGACCAGCAGGTCCGCCGACGCGACGAAGCCGAGATACTGAAGCCCGTTCATCCGCGGCTGAAAGCGCACCCGCCCGGCCACATCGGGACCGGCGGCGGCGAGCCGGGTCCGCATGCGTTCGGTCTCCAGCGGCTGGGCGGACTCGATCAGCACCAGCAGCCCCTTGGGGTCGCGGCGCAGGATCTCGAGGAACACGCCGTCATGATCCGGGTGCATCTTGAACAGGGTCTGGGGGCAGGTGTAGAGCGTCGCCGCCTCCGGCAGGCCGAGATCGGCCCGCCCGGCGAGCCGGCCGAGCGGCGGCAGGCGGTTGTAAAAGAACGGGAACTCGTCCAGCAGAATTGCGCGCTCGGTGTAATGCGCGCGCCAGTCCGGCGGCTCCGCCCCCCGGGTGGTGAGAAAATAGTCGATGTTCGCCACCCCCGTGGTGTCGGGATGGCCGACGCACACCGCCTGGACCGGGGCCAGCCGGGCGAAGGAGAGATAATAGGTGAACGGATCCATGCCGATATCAAGATAGAGTAGGATATCCGCCTCGACGGCGGCAAGCTGCCGGCGGGCCTGGGCGAGGTCGTGGGAGAGCACCACCTGGGCATCCGCGCCGCGCATATGGGCGACCCAGGCGGCATCGCCGGGCTTCGGATGAGCGGCCGCGATCACCTCGAAGCGCTCGCGCGGCAGCCGGGCGAGAACCTCGCCGAACAGCTTGCCGATGGTGTGGGAGCCGAGAAACACCGAGACCACGGCGACCCGGATGCGCCGTCCGGGCCGCGGCCGCCGACGGCAATGCGGCGCGGTCCAGGCGAGATCCGGGCAGCTGCGCAGGTAGAAGGCGCCGATCCGGGCGGCAAGCTCGCGGTTGTTCAGATCGTGATAGGTGAAGCCGAAATTCGTCACCCCGATCTCGCGCGCCGGATCGGCGATGGCGAGATCCTCGGTCTCCGCCTGGTCCAGGAACGCGAGGAGGCGGGCCCGGCTCTCGGCGATCTCGCCGGCGCTTTCCAGCACCCGGTTCTGGAGATGAGCGGCACGGAACCGGGCCGCCGGGGTCGGGGCGAGAACGGTTCCCCGCGCCAGCTGCCGGCGGGCGCCGCCGCCGTCGCCGGCCATCATCATGCAGTTCGCCACGCCGCCCAGCGCCGCCGGGTCCGCCGGCGCGACACAGCCGATGCGCCTGCGCCACGGCAGGGCGGCGGCGAAATCCCCCATGGCCTCAAGCGCGTTGGCCAGCCGGCCGTAGAGATCGGGCCGGTCCGGGGCCTGGCGAAGCAGCGCGCGAAAATCCTCGATCGCGGCGGGGATGGCGCCGCGATGCAGGCGCGCGGCGGCCCGGTTGATAAGACCGTCCTGATAGCCGGGAGCCAGGACCAGCGAGCGCTGGGCGATCTTCTCCGCCTCGCCGTCGCCGAGCGCGATATGCAGGCTCGAGAGGTTGCCGTGGAAGACCGGCTCGTCCGGCCGTTGCGCGATGGCGGCCCGGATCAGCCGCGCGCCGCCCGCCGTATCGCCGACCTGATGCCGCAGCACCCCGAGCAGATGGCGCGCCTGGGCAAGCTCCGGTGCCTGCTTCAAAAGCTCCCGGTAGGCCCGGTCAGCGTCGGCGAGCGCGCCGGACTGGTGCAGGGCGAGGGCCTGATTGATCGCGGCGTCGATGTCGGCGGCGGAGGACACAAGCCGCTCAGCCGCCGCCGAGGCGCCTCAGCGCGCCGATCAGGCCGCGCGTGGAACCGTCGGTATCTTCGGCCAAGGCCGTGCCCCGGACGGCGGGCAACAGCCGGTTGGCCAATTCCTTGCCGAGCTCCACCCCCCATTGATCGAAGCTGTTGATCCCCCACACCGCGCCCTGGGTGAAGACCTTGTGCTCGTAAAGGGCGATCAGCATCCCCAAGGTCCGGGGCGTCAGCTTGCGGTAGAGAATCGTGGTCGATGGCCGGTTGCCGGTGAAGGCCCGGTGCGGCGCGAGAGCCCGCGCCCTTGCCGGCTCGGCTCCCGCCTCCAGCAGCAGCCGCTCGGCATCCGCCGCGCTCCGCCCGAGCATCAGCGCCTGGGACTGCGCCAAGCAATTGGCGAGCAGCAGGTCGTGATGGCCCGGCAGATCCTCGTGCGGGCTCGCCGCGACCAGGAAATCCACCGGGATGATGTCGGTGCCCTGGTGCAGCAGCTGGAAGAAGGAATGCTGCACATTGGTTCCGGCCTCGCCCCACAGCACGCCGGCGGTCGGCACCGTCGCCGGGGTGCCGTCGAGCCGCGTCGACTTGCCATTGGATTCCATGTCGACCTGCTGAAGATGCGCGGTCAGGCGCGTCAGCCGCTGGTCATAGGGGATTACGGCGCTCGAGGCGCGGCCGAGGATCGAGCGATGCCAGACCCCGAGCAGCCCCAGGGTGAGCGGGATGTTGCGCTCCGGCGGTTCGCCGGCGAAATGCGCATCCATGGCGTGCGCGCCGGCCAGCAGGTCCCGGAAATGCGCGGCGCCGACGGCGATCGCCACCGGCAGTCCGATCGCCGACCAGGTGGAATAGCGCCCGCCCACCCAGTCCCAGAAACCGAAGGTGTTGGTCTCGGCGATTCCGAAGGCGGCGACCGCGTCCGGATTGCTCGACAGGGCGGCGAAATGCGCGCCGACCGCGTCCTCGCCCAAGGCCCCGGTGATCCAGCGCCGGGCCGTGGCGGCGTTCAGCATGGTTTCCTGGGTGGTGAAGGTCTTCGAGGCGATCAGGAATAGCGTTCGCGCCGGTTCGAGCCGCTTCAAGGTGTCATGCAGGTCGGCGCCGTCGACATTGCTGACGAAATGCACCCGCGCCCGGTCGTGGTGATAGGGGGTAAGCGCCTGGCTGATCATCGCCGGGCCGAGCACCGATCCGCCGATGCCGATATGGACGACGTCCCGGAACGGCGCGCCGTCCGCTCCGGCGCGGTCACCCGAGCGGACCGCCTCGGCGAAGGCGAGAACCCGGTCCAGCACCGCATGAACCTCTGGCACGACGTCGCGGCCGTCGACCTTGATCACCCGGTCGCGAGGCGCGCGTAGCGCGGTGTGCAGGGCGGCGCGGTTTTCCGAGAGATTGACTTTCCCGCCGGACAGCATCGCGTCGCGCCGCTCGGCAAGACCGCTCCGCTCGGCCAGGCCGCGCAGCAGCGCCAGCGTCTCGGCGGTGACGGGATGCTTGGAAAAATCCACCAGCAGATCTTCGAGCCGCAGGGAGAAGGCCTCGAATCGGGCGGGGTCCTCCTCGAACAGACCGGGGATCGATACGGCGGCCATCGCCGCTCCGTGCCGCTTCAGATCCCGCCAGGCCGCCTCGGCGTCGCTCATCTCGCTTCACACCCCGCATGCCGCGCCGCCCCGGTTGCGCGCGTCCGGGCCGAGGATATCAAGTGCGGAACCGGGGGGCGAGGCCTTGTCGGTTTGCTCCTTGGGTTCTTCGAACAGGCGCGGCTGAAATGCATCCTTCGAGACGCCACTGGGTGGCTCCTCAGGATGAGCAGCACTGTCGATCCTGAATTTTATTCGACTCACCCTGAGGAGCGCGCCTTGGCGCGCGTCTCGAAGGGTCTATTCGACAATTCGCAAAACCGCCGCCAGGCCTAATGCTTGGCGCGGCCCGTCAATTGACGCTCGAGCGTCGTGAAGCAGGCATCGCCGAGCCCCATGAAATGGAAGGCGACGCGGCCGGTATCCGGGTCGTTGCGGACCACTCTGACCGATATGTTCGCGCAGCCGGCCAGCTCGCCATCGGATGTCTTGAGGTTGGCCTTCACCTCCGAATCGACCGGAAATACCGGACATCCGCCTTCGATGACGAGACCGCCGAGACTGCAATCCGCGATCCGGAAGTCCTGGCCGTCATACTCGAGCAGCATATCGATTTCGCGCCGTCGGTCCTTGCGCTTTTCCTGAACACGCGTGCTGATGATCGTCATGGCTCACCTCCGGCTCATCACAAGCACCTTCCGTGCCATATTGGGCGTCCCGTGGCGCGGATGGCGTGCAGAATACCACATCCCGCGCCGCCGCCCGCAACCGGAGTCCCCGGTCAGGCTTGGATGGAGTAGCCGCCGGCACCAGATGGAGACCATGACCACACGCGTCCTGAAACTCATCTTGCTTGCTGGATTGCTGGCGGCCTCACGCGAGGGAGCAGCAGCCGATCCCGCCTCGCTGCTGCCGGACGGCATGCGGCTCGGGATGGACCGGCGCGCGGTCATGGCGCTGGAGCCGGCGCCGCTTCGGATTGATCCGCCATTGGTCTACGGCCCGCTTCTGGGCGAGTTCGTCGACAAGCGCTTCGCGGCGCTGGGTCCGGAGGGAATCGCCTACTACCAGCTCGATTCCGGAACCGGCCGGCTGCGGCAATTGCTGCTCGAATGGCGGGACGGCCGGGCGTCCCAGGGACGCGCGGCGCGGATGCTCGAGGAACTGGAAGCCCGCCTCGGACCGCCTAGTGTGCGCTGTCTGGTGGCGCTCGCCGATGCGCCGCCGCGCGTGGTCGCGGCGCGCTGGGACGGCGTGGAGGCGGTCCTGCACGTGTCCCTGTTCGACCATCGGACCGGCGGCATCGCCTATTTCGATCTCAACACAAGCTCGGACCCGCGCCAGCCGTCGCGGGAAAGACGGCGAATCAGCCGGCGCTCGCTGCCCCGCCGGCTGATCGCCCGGCTGCACGCGGCGGATGATTCGGCCCTGACGCCCCGCCGGGAGTGCCCGGCCGGATCGGCGCCTGGGGCCGGGTAGTCCAGTTGCGGGATGCGCGCCGGCCCCATGAACGGTAAGCTATCCGTCCGCATGCCGGGGAGCGCCGCCTCATGGCGATGATCGAGTGGGAAAGCCTGACGACCGAGGACCGGTGGGAGCCCGGCGGGACGGTTGCGCTGCTGCCCGTCGCGGCGGTCGAGCAACATGGCCCGCATCTGCCGCTCGGCACCGATGCGATCATCTGCGACGGGGTGATGGAGGCAGCCGGCCACCGGCTGAACGAGGCGTGCCGCGTCCTGCGCCTTCCGACCCAGCGGATCGGGGTCAGTCCGGAGCATGCGGGCTTTGCCGGCACCCTGTCGCTGGAGCCGGAGACCGCCTTGGCCGCCTGGACCGCGATCGGCGCGTCGGTGGCGCGGAGCGGGCTGAACCGCCTCGTGATCTTCAACAGTCATGGCGGCCAGCCGGGGGTGGTCGATCAACTGGCCCTGCGCTTGCGGCGCGAGCACGGTATGCTGGTCGCGCGGGTCAACATATTCGGGCTCGGCCTGCCCGAGGGCGCGGTCGCTCCGGACGAGGCGCGGAACGGTCTGCATGGAGGATTGGTGGAAACATCGCTGATGCGGGTTCTGCGGCCGGATCTCGTGCGCATGGATCTGGCGCGCAATTTTCACTCCCGCGACCGGGACATCGCCGCGGCCTCGGCGCTTCTCGCCGCAGAGCGTGCGGGCATCGGGATCGGCTGGCTGGCCGAGGATCTCAATCCCGCCGGCGTGACCGGTGACGCGGCCTCGGCGACGGTGGACCTCGGGCAGCGTATTCTGGATCATCTCGGCACGGCTCTGGCGCGGCTGCTGGAGGATACCGGGGCGCTGGACTGGCCGATCCATGAAAGGCGGGCATGATGTCGGGCTATGAAGATTCCTGGCACCGGCTGCTGGAGTTCAAGCAGCGGGCGCGGCGTGAGGAGACGGAGGTGGACGACGAGAGCCACCATACGGCGCGCCCGGCGCTGGAGCTTTCGATAGCCGGGCTGATGGACCCGCTGCATGGCGAGTGCTACGCGGGCATCGTCGCCGCCTCGCTCGACGGCCCGCTGGTGATCGCCCAGCTCGGCCAGAGTCTGGACGGGAAGATCGCGACCGATTCCGGCCATTCCCACTACATCAACGGATCCAAGGCGCTGGATCATCTGCACCACCTCAGGGCTCTGGTCGACGCGGTGGTCGTCGGCGCCTCGACGGCGGTCCTGGATGATCCGAGCCTCAGCACCCGCCGGGTCGAGGGATCGAACCCGGTGCGGGTGGTCGTCGACCCGTCGGGCCGGCTGCCGGATACGGCCAGGATGCTCAACGACGGCGGCGCGCCCTGCATGATCGTCACCAGGACCGGAACCGAGGTCGCCGGTGGAGCCGAGCGGGTGGAGCTTGCGCCGGACGCCGACGGCGGCCTTTCGCCCGCCGCGATCCTCGAGGTTCTGCGCGCGCGGGGGCTGAACACCGTGTTGGTCGAGGGGGGTGCGGACACGGTCTCGCGTTTTCTCGCCGCCGATGCGATCGACCGCCTGCATGTGCTGGTGGCGCCGCTGATCCTCGGCTCCGGCCGTCAGGGCTTCGCCTTGCCGCCGATCGACCGGGTGGACGAGGGGATGCGCCCGAAATCCCGGGTCCACAAACTCGGCGACGACGTCCTGTTCGACTGCGACCTCCGCGCGGCCGGGTGACCGCGAAGGTCAGGGCGGCAGGGCCAGCAGGTCGCGGTGCCCGACGGTGAGGGTGAGTGACGGGTCGGCGAGGCGGCGATCCCGCTAGGCGCCGATCCGGTCCGTCTGTCCGGGAGCCATTTCCGACGCCGCCTCGGCCCAGCCCTCGATCAGCGGGACAAGGCCGGCCCGGTCGGCTCCGGCGTGGAGGTGCCAGTCGGATCTGCGGACCATGAGATGCCAGCCGTCCCGGCGCGCCCGGGTTGCCAGCGCGGCGGCCGCCGCCGGCCCCAGCGCCGGCCCGAAGCCCTTGTCGCCGCGTTGATGCCGGTTGACCAGATCGCGGATCACCCCATCGAGCGGATCGCCGGGCGTCAGCGCCAGGCGTCCGTCATAGCACAGCGCCGCAAGCAGCGCCGTGCGATGCCGCCCGACCGCCTGCCACAGACGCTCCAGCCACGCCTCGGAGACCAGATCGAGCAACGCCGAGGCGGTAATAAGGTCGCTTTCGGCGATCAGGGGCGCGAGATCCAGCCCGGCGAGATCGGCCTCGACCGTTCTGCCGCCGGCGCTTTCGCCGGCCCGGCGGAGCAAGACGGGATCGCCGTCGACCAGTGTCCAGGACAGCGGCGCGGCGAGGCGCGGGGCAAGGTACCGCGCGGTGCTGCCGGTCCCGCAGCCGAGATCCAGGATGCGCAGATCGTTCGTCGGAGCCACGCGCCGCGCGGCCCAGCCCGCCAGTTCCGCCAGGATTTCGGGCGAGCGTGCCCGTTGGTCAAACCCCTCGCGCGCCGCAAGCCAGGCCTCGGAGAAGGCGTTCATGAACGGCCCGAAAGCTCGTCGACGGCGATGATGAAATCGGCCGCCGTCCTCTCCCAGCTCGGCAGCCGCGCCGCCGCCGCCCGGGCAGCCGCGCCCATCCGGCCCCGCGCCTCGGCATCCGTGATGAGGCGGCGCAGGCAGGCCGCCAATGCCTCGCCGTCGCCGGGCGGCACCAGCTCTCCGGCGCCGCCCGGCACGGTCTCGGGGATCGCGCCGGCGCGGGTTGAAATCACCGCCAGACCCTCGGCCATCGCCTCGGCGAGCGCCATGCCGTAGCCCTCGTGATGGGACGGCAGAACGAAGATGTCGGCGCGGCGGTAATGCGCCGTGAGGCCGGCGCTCGCGACCTCGCCGAGAAAACGGACGCGTCCGGCAAGGTCCGGTCCGGTGGCGAGAGCCTCAAGCCGCCTGGCAAAGTCCGGGTCCCTGGCGCCGCCGACCAGATCCAGCCGCCAGTCCAGATCCGCCAGCGCCCGAAGCGCTTCGATCAGGATGTCCTGGCCCTTGCGCGGGCTGAGCGAGGCGACGCAGAGCAATCGGACCGGCGTGTCGGCGCATGGCGGCTCAGGTGGTTCGTCGGGCGCCGGCGCCGCCGGGTCCAGCCCCGGAACCACGACCCTGAGCATGTCCCGGCTGAGCCCGAAATCCGCCATCCGGCGGGCGGTGGCGGGACTGGTGACGATGCAGCCGCGAACCCGCGCCAGCGCCGCGCGTTCCGCCGCGAAGGAAGTGCGGACTTCCTCCGGGGAGAGCCCGGTCTCATCGCAATGCGGATGATGGATCAGCGCGATCAGCGGCCGGCCCGCCGCGTCCTCGGGCAGATGGGGAGCAAGCGCCGTCAGGGCCAGTCCGTCGATCACCAGCGGTCCGTCCGGGTCCAGCCCGGCGACCCGTTCCGCGTCGCTCTCAAAGTCACATTGGTCCGGAAACGGATAGGCACCCGAAAGACATGTCACGCCGGCGAGGCGTCCGGCGCGCCGCATGCCCTCCGCCACTCGGCGGTCATAGATGAAGCCCCCGGTCAGGGTCTCGATCGGCCCCGGCGCCACCAGACGGATGGGTGGCGATGGCGGCCGCCGGCTGGTCATCCGAGCGGCCCTTCATAGGCGGCCCAGGCGACATGGGATTCGTGCAGCGAGACCTTCAGCGCGGTAAGCCCGCCGGCATGCGGGCCGAGCTTGCCCTCGGCGATCTTGGCGGCCATGCGCCGGTGGATGTCGCGGGCCAGGAACTCGGTGGTGGTGTTGATGCCCTTGAAGGCCTCGATGTCGTCGAGGTTCCTGTAATTGTAGATCGAAAGCAGATCCTTCAGCGCTTCGTGGGCGAGGCCGATATCGACGACGATGTTGTCCGGGTCCAGCTCGGCGCGGCGGAACTCCATGTCGACGACGAAGGTTGCGCCGTGCAGGGCCTGGGCGGGGCCGAACACGGCGCCGCGGAAACTGTGGGCGATCATGATGTGGTCGCGGACCGAGACGGAGAACACGAGGCCGGCTCCTCTGCTAGCGATAGACGATCCGATGACATAGGGCGCGGAGCCGCCCGTCCGCAAGCATCGCCATGGTGCCCGGCAGATCCTCGAAACGGCTTTCACCGGATATCAAAACGTCGAGACGGGGATCACGCAGCAGCTCCAGCGCCCGGCCGAGGCGCCGCTCCCGGCTCCAGCGCCGCCGCCGCGTCGCGGACACGCTCCCGACCTGCGAGGACTGGAGCGTGAGGCGCCGGTCGTGAAAGTCCTCGCCCAGCGGGAGCGTGACCGGCTGGTCGCCATACCAGCTCAATTCGATGATTCGCCCTTCGAATCCGGCGATCCGCAACCCCGTGACCAGTCCGTCGGGGGAGCCGCTGGCATGAATGACGACCGGATAGGCGGCCCCCTAGGGCGGGCGCTCGAGAAACCGCGCGC
Source organism: Alphaproteobacteria bacterium (assembly GCA_038116915.1). Taxonomy (GTDB): domain Bacteria; phylum Pseudomonadota; class Alphaproteobacteria; order Thalassobaculales; family Thalassobaculaceae; genus JADHLJ01. The sequence goes on from JAYOEU010000080.1 coordinate 9,504, forward strand.
CGAGCGCCGTCGCAGCCTCCGCCTTGCCCGGATCGATGTCCAGGAGGTCGACTTCGGCGCCGCGGATCCGGCGCGCCAGATAGGCAGCCAGCAGGCCGACCACGCCGCCGCCGATCACGCAGACTTGATCGCCGCGCCTCGGGCGCGCATCCCAGACCGCGTTCAGCGCCGTCTCCATGTTCGCCGCCAGGACCGCGCGCGCGAGCGGCAATCCCTCGGGAAGCGGCCGCGCCGCCCCGGCCGGCAGGGTGAGGAAATCCTGATGCGGGGCGAGGCAGAAAACAGCCCGCCCCAGCCAGGTCTCGGGTCCGGCGATGACGGTGCCGGCGGTGCTGTAGCCGTATTTCACCGGCCCCGGAAAATTGCCTTCCTGGAACGGGCAGCGCATCCGCGCCGCCATGCGCTCCGGCACCCGCCCGCGAAAGACCAGGGTTTCGGTGCCCTTGCTGATGGCGCTGTAGGCGGCGCGGATCAGCAGCTTTCCGTCCGGCGGTTCGCCGAGCGGTTCGGAGCGGATTTCACCGCGCCCCGGTTCGGCCACCCAATAGGCGCGTGCCTCGCTTGGATAAGTCTCCCGGCCGGAGGCCACGCCGCCTAGAGCCCGAGCGCCGAGAGGTCCAGCCGCCCGTCCGCGGCCGGCGGACACCAGTAGTAGCCGCCGGTGACCGGCCGCGAGAACCGGAACAGCGCGTCGGTGATGCCGTCCTCCGCGCCGGTCATGCGGCGCAGGATCGCCTCGAACGCGTCGAAGGACTTGCCGAAGGCGACGAACATCAGACCGTCGCCGCCGGCATCGGTGAAGGCCATGGAGCGGCGCAGGATGAAGGCGTCGGGCTCGAAGCTTTCCTGGGCCGAGCGTTTGACATGAGCGGAGGCGGGGGCCTCGTCGAACTCCTCGTTGTCGGCGATCCGGCGGCCGATCATGTCGTCGCGCTCGGCCTCGCCGTGAGAAGCGAAATGGGCGAGGTCATGAACCCAGCGCTGGACCGCGACGAAGCTGGAGCCGTCGAGGCCGGCTCCCGCTCCTCTGAGGATCGCCGCCGCCACCGCCGCCTCGCCTTCCGGATTCTCGGTGCCGTCCTCGTAGCCCGTCAGATCCCGCCCGCCGTCATGCAGGAACGCATCGGTCAGGGAGACGCGCGCGAAGGCCGGCGCGAGCAGCGCGGTGATCCGGTTGCCGGTCTTGGCGATCACGCCGCGATCGGCGCCCGTGATCCAGATCCAGAGATCGGACTGGGTCGACGGCACCTCGATGCCCGGTCCGCTGAGCGCCGGGAACGGCCGCATCCCCGCCACCGTCGCACCGAGGCTCCCGAGCAGGCCGGGCCCGAAACCGACCACGGTCTCGCCGAGCGGCGTTGCCGCGAGTTTACCAAGAACCGGTTCGGCGTCGGCTCCGGCGGCGCGGTTGAAGCGCAGGAACCGCGCGTGCACCGGAAGTGGCGCGAGGATTTGGGACTGCGGTGCCGCCATCTTTCTCCCCGTCTCAGTCGAAGACCGTCTCGAAATAGTGCCCGGCATCGACCACCGCCTCGATCACCGTCGGCCCCTTGGCCTTGTAGGCCGCCTCCAGCGCCGCTTTCAGTCCGGCGGCGTCGCGCACGCCAACCGCGGGCACACCGAAATAGTGCGACGGCGGTGTCTCATACTGCCCCATCTCGACCTGCGAGCCCCATTGGGCATATTGCCGCTTTTCCTGCTTGATCTGGATCAGCGACAGCCAGCGGTCGTCCAGCACCACGACCGGGATCGACAGGCCCTGGCGCCGGGCGGTGGCGAGCTCGCCGCAGGTCATCTGGAAACAGCCGTCGCCGATCACGCAGACCACCGGCAGATCCGGCCGCGCGAGCTTGGCGGCGATCGCGCCGGGAATGCCGATGCCCATCGACGACCAACCGTTGGTCACATGGCAGGAGCGCGGCGCGTGGGTTGCCCACTGGCTGGCGATCTGATGGGTGTGGGCGCCGACGTCATAGCAGATGATCCCGTTGCGCGGTGTTCCCGCGCGGACCACGTCCAGCGCCTCGTGCGGGGTGAAGCCGGCGGCCTTCGGACGCAGCGAGGCTTGGAAGGCGTTGCGATGTTCGGCAACGGCGGCCTCGGTCCAGTCATTGCCATGTGCCGGCAGTTTCAGCATCCGCGTGAGGCTGTCGGTGATGTCGCCGGTGACCGTGCCCGCGACGGTCACGCTGGACGCGACGTCCGGGTCCTCGATATCGATCGACAGCACCGGGACCGAGCCCACCCAGGCCTCGTACTCGACCTCGATGGTATCGAAGCCGAGGCCGATCACCAGATCGGCGGAGCGGATGAAGGCGCGCTGCACCTGGCGGCGGCCGCGCTCGATACAGCCGAAGGACAGCGGGTGATCCTCGTCGATCATGCCCTTGGCCATGGTCGAGGAGCCGAATGGCAGGCCGTGATGCTCGACAAAGGCCTTCAGCAGCGACGGATCGGTCATCCGCATCGCCGAGGAACCGAGGATCGCGACCGGCCGCTTGGCCTTGGCGATCAGCTCCGAGGCGGCCTTGAGATCGGCGTCGCCGGCGCGGGCGGAGACCGGGATGGTCTTCACCGGTCCCGGAACCGTGGTGTCCTTGGCGGGCGCCAGCGAGACGTCTTCCGGCAGATCGATATGGACCGGCCCCATCGGCTCGCTCATCGCGATCTTCAGCGCCTCCGCCATCACCTCGGCGACATTGTCCTTGGTGGCGGCGAAGGTCGCCTTGGTGATCGGCCGGAACAGCGCGTGGTGATCGATCCACATCTGGATGCGCCGGCCGAGCTGCGGGGTGTTGAGATTGCAGGTCACCGCGATCATCGGCGTGCGGTCGAGATAGGCGCTGCCGACGCCGGTGGCGAGATTGGTCGCGCCCGGACCAAGGGTGGCGATGCAGAAGCCAGGCTTGCCGGTCATCCGTCCCATCACATCGGCGGCGAAGGACGCCGAGCCCTCATGCGCGGTCAGGACGAACTCGATGCCGCCGAGGCGCATCGCCTCGACCAGGGGCAGCACGTTGCCGCTGGGAATGCCGAAGCCGTGGGTGACGCCGGCCTCCTTCAGAATCTTAACAATGAGGTCCGAGTTGTTCATGTCGTGGCTCCGGGTCGGCGGGTCGGTTATCGGTCGGGTTGGCCAAGCCAGATGCGCGGCCGTGCCAGTGTTGCGAGCAGGAACACCAAAAGTCCGCCGCCTGCAAGGGTGAAGGTGCCCTGAAACGCATTCCGGAAGCTTTCCGCCTCGCCCGCCCCGCCGGCGCCCGCCGCCTCGCGCAGCCAGGCGAAGGCCATAGTGAGCATGGTGACGCTGGTCACCACGCCGATGGTCCGGGTCAGCATCGCCAGGCTGCCGCTGACGCCGCGGTCGCCCGCCGGCAGGGCGCCGGTGACGATGTACATGTACGAGACCTGAAACAGCCCGGTGCCGACACCCTGCAGCAGCAGCGCCCCGATCATCCACCAGAGATCCTCGTCATTGCCGAGCCGGCCGATCGCCAGAATGCCGAGCCCGGTCATCGCGGCGCCGGCAAAGCAGATCCAGTTGGCGCGCAGCGGCCCGATCAGCCGCCCGCCGATCGGCGCGGCAAGGCTGGCGCCAACGAACCCGACGGCCAGCACCAGCCCGGCCATCGACACCGGCAGCCCCGGCAGCCTCGGCAGCAGGAACGGGATCACCAGCATCACCGCGAAGGTCGCGAGATAGACCAGACAACTGGTCAGGTTGACGACCGCGAACTCGAGGCCGCGGAACACACCGAGCTTCAGGATCGGCTCTTGCGCCCGGGCCTCGGCGCGGATGAAACCCGCGACGGAAAGCGCGAAGACCAGGGCGAAACCGAGCACCGGCAGGACGCCCTGCTGCTCCAGCCGCTGAAGCTGGTTGAGGGTCATCAGGAAACTGCTCATGGCGAGGATCAGGGTGATCGATCCGGCGATGTCGTAGGACGGCTTTTCCAGGCGCTTCGGCGGCGCCGGCAGGGTGAGCAGCAGGCAAAGCGAGAACAGCGCGATCGGCGCGCGGAACCAGAATACGGCGCGCCAGTCGAACTGCTCGACCAGCCAGCCGCCGAGCGACGGGCCCAGCATGCTGCCCAGCGCGTAGATCAGGGTGAACATGCCGACCGCCCGGCCGCGCTGGTCCTCGGCATAGAGTGCGATGATCAGCGCCGGCCCGACACTGGTCACCAGCCCCGAGCCGAGGCCTTGCAGGAAACGGAAGAACAGCAGGCCGCCGAAGCTCGGCGAGACCGACACCAGCATCAGCCCGACACTGCTGACCGCAAGGCCGATGCCGAAGATCCGCCGGTGGCCGAACAGATCGCCGAGCTTGCCGAACACCAGCATCAGGCTGGCATAGGTCAGCACATAGCAGATCACCACCCACTGGATCATCGCCATCGGCTCGCCGAAATCCCCGACGATGTAGGGAAAGGCGATGTTGACCGAGGAATCGAGCGGCGTGATCAGGGAACCGGTCCCGACGACGACGAGGCCAAGCGCGCGGCGGAGAGGGGTGATCATGGGCGGGACTGCTCGGAACGGCGGCGGGCCCTCAGTGTAACCCGGTCCGCCGGTCTTTGCGCGCCCTTCGTTCGGAAAGGACGGACGGGTCCGGTCCAGGCCCCTGCCTCGCGCCAGGGCGGCGGGGAGACTGGGCGACGCAGGGAGATGGCGCCGGTTTATGCTGACAGGGCGGCCGCCCGGAGATTGTCCGGGGTCAGGGGCAGCCGCCGGGGCCGCACGCCGGTGGCCCGGGCGACGGCATTGACGATGGCGGCACCGGTCGGCCCGCATACCGCCTCGCCGGCCCCGAGGAACGGCTCGTCCGGTTGATCCAACAGCACGGTCTCGATCTCCGGGATATTGTCGAAGCCGATGATCGGATAGCTGTCCCAGTCGCGGCTGGTGATGCCGTCGGGGTCGTGGGTGACCGCCTCGTGGATGGTCCAGCTCGCGGATTGGATGAAGCCGCCCTCAAGCTGGGCGGTGAAGCCCATGGGATCGACGATCTGTCCGGCGTCGCCGGCGATCACCGCGCGCTTCAGGCGCACCCGGTCGTTGCCGTCCACCGTCAGTTCCACGGCGACGGCGGCATAGGCCTTGGCGTTCTTGTACTGGGCGAAGCCGATGCCGCGCCCATATCCCTCCGGCGCCTCGGAGAGCGGGCCGATGCGCGAGGCCACCGCCTCGATGCAGGCGCGGGCTCTCGGGTCATCCAGATGCCGCAGGCGCAGTTGAACCGGGTCCTCCCCCGCCGCCTCGGCAAGCTCGTCGAGGAAGGCTTCCAGCGCATAGACATTGGCGAAGGCGCCGAGGGTGCGCAGGGCCGAGGTCCGGTGCGGCAGGTCGCGCACCAGATGCTTGACCAGGCGCGGTTCGGCGATCCGGTAGAGCGGCTCCAGATTACGGTGTATGCCGCCGTGATGGGTCATGTTGGGCGGCGGCGGGATGACCGCCGGCGGGTTCGCCAGATAACGCGCCGGCAACAGCCGCGACGGGCCGAGACCGGCGACGCCGGGCCGTGGCCGCATGACATGGGTATCGCTGTGCGACTCGTGGTTCCAGGCGGTGATCGACCCGTCCGAGGCGATGGCGCCGGAAAGATCCATCACCATGGCCGGGCTATAGGGCTCCCAGGCATGCTCGTCCTCGCGGGTCCATTTCAGCAGCACCGGCACTCCCGGCATGGCGCGGGCGACGAACGCCGCGTCCACCGCCGCGTCGTCGGCGCCGTTATGGCCATAGCAGCCGGAGCCGGGCCGGTGATGGATGCGGAGATTCCCGGCCGGCATGCCCAGCAGCTCGGCCAGGCTTGTCCGCAGGAGATAGATGCCCTGGCTGTGGGTCCAGATTTCGAGCGTGTCGCCTTGCGCCACCGCGAGGCCGGCGGACGGACCGATCGAGCCGTGCATGATATAGGCCCGCTCGTACCGGGCCGAGAGGCTGGCCTTGGCATCGGCGGGAGGCGTGAGCGGCGGCGGCACCGGGGTATCCAGAACCGGCAGGCCGTCCACCACCGGCATGCTCATCCGGGCGTTGGTGGTGAGCTGCTCGTAGATGTCCCGATTGTCGAGTTTCGGCCCGGAGGTCCAGCGCGCGGCGTTGAACAACACCCGCGCCGCCTTGATCACCTGGAACTCGTCGGCCCCGGCGACGGCGAGAAAACTGCCGTCGCGGACCACCGTGAAGCCGTCGCCCGCGAGCTTCTTCAGGACCGTGTCATCGACGTCTTCCAGGCGGGCCAGCGCGTGCGGCGGGCGTACCGGGCGGGCATGCACCATGCCCTCCATGCTCATATCGTTCACGAAGACATGGCGGCCGGTGACGATATCCTCGAGGTCGAGCGGGGCGGCGGGCTTGCCGACCAGTTTGCGTGCCGCCGCCGGTTTGATCCGCGCGGCGATGTCGATCGGAACCCCGAATGCCTGATCGCCCTGCAAGTCCCAATAGGTCGTCGAGCTGTTGGTGGAGCGCGCGGTGATGGTGCCGTCATCGATATCGAGTTCATCAACCTCGACGCCGAGCGCCACTGACGCCTTGGCCAGCAGCACGGCCCGGGCGGTGGCCGAGGCGAGGCGCACGGCGTTGCCGGATTCCTCCATCGAATTGCTGCCCGAGGTCATGCCCTCGTCCGGGCCGTCGATGGTGTCGGGACGGATCATCACGATGCGGCCGGGCGCGACGTCCAGTTCCTCGGCGGCGAGGCGCGAGACGGCCGAGGAGATCTTCTGGCCGATATCGACCTTGCCCATGCGCACCCGCACGGTGCCGTCGCTTGTGATCGCGATCCAGGAGTCGAGTTGGGGGTTCTTGGTGAGGCTCGGGTTCTCGGCCATGGCTCAGCCCTCCCGCCGCAGACGGTCGACCGCCGCCAGAATCCGCGCGTGACTGCCGCAGCGGCAGAGATGATCCGACAGCGCCGCGCGGACCTCGCCGTCGCTCGGCGTCGCGCTGCGCCGGAACAGGCCGGTGACCGCGATCACCATGCCCGGCGTGCAATAGCCGCACTGGGCCGCGGTCTCGGCGATGAAGGCGCGCTGCACCTTGCTGAGCTTGCCGTCCTGGGCCAGGCCCTCGACGGTGACGATATCCTTGCCCTCGAATTCCGAGGCGGCGGCGACGCAGGAAAGCCTGCTCTGTCCATCCACCAGCACCGCGCAGGCGCCGCATTGCTCCAGCCCGCAGCCGAGCTTGGCGCCGGTCAGGCCGAGCTGGTTCCGCAGCACCTGGAGCAGCGGCGTGTCGCTTTCGGCATCGACCCGGCGGGCCTTGCCGTTGACTTGAAGGGTGAGCGTCGGCATCGGCGGGTTCCTTTGCGCAAACCACGGACGGCGCCGAAGCATCCTGTTGGCCCGGCCCGGTATCGTGCCATAGTGACGCGATATCGGCCTCGGTGGGAAGCCCGTCGCGACACCGATCCGAGGAGTATCGCGATGACGCTGAATACCGGCCCTTGCGCATGACGCGGACGCAACGTTCCGCCCGGATCATCGTGACCGCGGCCTGCTTCCTGATGGCGACCTTCGCCTGGGGGACGGTGTTCTACGGCCACAGCGTCTATATGGATGCCCTGACCCGCGAGCGCGGCTGGTCGACCGCCCTGGTCTCGACGGCGATTCTGGTGTTCTGGCTCTCCAGTCTGCCCGGCACCATGAGCGTCGGTTACCTGATCGACCGGCGCGGGCCGGTGCCCGTGGTGATCATCGGCGCGCTGTGCATCGGTCTCGGCCTGATCGGGCTCGGCCGGGTGAGCGAGCCCTGGCAGCTGTTCGCGGTCTATGTCGTGCTCGGCTTCGGCTATCCGGCGATGGCGGCGGCGGCGATCAGCCCGACCCTGGCGCCCTGGTTCGATAAGGGCTTCGGCGCGGCGCTGGGGGTGGCGCTGAGCGGCGCCAGCGTCGGCGGCGCGATCGTGCCGGTCCTGCTGGTCCAGTTCAGCGGACGAGGCGGCTTCGAGGCGACCATGCTGGCCACCGGCGCCACGGTCCTGGTCGTCATCGCCCTGGTCGCGGTCGTCCTCGCCCGGCTCGGCCGGCCCGAGGCGGAGCCCTCCAAGGGGGTCGAGAGCAAACCGGTCGGCACCCGCCAGCGGTTGCGGGATCCGCTGTTCTGGCGGATCGCGGTGGCCGCGGCCTTGGGACTTGGCGGTCAGGTCGGGTTGCTCGCGCATCAGATCCCGATCGTCGCGGTTCACGGCACGCCCGAGGCGGCGGCCTTCACCGTGACCGTGGTGGCGATCGGCTCGGCCGTCGGCCGGCTGGTGATCTCGCAGGCCAGCCGTGTGGTGCCGGTGACCCTGCTGGCGGCGCTGAGCTATGGCCTGTTCGGGACCGGGGTCGCGGTGATCGCGCTCTCGCAATCGCTGGTCCAGGTCTATATCGGCTGCGCCATCGCAGGCTTCGTGGTCGGGCCGATCGTCCTGCTGCCGCCGGTGCTGGTGCGCCAGGCCTTCGGCGCCAACGGCTATGGCACAACCTATGCGGCGGTCAATGTGGTGATGTATGTGCTTGCCGCCTTGGGGCCATGGACGGTGGGGATGCTGCATGCCCGGTATGGCGACTACGCCAGCGGCTTGTGGGCCCTGGTGCTGCTGGAGGTCTGCGCGGTCGCGCTGATCCTCAAGCCGCTTCCGAAACCCGGCGCTAATCCTTGAGGGTGCGCAGCATTTCCTCACGCAGGGCGTCGAGCTCGTTCTTCGGTTTCTTCTTCTTATTGGAGCGGGTAACCGCGTCTTCCGGCAGTTTCTTCCAATCCC
>JAYOEU010000081.1:0-2524 GCA_038116915.1 Alphaproteobacteria bacterium
CGAGTCGAGGACTTCGACTTCGAGACCGCCAGCCGCAGACAACTCAAGGGTAACATCTACCTTGCCCGGGTCACCCGGGTTGAGCCCTCCCTGCAGGCCGCCTTCGTCGAATACGGCGGCAATCGTCACGGCTTTCTGGCGTTCAGCGAGATTCACCCCGACTACTATCGCATCCCCATGGAGGATCGCGAGGCGCTGATCGCCGAACAACAGGCGCATGCGGTTGAAGACCTGGATGATGATCTGGACGAACCGGTGGATGTCGGCCGCATGGACGACAATCCGGACGCCGGCGACCCGGTTGAGGCCGGCGACCACGCGGCGGCCGAGGGCGACGAGTTCTCCGTCGAGGAGCCGGGCGAAATGCCGGCCTCGGAAACGGTCGATGGAGCCGATGAGGCACCCGTCGGCGATGCCGAGGCATCGGGTGATGATGTTCCGGCCTCCGAGGCGGCAAGCGACGACAAGGAGCACGGCGACGCGGCCTCAGACGGCGCGGATGAGGATGCCGAGCATGCCGAGGAGACCGATGGCGGCCATGGCGGCGGCGCGGCGCAGGCCGAAGCCGGCCCCCGGCGCCGGTCTCGGACCGAACGTCCGGCCCGCCGGCCCTCGCATCGCCGCTACCGCATTCAGGAGGTGGTCACCCGGCGCCAGATCATGCTGGTCCAGGTCGTCAAGGAGGAACGCGGCAACAAGGGCGCGGCACTCACGACATTCCTGTCACTGGCCGGACGCTATTGCGTGCTGATGCCGAATACCCCGCGCGGCGGCGGTGTCAGCCGCAAGATCACCAACGCCGTTGACCGCAAGCGCCTGAAACAGGTCGTCGAGGGCCTTGACGTCCCCAAGGACATGGCGGTGATCGTGCGCACCGCGGGCAGCCAGCGGACCAAGACCGAAATCAAGCGCGACTACGAGTATCTGCTCCGGCTCTGGGACCAGATCCGCGAGCTGACGCTGGAATCCTCGGCGCCCTGTCTGGTGCACGAGGAAGCCAACCTGATCAAGCGCTCGATCCGTGACCTCTATACCCGCGATATCGATGAGGTTCTGGTCGAGGGCGAGGAAGGCTATCGCACCGCCAAGAGCTTCATGAAGATGCTGGTGCCGAGCCATGCGCGGCGGGTCCAACCCTTCAGCAACGGCGGTGTACCGCTGTTTCATCACTTCCAGGTCGAGAACCAGTTGGACGGGATCCACGCATCCACCGTTCAACTGCGCTCCGGCGGGTATATCGTCCTCAATCAGACCGAGGCGCTGGTCGCAATCGACGTGAACTCGGGCCGCTCGACCCGCGAGCGCAATATCGAGGAAACCGCGCTGAAGACCAATCTGGAGGCGGCCGAGGAGATTTCCCGCCAGTTGCGGCTCAGGGATCTCGCCGGGCTGATCGTCATCGATTTCATCGACATGGACGAATCGCGCAACCAGCACGCGGTCGAACGCAAGATGAAGGACGTGGTCAAGGACGACCGCGCCCGCATCCAGCTTGGCCGGATCAGTCAGTTCGGATTGATGGAACTGTCGCGCCAGCGCCTTCGCCCCAGCGTCACCGAGGCCAGCACCCAGCCCTGCCCGCATTGCGAGGGAACCGGCCGGGTCCGCTCGATCGACTCCGCGGCGCTGCAGATCCTGCGCAATATCGAGGACGAGGGTCTCAAGCAGCGCGCCTCGGAGATCGTCGTGCACGTGCCGTCGGCGATCGGGTTCTACATTCTCAACAACAAGCGCGACGTCCTGATCTCGGCGGAAGAGCGGTATGCCTTCCGGGTGACTTTGCAGCCCGACGACAAGCTCATCGCGCCCGAGCACCGGATCGAAAGACTAGGGGCGAAAACCTCGAGCGAACGCAATGCGGTTTTGAGCGCGATCGGCGCCAAGGCGGCCGCGGCAATCGTCGAGGACGAGGACGAAGACGAGGAAGTCGAGGCCGATATCGAGGAGCGCGAGGAAGCGGACAACCAGCGCGAACGGCGCCCGCGGCGGCGGCGGCGTCGCTCGGACCGGGGGGACCGGGGAGACCGGGGCCAGACCGAAGCGCGGAGCCCGCGTGAACGGGATGAGGATACGGCGAGGGAAAGCGACGCGTCCGAACCTCGCGAGCGTCCGGCGTCGGATGACGACGGCGGCGAGGATGAGGACGGCAACAAGCGTCGCCGGCGCAGGGGCAAACGCGGCGGCCGCCGCCGGGCCCGGCGAGCGCATGGCGAAGACGGTGTCGAGACCTCGAACGAGACTGCCGACACGGCCCCGGACGCACCGGCGGACCTCCCGGTGGAAGCTGACGGCGACAACGACGGCGAGGCCGCGCCGGACAATGACGCGGCGTCCGGCTCCGCATCGGACGGCGAGGAGACGCCCGCCGGGGAAACCGAAGCGGCGGCGGCGGAACCCGACGCCGATGACGCGCCGAAAAAGCGCGGAACCAGAACCCGCCGCCCCCGGCGCACAAGGAAGGCGGCGGAGGAAGCCGCGGACGCGCCCGCCACGGACGAAGCGCCAGAACCCGCCCCGGAACCGG
>JAYOEU010000081.1:2624-18052 GCA_038116915.1 Alphaproteobacteria bacterium
GAACCGGCGCCCGAACCGGCACGGGAAACGGAGCCGGCTCCGGTCGAGCCCATCGCGGCGGCGGAAATCGCCGGCGAGGCCTCGAACGGCACGGACGATGCGGACGCGGGCAATGTCGCCGAAGTGGCCCAGCCGGTCCGCTCCGACCAGCCGGCGCGCAAGGGATGGTGGAACCGTCTGCTTTCCTGAGGCGGGAGCGGCGCGTTCCCGCCCCGGCGGCCGCCGGCTATCGCTTGATCCAGGCCTTCATGCGCTTGCAGGCCTCGACCATGTCCTCGGTCGCGCCGGCAAACGAAAAGCGGATCGTCGCGTGGCCGCGATCGGGGTCGAAATCCAACCCCGGCGTGCAGGCCACACCGGTTTCCGCCAGCATCCGGCGGCAGAAATCCGCGCTGTCATTGGTCAGATCGGCGACATTCGCATAGACGTAGAACGCCCCGTCGGCCGGCGCCAGGTCGGAGAAGCCGGCGCCCGGCAGATCGTTCAGCAACACCTCCCGATTGCGGGCATAGCGCCGCACATTGGCCTCGAGTTCCTCGTGACAGTCGAAGGCGGCAATCGCCGCGTGCTGTGAGAGGGTCGGCGAGGAAATGAACATGTTCTGGGCCAGACACTCCACCGCGCGCACCATGTCGGGCGGCACGATCATCCAGCCGAGCCGCCACCCGGTCATCGAGAAATATTTCGAAAAGCTGTTGACCACCAGCGCGTTGGGATCGGTCTCAAGCGCCGAGACGCCGGCCTGCCCATAGCCGATGCCGTGATAGATCTCGTCCGAGATCAGCCGGATCCCCCGGGCCTTGCAATAGTCGGTCAAGGCCCGCATCTCCTCCGCCCCGACCATGGTTCCCGTCGGGTTCGAGGGGCTGGCCAGGATCAGTCCGTCCACCGGCCCGTCCAAGGAGTCGAGCAGCGCCGGGGTCGGCTGGAACCGGTGCTCCGGTCCGCTCAACATCAGAACCGGCTCGATACCAAGCGCGCTCAGAATGTTCCGGTAGGCCGGGTAGCCCGGCGAAACCATGGCGACCCGGTCCCCGGGGTCGAAGGCCGCCAGGAAACTCAACAGGAACGCGGCGGACGAGCCCTTGGTAATCGCAATCCGTTCGATCGGCACATCGACGCCGTACCAGGCCCGGTAATGTGCCGCCAGCCGCGCGCGCAGGCCGGGCATGCCGAACGCGACGGTATAGCCGAGTTTGTCGGCGTCGAGCGCCCGTTTCGCCGCCTCGATCACGCCGCGCGGCGCGCTTGTCGAGGGCTGCCCGACCTCAAGATGCAGGACATCGCCGCCCGACGCCTCGCGATCGGCGGCCGACTGCATGACGTCCATGACGATGAACGGGGGCACCAGCCCCCGGCTCGCAACCTTCAGGACCATGACTATTCCCTTTCAAAGAGCACGAGCCCGCCGCCCCGGGCATCGCCCGCGAGATCACAATTGGCGTTGCTCTTGGAAAGCCCCTCAAGGCAGCGGAACATGGCCGTCCGGCCCAGAGCGGGTACTTCACGGACCTGCAACCCGAGACCTGACCCGGAAGTTCCGCCGGCTACCTTCTCGACATAGACCGCGCCGTTCGCCGGATCGGGATGGACCCGGGGCGCCTTGATCGCCTCGGCGACAGCTTGGCCGCCCTCATAGTGATTGAGGATCGACTGCGCGAAGGCGGAATAGGCCGCCTCGCCGCCTCCCGCGGTCGCGCCGAAATGCACTTGCCAGGTATTCTTGTTGCCGGCGATCACCGCCAGCGCGGCGGCGGGACCGACATCCGACGGCGGGCGCAGGAAGATACCGGTGCCGGCGGCCATTTCACCTAGCCCGAACGGAACCGCCATTCCGACGGCGCATGCCACGGTCTGCCCGACCCGGTCGACAGCCATGAAACTGGTCGCACCCGGCACATCCGGGCGGGATGCGGCACCCGGCCGGCCGCCGGCGTCGCGCAAAGTCTTGGCTAGAAGAGCGGCTTTGGCGGCCTGATCGGCCCGCGACCACCCGCCGGCGGCGAACAGTGCGGAGAGCATCGCCGCGCCGCGATCCCCCTCGGCCTTGTCGGCCCCGGCGACCGCCCAGAAATGGTTGTCGTGCTGGAACGAGGTGACCGCGCTCCAGACCGGCAGCGCGTCGCGAAGCCGGTCCGCCTCGATCCGATAGCCCGCCGCGCTCACCGCCTCGATGTAGCGCCGGGACATCGGACCGACATAAAGGTCGCCGACCCCGGTATTGCGGATGTTTCCCAAGGTAGCGCCCAGAGCGTTCTGCACCAGCAGCTCGTTGCGGGCGATCATCTTGCCGCCGGGTCCAGCGACGACACTCGCGACCTCGGGCCGGGAGAGCATCTTCGGATCGGCCCAGGCGAGTTCCTCGGCGAGGCGTGCCGATACCGGCTCTCCAAATCTGGCGAGACGCTCGGCCTCGGTAATCAGCGCCTCGAACCGCTTGCGCCCATAGCGGGCATGCAGCGCGAACATCGCGCGCGGCGCCAACGGAAGCGCAACCGCCGGCGCCTGACCGGATGACGGCAAAGCCGGAAAATTCAGGTGCTCAAAGCGCTTCGAGGAAGGATCAAACACCACGCACGACCCGGTCGCCGCCAGTCCGGCGGATGACGGCAGGGTGGCGGACAGCGCGAAAAATCCGGCGACGGCGGCATCGGCGGCCCGGCCGCCCTCGACCAGCACGTCGCGCATCACCAGCGCCGCCCGGGGCTCGTCCGCGGCAACACCGCCGAAAAAGCCCTCTTGCACTTCGAACGGCTCGGCGCCACATGCCGCAAGGAAACCGAGGCAGGCGATCGACACCGGAAGCCGAAGCAGGGAGCGCATCCGCGACCGGAATGATTTATGTTTGTGCGAACCGGCTTCCGGAACCGGACGGCGCGGGTCAATTCTATACGCTGGGTATGACGGACCTTGTCTTATGATACGCATGGCTGACTTTGCCAGAAATCTGTTTACCGCAGGTCTTCTCGGCGCTTGCCTCTTCGCGTCGGCCGGCGACGGCCACGCCCAGGGCCGGACGCCGATACGCGACACCGAAATCGAAGCTACCATCCGCGCCTTCGCCACACCACTGTTCAACGCCGCGGGTCTCAGCCCCGAGGCGGTGCGCATCTATATCATCAAAGACGACACGCTCAACGCCTTCGTCGCCGGCGGGCAGAATTTGTTCCTGAATTCGGGACTTCTCATGAAAACCGAGACACCCGGCCAGCTGATCGGGGTCATCGCGCATGAAACCGGTCACATCGCCGGCGGGCATATCGCCCGGACCTCCAACGCCGTCCGGGAAACCTCGAATTCGGCCCTGATCGGTTTGCTGCTCGGGGCGGCGACGACCCTGGCGACCGGCCGGCCCGATGTCGGAATCGCGGTTTTCACCGGCGCCGCGACCGCCGGCCAGAACGCGCTGCTGCAATACAGCCAAACCCAGGAATCCGCGGCCGACCACGCCGCCGTGCGCTTCCTGGAGGAAACCAAGCAATCGTCAAAGGGATTGTACGAGTTTCTCGAAACCCTGAGCGGTCAGGAACTGCTGCAGCCGGAACGGCGTTCGCAATACGCCAACACCCATCCGATGACCCGTGACCGGGTCACCTTCGCCCGCAATCATGCCGACGGTTCGAAATATACCGACGTGCCGCCGCCGCCCGAATTCGTCGCAATGCATGAGCGGATGGTCGCCAAGCTGACGGGCTTCCTGCTGTCACCGCAACGCACCTTCCAGCGCTATCCCGAGGAGGACAAAAGCCTGCCAGCGCGTTACGCCCGGGTGATCGCGACGTATAGGGAGCCCTCTATCGAGCCGGCGCTGCAGCTTCTCGACGGCCTGCTCGCCGAATATCCGCAAGACGGATATTTCTGGGAACTGCGCGGCCAGATCCTCTCCGAGTCGGGGCGGCCCGAGCCGGCCAGAGAGGCCTATTCCAAAGCCCTCGGCCTTTTGGGCCAGGCGCCGCTGATCGAAGCCGATCTGGCCCGCACCGAGCTTGCGATCAATACGGAGGAATCCAACAAGGCGGCGCTGCAACGCATGGAAAACGTGATCCGCGACATGGACACCTCCGCCTTTGCCTGGCGCCAGCTCGCGACCGCCCAGGGCCGCAACAACATGCCGGGACCGCTCGCGCTCTCGCTGGCCGAGGAGGCGTTGCTGCAGTACCGGCTCGAAGACGCGATCCAACAGGCGAGGCGTGCCCAGCATCACATGAGCCGGGGCGCGCCCGGCTGGTTGCGGGCGCTGGATATCGAGGAGCTGGCGAAGCGCCGCATCCAGGATCGTGACCGCAGGCGCTGAGCGCGCTGTTTCCTCCTCACGACGACGTGGCTGGACCCGCGCCCGCCTCTCGGGCGAGACTGCCGGAACGCCGTCTGAACAGACGCTCCGGAAACTTGGATTGGGTGCATGAAAATCAGGCTTCGACTTCCCTTGATCGCCGCCGCGGCAATCGCCCTGAGCGTCTGGTCACAAGCAACGGCGCCCGCGCTCGCGGCGGACCCCGCCTTCAGCAACGCGCAGAAACAGGCCCTGGACGAGTTGATCCGCGACTACATCATGCGGCACCCCGAGGTAATCATGGACTCGCTTCAGGCGATGCAGCAGCGCGAGCAGCTCGCCGAGGAACGGCGTCAGGCGGAACGCGTCGCGGCGCTCGCCGACGCAATTGAACGCGATCCCGGCGACCCGGTTCTCGGCAATCCCAAGGGCGATGTCACGCTGGTGGAGTTCTTCGATTATCAATGCGGCTACTGCAAGCGCATGCTCGAGCCCCTGATCAATTTCGCCAACGCCGACGGCAAGGTGCGGATCGTACTGAAGGAGTATCCGATCCTCGGCCCCGAATCCGTAGTCGCCGCGAAAGCCTCGCTGGCGGCACACAAGCAAGGCAAATACGAGGCCTTTCATATCGCCCTCATGAGTCTCAAGGGCCGGCTCTCGGAACCCGCGATCTTTCAGGTTGCGCTGGAAGTCGGCCTGGATACCGAGCGTCTGCGCAAGGACATGGAGGCGCCCGCGGTCATCGATCAGATCCGCAAGACCCGCGAGCTTGGAGAAGCGCTCTCGGTACGGGGAACGCCGGCATTCATTATCGGCGGAACGATTATTCCCGGCGCCATGGGCGAGGATCGTCTGGCCGACCTGATCGCCAAGGCCCGGACCAAGGGGTGACGCTCAACGCCTGGAGGCCGGCGGCGGCGCCTCGCGGCTGAACAGGGCATAGACTCCGCCGGTCGCGACCAGGGCCAGGGCGACGGTCATGAAGACCAGCCGGTACCCGAGCTCACCCGGCGTTCCGTCCGGCGCGAGGGTGTCGATGATCCACCCGGTGACACCCTGCAGCAGGAAAATGAACCCGACCCCCACCAGATTGATCACCGCCATCGCGCGCCCCGCCCGGTGCTCCGGCACGAAGCTCCGGCAATGCGCCGCCAAGGTCACGAAGATCGGCGAGGCGAAGGCGAAAATCGCGAACAGGGCGATGACCACGTAGATCGGCGGCCTCGGAATGGCGGCGAGCAGCAGCAGCGAGACGGTCATGATCGCGACGCCGCACAGCACGATGCGCTTGCGGCTGGTGAAGATCCGGTCCATCGGGCCATAGGCGAAGGTTCCGGCGTTGAGGCACAGAACCATGACCAGCAGGATAAGCCCGGCGGTCGCCGCTCCGAACCCGTGAATATCCCGCAGATACGGCCCCGCCCAGAGCCCTCCGACAGTGGCGAACGGGGCCGAGAAACACAGCGCCATGCTGAAGATCGGCCGCAGATTGCGATCCCGGATCACCTCGAACAGGCCGCGCACCGCTTCAAGCGGGGTTTCCCGCGGCCGCGCCGTGACCGCGCCATCCGGGCGATCGCGCACGAAGCTCCAGATCAGGACGGCTATCAGCGCGGAAACGGCGGCGAGAAGCAGGAATGTCCCCTTGAAGCCCAGTTCCGCCAGGACGATGGCCAAGGGCGCCGTCGACAGCAAACCGCCGAGACCTCCGGAAAGCGCGATGATGGTGGCGGCGACGCTGGCGACCCGCTCCGGCGGCGTCCAGGCGACCACCAGAAGATAGACCCCGGTGATTGATGCGCCATGGCCGATCCCGATCAGCACGCGGGCCGCGGTCAATCCCACCCAGTCGGTCGACACCGCGAACAGCACCATGCCGGCGATCGCCAGAAAGCTGAGCGATGTGATCATCCGGCGCGGCCCGAACCGATCCAGCATCAGACCGACCGGCAATTGCACGGCGGCGGACGCCAGGAACATCGCGCCGGTGACCAGACCGATCGTCGCCGGCGCCAGTCCATGGGCATCGGCGAGCGCGGTCGCGAGCACCGCCCCCCCGGTCCGGTTGATCTGCACGAACAGCAGGAAGGCGCCCATGATCATCATAACGCGGATGAAACCCGGGGTGTTCATTGCGGAGCGGACCTGACCGGCAGAAGGCTCGGGCGGCGTCACCGGGAAAAGCGCCGAATGCCGGATCGGGTGGCCGGCACGCGCGGGGAGCCGCGAAAATTCATCGAAATGTCACCAACGGCCCCGGTCCGCCTTCGTGTGGATTCGGCGCCATCCTAGAGCAACCCCGCGCCCGGCGCGAGCCCGTGGACCTGCCGGGGGCGGGGTCCTATGATTAGGGCTTGGAAAACGCAGGCGGAGCCCGAAGCTTTCATGTCCATCTTGCCGACAGGCCCGGATATCCTGGACTATGACAACCCTCAATGGTCGAGGCAGTTGCTGCTGCACCTGCGGCGAAACATTCCGATGGTCATCTATGACCGCATGGCCATGGTCTCCCGCGAGTTCATCAATACGCAACTCCAGGCTCCGATTCCGCAATGCGACGCAGCCGGCGCGAAAGCGCTGGAGCTGCTGCGGCGGGACGGGTTCTGTCCGCTGGGCAATATACTGACGGCCGCTCAGCTCTCGGAAATCCACGCCTATTTCGATCCTCTCCCGCTGAGCGATCAGGCGGCGATGAGCGGGGCGGTCTTCGCCAGATCGGCTTTGCCGCCGACCGTCAATGTGGCGGAGTATTCCGCCGAGGCAATCGCCGGGGCCCCTCATCTTCTGCCGCTTACCCTGGGCCCCGAGGTTCTGCCTGTGGTGTCGAACTATCTCGGTGTGCCGCCGAGCATTCCCTACCTGTCTTCCTGGTGGTCCCTGCACGGCCGCTCCGAAGCCCGCGACGCGCAGCTTTTCCATATCGATTCCCACGATTTCAAGTGGCTGAAACTGTTCGTCTATTTGACCGATGTCGATGCCACGACCGGTCCCCATGTCGTGGTTCGCGGCTCGCACAACCACGAGCAACGCAGTGCCCGGTTCAGGGATCTGAACCAACGCGACGCCGAGACGGCCAAGGCGCTCAGCTTCGCCGTAAACAACAACAAACGGTTCAGGGACGATCACGTCGAAGCGCTTTACGGAGCCGAGAATTTCATCGAGGTTACCGGCCGCGCCGGCGACGCATTCCTTGTCGATACGGCCGCCATCCACAAGGGCCTTCTGCCGGCCGCTGGCGACCGGCTGATCTTTCAGGCGCTCTACACCATGATCCCCACGGTCAAGAACCCGGTCTCGCCGATCGAACTGCCCGGCGCCTATGCGGCCCACGCCGCGCATGCCGGCGACGCGGCCTTGACACCGGAAGTCTGGCGGTACTGCAACCGGCTCATTCTGCGGGACCCGGAAGTTTCGAACGCCGGGCCTTAAGCGCCGCGCAGCACCGGAAACGTCTCGCAATCGAGTTTCTGACCGGGCTTCAGCGTCAGTTCCGGAAACGGCGGCGACATCTCGCCGGCGCGCCGGACATAGACCGCGTCGTCGCCGGTGAAGCGGGCCGCGAAGGCCCGGCGGCGGTTTGATTTCGAGGGATTGCCCGGCGCCCCGTGAACGGTGAGAAAGTTGAACGCGATACAGTCGCCCGGCTCCAGCGCCCAGGACAGAAACCGGTATTTTCCGCGCTCGGAATCGATATCCGGGATCGTCTCGTACCCATCGTCCTGGCGATTGTACTGAACGCCCACGAATTTCGTCGGCGTGAACCAGCGGCCCCAAAGATGCGAGCCGGCAACGAACTCCACGCAGGTATCGCGCGGCACCGGGTCCAGCGGAATCCACAGCGAACAGGTGTCCCGGCCGTCGACGCAATAGTACGGCTGGTCGTGATGCCAGGGCGTGCGGTCCTGGGTGCCCGGCTCCTTCACCAGCACATGCTCGTGGAACAGATTGACCTTGGCCGAGCCCATCAGCGCGCCGGCGATTTCAGCGGCGGGGGAATCGAAGAAGAACGAGCGGTATTCCCCGATCCGGCTCCAGTTGCAATAGTCGCCGAAAAAGTGGCCGGGATCGCCCTGCTTGGTATAGCCGCGGGTATATCGGCCCGGGGTGTTCATGTTGATGTCGACGCCCCGGCGCAGGGTCTCGATCCACTGCTCGGAGAAAACCCCGCGCAGCACCGCCGCGCCGTCGTCGCGAAAGGCGGAAATCACCGCGTCGTCCAAAGCCATCCCACACTCTCCACGGCGCCGATCCAGCAATGGGTGTCATAAAGACGCGAGCCGTGCCGGCTTGTAAAGGGCTGAAAAAAACCGGGGCCGCTCTGGCGCGCGACCCCGGTCCGCTCTGGGTGTATTCGATGATCTGCGGGCCCGGTCCTACGTCATGCGGGCCGGCGGAACGACCTGGCCGCTAGCGGCGGATCATTCCCGAAATGCTGATGTCCCCTTCGGCGATCGCCGTCTTCAAAAGCTCGAGGCCGTGACAGAGCTCTTCATGCGACTCCCGGTAGCGCCGCAGTTCGGCGAGTTCAGCCTCCTTCAGGCCGGCCTGCTCGGAATTTCCCGCATCCAGAAGCTTGGCGATGTAGCGGCCCCGGATCTTCGCCGCCAGCTTGGCGACGCGTTCGACCTCGTGTGAGGCCACATCCATGACCACGTCCCGCGTCAGACGGCGGTTCTGCTCGGAATGAAAGCGATCCAGCTCGCGGATATACTGCTGCGGATTGACCTCGCCGGCGGCCTTGCGCGCCGGAACGGCGGCAATTTCGCGGATGGTCTCGGCGCGCCGGGAGCTGAGCTTGACCGAGCCGCGGCTGGAACTGGCATTGGCATTCGCCGGTTTGGGGTTGGCCGGCGGCGTGACCTTGGGTTTCGGCAACGAGTCGGACAAGCCGATATCCAGGGAGGATTTCGCCGTCGCGGCGCGCTTGGCCGGCACGGCCTTCAGTCCCTGCGAGGGTTTCGCGCGCTCGCCGCCGTCGGGATAGGGATCCCATCCGGCCCCGGCTTCCGTCTGGTTCGAATCGCGCGCGCTCAGTCCTGCTTTCAGTACCGCACCCAAGGACATGATCGTCTCCCACTCTTTTTGTCGGTTCACTCTTGGTTACCTGCCCTAAGGGAACGCAATAGCCATGCCGAACAGAAACCCCCGGATTCCAAGGCCTTGGCCGCCGGCGCAATCCGCGCCGGGCAAAGTTTGCCCCCCGGCCCGGCAAGACTCGGCCCGTGGAGCGAGAACCGGCGGCGGGCAAGCTTTCGCGCAACGTCCGGGATGGTTAGACTCCCGTCTCCAGCCAGAGCGAGGTCGAAATGGTCGCGGTAATCTCAGAACTGCTTTCCAAGGATCAGGTGCGCACGATCGCGACCAAGCTGTTCTCCATGCCCTTCGCCGACGGAAGCATGAGCGGCGGCGTGCTGGGCGCGGAGCTGAAGAAGAACACTCAGGTGCAGCCCAACAGTCCGGACTACCGCGAACTCTCGGAACTGGTGATGGGGGTGATGCGGCGCAACGAGGTCTTCAATCAGTTCGCGCTGCCGCGCCGCATCCTGTCACCGATCTTCAATTCCTACACGCAGGGCGAGCGCTACGACCGGCATATCGACGCGGCGCTGATGGGCCCCTATCCCGGCATGCGGACCGATCTGTCGATCACCATCTTTCTGAATTCGCCGGACGCCTACCAGGGCGGCGAGCTGGTACTGGAATCGCCGTTCGGTGAGCATGACTACAAGCTTCAGCCGGGCGACGCGGTTCTCTACCCGACGTACTTCACCCACCGGGTCAATCCGGTGACCAAGGGCCGGCGGCTGGCGGCGGTGACCTGGATCGAGAGCATGGTGCCGGATCCGCAACAGCGCGAGGTCCTGTCCGATCTCGCCAACGCCGCTGAGATCCTGGTCAGGAACAAGGGCGACGCGGAGGTGATCCGCACGCTTGAGAAAGGCCGGCTGAACCTGATGCGGATGTGGGCCCAGCTCTAGGGCCGGCGCTCTTCCGGCACGGTTTGCTACATCCCCCGGGCAATCCGCTCCAGAATCGCCGGCGGCAATTCCCGGCGGTCGGCCAGCAGCCTGGCCTTGAACAGCATGGTCACGGCGAACGCGTCGCGGATTTCCCCCGACAGCGCCATTTCCAGCGCCTCGGCGAACCGGACCCGGCGAATGACGATCCTCTCTTCCTCTTCCGGGGCCGGCGCAAACTGCTCAAGATCCCAGGCCAGCAATCCCACGGCGGTCTCATCGGTAATCGAATTCGAGAGATCCATGAACAGAAAGGGATGCCAGGAGGCGGCGTTAAGTCCGGTCTCCTCGCGCAGTTCCCGGGCCGCCGACCCGGCCGCCGGTTGGTCCGGATCGCCCCCACCCTCCGGCAGTTCCCAACTGAAATAGTCTCTCGGGAACCGGTGCTGGCCGACCAGGAACGTGTGGCCCTCGTCATCCAGGGGAAGCACCCCGACGGCGAGATTCTTCATATGGACGACACCGTAGAGCCCCGGATTTCCCGCCGGATTGAGCACGTCGTGTTCGATCACCCGGATCCAGGAATTGTCGTAGGCAACCCGCGTGCGCAGAACGGTCCACGGGTTGCCGGAACGCGCGCCGGCGTCCTCGTCGGGCATTGATCAGGCTCCAGTCCGAAATCACGTCGTGCCCGACAATAGGTGTGGGCGGACGGCGTGACCAGGGCCGGGTCAGTCGCCCTGGTCGCTGGAGGCGATGGGTTGCAAGATCCCGCCGAGGCGGGCGCCCCCCGGAATGCGGTCGAACATTTCCGGGCCGTATCCCAGCCACAGGAGCTCGAGAGAGGGTTCCCGATCCTCCGGGATCGCGCAGATGCCAGCCTTGGCGAAAATCCGCCCGATATCGGGCCGCGAGGTGACCGAGGCGAAAGGCGCCGCGAGCAGCAGTCCCAGGATCACCGGAGCACCCCAGACCAGATAATCCGGCGCGACAAGGGCAAGACCAACGGCGAAGATCAGCCCCATCAGGGTCTGCGGCCACAATCCCCCGAGCGCCTCAAGCAGCGACACGCTGTGCTGGTCCCTGGCTTGCGCGTCCCAGGTAACCTTGCGGCCGAAAAACAGCCCGATCAGGAAAACCGTCTGCGCCAGCGCGGCCACCGGCGCGATCAGCATCGAGAACACCGCCTCGACCACCGCGCTTCCCGCCAGGGCGAGGCCGCCGCCATATCTGGCGCGCTCTCCCGCGCGCAACAGCACGTCGAGAACCCCGAGGATCTTGGGCGCGAAATTCATCGCCAGGATCACCGTGAACAGGATCGCCCCACCGCTGATCCCCATGGCCGGAAACTCGAAGGTTCCGAAGATCTCGTCATGCAGCCCGGTCTCGCGGGTCAAAGCGCCATGCACGAACTGGGCAAGACCGGTCAGCATGAAGGCATACCAAACCGGCGCGCCAGTATACATCATGATGGCCAGAAGCAGCTGCAACCGCCCGAGCGGCCGGATGCCGGGCATCCCCAGCAATTTCAGGTATTGAACATTGCCCTGACACCAGCGCAGGTCGCGCTTCATGAAATCCTGCAGGGTCGGCGGATTCTGCTCGAAGCTGCCATCCTCGATGGGCAGGACCCGCACGTCGTAGCCGGCGCGCCGCATCAGCACCGCCTCGACCTGGTCATGGCTCAGGATTTCACCGCCGAGCGGGGCCCGGCCCGCGAGCCGGGGCAATCGGCAATGCGCCCGGAACGGTGCCAGTCTGATGATCGCGTTATGCCCCCAATAGGGTCCCTCGTCGCCCTGCCACCAGGCGCTGCCGGTGGTATAGGACCGCATCCCGTGGCGCATGCCGAATTGGAAGACCCGCGCGAAGGCGCTGGTCGCCGGCAGGCCCGTCACCAGGCTCTGCAGGATTCCGAGCTTCGGATTGGCCTGCATCAGCCGGACCAGCCGCAGGATCGCCGCGCCGGACATCAGACTGTCAGCGTCCAGGACCAGCATGTGCTCGAAGGCGTCGCCCCAGCGCTCGCAAAAATCCTCGATATTGCCCACTTTCTGACGCAGGTTCAGGGCGCGGCGCCGATAGTGCAGGCGGTCCGGAACCGGGTCCGTCCCGCGCCACTCGGCGAAGAGCCGTTCCTCAGCCGCCGCAAGTTCGGGACGGTTGGTATCGCTCAATAGGAAGATTTCGAAATGCCCGGCCAGTCCCGTCGCA
Source organism: Alphaproteobacteria bacterium (assembly GCA_038116915.1). Classification (GTDB taxonomy): domain Bacteria; phylum Pseudomonadota; class Alphaproteobacteria; order Thalassobaculales; family Thalassobaculaceae; genus JADHLJ01. The sequence goes on from JAYOEU010000081.1 coordinate 15,072, forward strand.
TCCAGTGACCGGGTCACGGCTCGAAGATGGCTCACCACCCGGTCGGGATCCTCGTTGAACACCGGCATGACGATGGCCGTGCGGCTGGTGATCGGCGAGTCCGTGTCGCCGTGACCGTGGACCGGCACCACCTCGCGCAGCCAGTTCTTCCGGCCGTGCAGCAAGGCGAAACCGATAACCGCGTTCCAGAACCCGATCGACAGCCACGGCGTGTTCAAGGCGAACAGCACGATCATGGCGATCTCGAAGCCGGTCAGCCCGTCGGGCCAAAGCAGGCCGGCCAACGCCGCCGTAAGGCCCGTCATCGTCGTCAGGACCAACGCCAGAAAGGTCCAACGCCGTCGTTTCATGTTCGCGGGCCAGGGACTCTCATCCGCGGTCAACGCTTGCCCAGTGATATTCGAAGTCACCTCACGCGCCCCACACGCTTTATCTGCATTCCCGACCGCGCCGTTTTCCGGCCCCGCTGCCAGCACGTCTCAAGCACCTGTCGGCGCCCGGTTCCGTTGCGGCATCGGATGCTGTAAACATCGGTTTTCCAAGGGAAAAGTCACACCAACTCGGTTCACAATCACGCGAGAGTTATTTGACTGGCCCCGCGGTCCCGCCTTCAATAGATGATGCAGGTAGACGCGGCCGACCAGGGTCCGCGTAAAATATTTCCGTGGGATCAAATGCGCCAACCGACCAAGAAAAGAGACCCCCGGCTGGACTTCTTCCGCGGCGTGGCGATGCTGATCATCTTTCTGGCCCACGTTCCGAACGATACGTGGGGATACTATATCCCCGCCCGCTTCGGCTGGTCGGACGCGGCCGAGATGTTTGTCTTCTGCTCGGGATACGCGGCGGCGATCGCGTTCGGCGGCACCTTCATCCGCGCCGGCTTCTGGTACGGCGTGGCCCGTGTGCTGAACCGGATCTGGCAGCTTTACACCTCCCATATCCTGATTTTTTTCCTGATCCTGGCGCTCTGCGCCGCCGGGACGGCCGTCCTCGAAACGGAAAACTACATCGACCGGCTGAATCTCGCGTATTTCGTGAATTCCGTGCCCGAGGCGCTGATCGGGCTGGTGACCCTGACCTATGTGCCGAACTATTTCGACATATTGCCGATGTATATGGGAGCGCTGCTGCTGATCCCGGCGGCGATGCTGCTGGCGCGGGTGCATCCCTGGCTGCCGCTGGCCGCCTCATTCGGGTTATGGCTTGGGAATTGGAAGCTCGACGGCGGGCTTCCGGCGCATCCGAAGCACGATCACGTGGAGTGGTTCTTCAACCCGATGGGCTGGCAGATCATCTTCATCATCGGGTTCGCCCTGTCACGCGGCTGGATCAAGGCGCCGCCGGTCAAGCCGGCGCTTATCGTGCTCGCCATGGCATTCGTGGTGCTCAGCATTCCGTTCACCCATTGGCCGATCTGGACCCGGGTCCCGGTTTACGAGGAAATACACGACATCCTGCAGCCTTACGCCGCGAAGACCGATTACGGCGTTCTGCGCTACATTCATTTCCTCTGCCTCGCCTATCTCGCAATCGTCTTCGTCAAGGGGCGAGAGCACCTTCTGGAAGCGCGCTGGGCCAAGCCGATCCTCAAGGTCGGACAGCAGGCGCTGCCGGTATTCCTGCTGAACATGTGGCTGGCGCAGCTCGCGGGCATGGCGCTTGACGTCGGCGGCCGTTCGAACGCCTTCGTCTCCCTCGTCAATATCATCGGGCTCGCCTGCGTGGTCGGCTTCGCCTATCTGGTGAGCTGGATCAAATCGTCACCCTGGCAGGCCGCCGCCGCGCGGAAGGCGGCGCAACAACCCGCGCCGGAATCGGGCCGGGAAACCAGATCTCAATCCGTTCCGCAACCCGCTGAATGATCCGCGCCTGGGCCTCTGCCGTCCTGATCTGCTGGTCCGCCGCAAGCGCGCTTGCCGGCGGGGAGGTGGAGACGTCACGCCAAGCGCCAAGCCCGACGCTCGGCAGGGATCTCGCCTACTCCATCTATCTGCCGCAAGACCGGGACCAGCCGCCGCCGGTGCTTTATCTGCTGCACGGGCTCGGCGGGAACGAGCGGGACTGGCTGCATGCCGGCAAGATACGCGAGACCGCCGACCGGATGATCGCCAACCGGGAGCTGCCGCCCATGGCCATCGTCATGCCGGGAGCGGGCAATAGCTGGTATGTGGATTCAGAGGCCCACGGCCCGGTTGCGAGCGCGCTGTTGGGAGACCTCCTGCCCCATGTCGAACGCGAGCATGGCGTGCGGGCCGACCGGGATGGCCGGTTCATCGCCGGGCTTTCGATGGGCGGCTATGGGGCGCTCCGGCTGGCGATCCTGCATCCCGAAAGGTTTCGCGCCGCCGCCAGCCTGAGCGGCGCCGTCTTCGGCGATATGGAGAGCACGGCGGCGGTCAGCCAGGGCCAGATCCGGATGTTCAGGGGTGCCTTCGGCGACCCTTTCACGCCGGACCGCTACAACAGGATGAACTTCTTTTCGAAACTACAGGATCTCAAGACCGCGCGGCTCCGACCGGACCTGTTCATCTCCGTCGGAGATGATGACAGCTTCGGGCTCTATGAAGGCGCCGTCGATCTCTATCTGCGTCTGAAATGCCTCGAGGTGCCGGTCGAGATGCGGATCGTTGATGGTGACCACACCTGGCGCCTCTGGCGCGAGGATATCGTTCCTGTCCTGCGGTATTTCGGCGGCCTCCTCCAAGAAGACGCGAAGACGGCCGCCACCAGGAAAGACTGAAACCGAGCCGCGCCTCAGTGCAGGATTTCGACGTCGAATTCCTCGCCGTCCAGCGACCAGTCGTCGCCATAGGACTCGAAGACCTCGTCCAGATCCTTGGTGTATATGGCGCTCATGGCGGCGTCGGAGCTGTTCGAGCCCGCGAAGCCATAGTCATCGGAAAATCGGGGTGCGTGCCGCATGTTATACCAACTTTCGCTAAGACCGACTCGCGCAGGGATTCCCATATTTAGCGGTT
>JAYOEU010000082.1:0-17864 GCA_038116915.1 Alphaproteobacteria bacterium
GGTGAAGGCCTTCCTGCCGGCGATGGTCGCGGCCAATGCCGGCAAGATCGTCAGCGTGTCCAGCGATGCCGGCCGGGTCGGCTCGATGGGCGAGACCATCTATGCCGGCGCCAAGGGCGGGGTGATCGCGTTCACCAAGTCGCTGGCCCGCGAGACCGCTCGACACAAGATCAACGTCAACTGCGTCTGTCCGGGGCCGACCAACACGCCGCTGCTGATGTCCCAGCCCGAGAGCATGCGCGAGAAGCTCGCCCGCGCGGTGCCGTTCCGCCGCATCGGCGAGCCCGAGGAGATCGCCGATGCGGTCGTGTTTTTCGCCTCCGGCATGTCCGACTACATCACCGGCCAGGTGCTCAGCGTCAGCGGCGGGCTGACGATGGTAGGCTAACCGGAACCGCCGATCGGAAACCATGCTCATGATACGCAGACTGGCCGCCGAATGGCTCGGCACCTTCTCGCTTTTGGCGACCGTCGTCGGCTCCGGCATCATGGCGGAACGGCTTGCCGGCGGGAATGTCGCCATCGCGCTGCTCGGCAATACGATCCCGACCGGCGCCATTCTGGTGGTACTGATCCTCTGCCTCGGGCCGATCTCGGGCGCGCATTTCAACCCGGCCGTCACGCTCACCTTCACCATCCGCAAGGAGATCGCGGCGCGGGACGCGGCGCTTTACGTGATCGCCCAGATTTTCGGCGGCATCGCCGGCGTGTTCGCCGCGCACCTGATGTTCGACAATCCGATCATCGATCCCTCGATGAAGCTCCGCGCCGGCCTCGGGCAGTGGACCGGAGAGTTCGTCGCGACCTTCGGGCTCGTGGGCACCATCCTCTGCTGTCTGAAGGCGCGGGCCGAGGTGATCCCCTATGCGGTCGGGCTCTATATCACCGCCGCCTACTGGTTCACCTCCTCAACCTCTTTCGCCAACCCGGCGGTCACCATCGCCCGCGCCTTCTCCAACACCTTCGCCGGCATCGCCCCCGCCAATGTCGCGGCCTTCATCGCGGTTCAGCTGGTCGCCGCGGTCCTCGCGACAGTCTTCTTCGGCTGGCTGTTGCGGGATGAAGAGCAGGGGTGAAGGTTGGTTTTCTGTCGCTCTTGTGATGACGACAACGAAAAACCTTTCCGTCACCCTGGCGCACGGCAGGGTCCTGGATCGGACCCAATCTTGCCCGGATCGCCAAAAGTCCAACCATTCAAGCGGAACCGCCGGTGCCCGGCCCTGCCTTACGCCAGGGCGACGGAGAACTATAGAGAAGTATCCCCGTCGCCCTCGCGAACGCGGGGGCCTCCCGGAGAGGGAAAAGACGGGGCAACCCTTTCCCCCTCCCGTATCCCCGACGCAGGTCGGGGCCGACGCCTGAGGCTGGTCCACGTGACGGCTAACCGATCACAACCGTCTATGTCGGATCGTGATCCACCCTCGCCCATTGGCTAACGCTTCAGGCATGGGCCCCGGCCTACGCCGGGGATACGGACTTTTCCAATTAGCCGCGAAATCCCGCCGCGCTACTCCGCCGCCGTCTTTGCCGCCTCGGGGTTGCGGAAGGTGGCGAGCGCCTGGGCCTGGCGGGCCTCGGCGGTCATCAGGTGCCGGTCCTTGACGTGGCCGAAGCCGCGGATCTGTTCGGGGATGCGGGCGAGGTCCACCGCCGCCGCGTGGTTATCCCTATTGAGCGCGCCGGCGACTTCCTTCATCTGGGCGAAATAGTCCCCGATAAGCCGGCGCTCGGTCCGGCGTTCCTCGGTCCTGCCGAAAATGTCCCAGGCCGTGCCGCGCAACCCCTTCAACGAGGCGAGCAGACGGAAGGCCGGCATCATCCAGGCGCCGTAGGTCTTCTTCGTCAGATGCCCGGTTTCCGGATCACGCTCCGAGAACAGCGGCGGGGCGAGGTTGAACTCGATCTTGTAGTCACCCTCGAACTGATCCGCCAGCTGGCGCTGAAAAGTGCCGTCGGTGAACAGCCGGGCGACCTCGTACTCATCCTTGTAGGCCATCAGCTTGAAGGCGTAGCGGGCCACCGCCTCGCTCAAGCCGTCGAGCCCCGGGGTCTTGTTGCGCTCCGCTGACTCGATCTCGCGCACTAGGCCGAGATACCGGTCGGCATAAGCCCTGTCCTGATAGGCGGTGAGATAGGCGACGCGCTTTTCGATCATTTCTTCGAGATCGCCGGAGATCTCGCGATGCACCGGCTTCGGCGCCGGCGGGATGGCGATCTTCTCGACCGCCGCCAGATCATGCGCCGCCCGGCGGCCCCAGAGCAGGGCCTGCTTGTTGAACTCGACGGCGACGGCGTTCAGTTCGATCGCCCGCTCCACCGATTCCAGTGTCAGCGGGATGTGGCCCTTCTGAAGCGCGTAACCGAGCATGAAGAGGTTCGCGGCGATGCTGTCGCCCAGCAGTTGGGTCGCGATCCGGCTGGCATCGACGAATTCGGTCGAGTTCTCGCCGGCCGAGCCGCGGATCGCGTCCTCGAACGCGCCCGCCGGGAAGGCGAGATCCGGGTCGCGGGTAAAGGCTCCGGTCATGGTGCGCTGGGTGTTGACGATCGCCGTGGTCTCTTCCTTCGAGATCTTCGAGAGCCCCTCGACGCCGGCCGCGGTGACCATGTCGCAGGCCAGCAGCAGCTTGGCGCTGCCGGCGGCGATGCGGACCGCGTGCAGATCCTCCGGGCTTTTGGCGATGCGGATGTGGCTGATCACCGCGCCGCCCTTCTGGGCAAGCCCGGTCATGTCGAGCACCGAAACACCCTTGCCCTCGAGATGCGCCGCCATGCCGATCAGGGCGCCGATGGTGACCACCCCGGTGCCGCCGATGCCGGTGACCAGCACACCGTAAGGCTCGTCCAGCCTGGCCTGGCCCGGTTCGGGCAGGACCTCGAACAGATCCGTCGTCCCGGCGCCCGCGGCCTTGGATTTGCGGACCTTGCCGCCGATCACGTTGACGAAGCTCGGGCAGAAGCCCTTGGCGCAGGAATAGTCCTTGTTGCAGGCGGACTGGTCGATCAGGCGCTTGCGCCCGTATTCGGTCTCGACCGGGGCGACCGACACGCAGTTCGAGGCGACACCGCAATCGCCGCAACCCTCGCAGACCAACTCGTTGATGAAGATCCGCTTCGGCGGGTCGATCATCATGCCGCGCTTGCGGCGGCGGCGCTTCTCGGCGGCGCAGGTCTGGTCGTAGATCAGCACGGTCAGCCCCTCGACCTCGCGCAGTTCGCGCTGCACCTCGTCGAGCTCGTCCCGGTGATGGATCAGGGTGCCGTCCGGCCATTTGGTGCCGATCGGATACTTGTCCGGCTCGTCGGTGACGATGCGCACTTCCTTGGCGCCCTCGGCGGCGACCTGGGCGGCGATCTGCGGCACCGTGAAGCCGCCGTCGGCGGGCTGGCCGCCGGTCATCGCCACCGCGTCGTTGTAGAGGATCTTGTAGGTGATATTGACACCCGCCGCCCCGGCGGCACGGATCGCGAGCAGGCCGGAATGGGTGTAGGTGCCGTCGCCGAGATTGGCGAAGATGTGCTTGGTGTCGGTGAAGGGCGCCTGGCCGATCCAGGGCGTGCCCTCGGCCCCCATATGGGTATAGGTCGAGGTGTTGCGGTCCATCCAGACCGACATGAAGTGACAGCCGATGCCGGCGGTGGCGCGGCTGCCCTCGGGCACCCGGGTCGAGGTGTTGTGCGGACAGCCGGAGCAGAAATACGGCGTGCGCGCGAAATCGGTCTTCGGCTTGACCAGTTGGGCTTCCTTGGCGGCGAGGAATTTGAGGCGGTCCTCGATCGCCCGACTGGTGTAGAAGCGCCCGAGCCGCGCCGCGATCACCCGGGCGATCAGGCCGGGGTTGAGCTCTCCCGCCGAGGGGAGCACCCAGTCACCGTTTTCGTCGAACTTGCCGACCACCCGGGGCCGGTTCGCGATATCGGCCTGGTAAAGCTGTTCCTTCAGCTGGTTTTCGATCAGCGCGCGCTTTTCCTCGATGACCAGAATCTCCTCGACCCCGTCGGCAAAGGCGCGGGCGCCGTCGGGCTCCAGCGGCCAGGGCATGCCGACCTTGTAGAGCCGGATGCCGATCTCGGCGGCCATCGCCTCAGTGATGCCGAGATCGTCCAAGGCCTGACGGACATCGAGATAGGACTTGCCGGTGGTCACGATCCCGAGCCTGGGATTCGGGCTCTCGATGACGATGCGGTCGAGGCCGTTGGCCTTGGCGAAGGCGCGCGCGGCATAGATCTTATAGCGGTGCAGGCGGCGCTCCTGCTCCATCCAGTCGTCGGGCCAGCGGATATTCACCCCGCCCTCGGGCATCGGCACATCCGGAAGCGTGACCTTCACGCGGCCCGGGTCGATGTCGATGGAGGCGGAGCTGTCCATGTTCTCCGCCGTGGTCTTGAAGGCAACCCAGCAGCCCGAGAAGCGCGACATCTCGATGCCGAGAATGCCGTAGTCGAGAATTTCCTGAATGCCGGCGGGATTCAGCACCGGGATATTGGCGTCGACGAAGGCGAACTCGCTCTGATGCGGCACGGTGGAGGATTTCGCCGCATGGTCGTCGCCGGCGATCAGCAGCACGCCGCCGTGCTTGGCCGGGCCCGCCATGTTGCCGTGCTTGAACACATCGCCGCAGCGGTCGACGCCGGGCCCCTTGCCGTACCAGTAGGCGAAGACGCCGTCATACTTGCCGTCCGGGAACAGGTTGCTCTGCTGGCTGCCCCAGATCGCGGTCGCCGCCAGATCCTCGTTCACGCCGGGCTGGAAGTGGATGTGGTTGTTCTTGAGAAACTTCCTGGCCCGCCAGAGCTGCTGGTCATAGCCGCCGACCGGCGAGCCGCGATAGCCGGAGATGAAGCCCGCGGTATTCAGTCTCGCCTTCACGTCGCGCTGGCGCTGCAGCATCGGCAGCCGCACCAGGGCCTGAATGCCGGTGAGATACACCCGGCCTTCCTCAAGCGTGTATTTGTCGTCGAGCGAGACGGCGGCGAGGGTCATGCTGGAATCTCCGGACCGGAACCATTGCACTGGGGACTGTCGCGGCTCCAAGGGTACCCCGAAGGGACGCGTGGAACAATCCGGGCGACGGCCCGGACCGTTAAAACGCAAGCTTGATCCGACAATCAGCCGCGCCGGCGCACAAGTCGGTCGAGATACGGGCGGGCGATGAAATCTTCGGTCCGTCTAGGCGCCCTTGAACACCGCCTTGCGCTTTTCGTGGAACGCCGCGACGCCCTCGGCGAAATCCGCCGATGTGCGCAGCCGGCCATAGGCGTTGCCCTCGATCTCGATCCCGGCCTCGACCGTGGTGTTCTGGGCGGCGTTCAGCACGCCCTTGATGGTGCGCTGGGCCAGCGGCGAGAACTCGCGCAGCTCGTCCACCAGCCGGTCGGTGGCCGCCTCGAGCTCACCGTCCGGGACGCAATCCAGGATGAAGCCCCACTCCTTGGCCTCGGCGCCCGAGACCCGGCGCGAGCGGAAGGTCATGTCCTTGGCGCGCTGCATGCCGATCATGTGCAGGAGGCGGATTGAGCCGCCGGAGCCCGGGATCTGGCCGATCCGCTGTTCCGGCAGCGCGTATTGCGTGGTCTCCGAGGCGATCCGGAAGTCACAGGCGAGCGAGATCTCGAACCCGACCCCGAAGGTATAGCCCCGGTTGGCGGCGATCACCGGCTTGTGGCAGCGGGCCGGCGCCGCCATGTTGTCGGCGAGGCGCGAGACCAGTTCCGGCGGCGCGGCAAGGAAGCCGGCGATATTGCCGCCGGAGGAGAAATGCTTGCCCTCGGCCCTGAGCACGATCACCCGCACCCGGTCGTCCTTGTCCAGCTCCTCGAAGACCAGCCGCATCTGCTCGCGCTGGGGAATCTCGATGATGTTCAGCGGCGGCCGGTCGAGGATGATGTCGGCGCGCTCGCGGGCCTCGTCGATTTCGACTCGGAAGCCGTTCAGGTCCGCCAGGATCTCATGCCGTTTGGCGGTGAAGGAATGGGTCATGGGTGCGGTCCTCGGATCAAGGTCAATGCTGCGGCCGCCCGGCGCGCGCGCGTCGACGCGAAGGGCTTCGGTTTTCCGAAAATACCTTTATGTTGCGGGCAAGCAACCGATATGCGGAGGAGATCCCCATGCCATCGTTCGACGTCGTCTCGCGGACCGAAATGCCGGAAGTCGACAACGCCATCCAGGGCGCCATGCGCGAGATCGGCACGCGGTTCGATTTCAAGGGCAGCCAGTGCTCGATCGAGCGCGCCGAACAGGTGCTCACCATCAAGGCCGACGACGCGCTGAAGCTGAAGCAGGTTCAGGAACTGCTGCGCGGCTATCTCGCCAAGCGCAAGGTCGACCACAACGCGCTCGACTACAAGGACCCCGAGGCGGCCTCCGGCAACAGCCTGCGCCAGACCGTCATCGTCAAGCAGGGCATCGAGCGCGACCTGGCCCAGAAGATCGTCAAGGGCGTCAAGAACGCCAAGCTGAAGGGCGTCCAGGTGGCGATCCAGGGCGACGAGCTCCGGATCAGCGGCAAGAAGCGCGACGACCTGCAGTCCGCCATCGCCCTCATCAAGGGCATGAAGCTGGAGCAGCCGCTGCAATATGTGAATTTCCGGGATTGAGGAGTAGGGCCGCTTGCCGACAAGACCCTACCCCTCCTCCGCGACATACTCCCCCGCGACCAGCAGCCGGCGGAGGATCTTGCCGACCGGGGATTTCGGGATCTCGGCGACGAAGACATAGGCGCGGGGCCGCTTGAACGGGGCGAGATCGCTTTCGAGGCACCAGGTGTTCAGCGCCTCTTCGGTGACCGGCGCGCGGCGGGTGAGGAACGCGGTGACCTGCTGGCCCCAGCGTTCGTGCGGTAGGCCGACCACCGCGACCTCGCCGATGGCGGGATGCAGCGAGAGCACGCTTTCGATCTCCGCCGGCAGGATATTCTCGCCGCCGGAAATGATCATGTCGTCGACCCGCCCGGTGACGAACAGGTCCCCCTCGGCATCGCGATATCCGACATCGCCGGTGAAGTACCAGCCGCCATGCAGCGCCTTTTCGTTCGCGTCCGGACGGTTCCAATAGCCGGAGAAGGACTCGTCCCCGTCCAGCGCGGCGATGATCTGGCCCTCGACATCCCGGCCCACGGTATCGGCCGGATCGGTGCTGCCCAGCGCCACCACCCGGATTTCCTGGTTCAGCCCCGCCTTGCCCGCCGAGCCCGGCTTGCCCGCCGCGTTCGGCTCGATGGTGAAGGTATAGATCTCGGAGGAGCCATAATGATTGACGAACAGCTCCGGCCGGAACGCCTCCTCCAGGCGCTTCAGCAGCCCGTCGGTCATCGCCTGGCCGGCGAAGCCGAGCTTGCGCACCGAGCTTGTATCCTTTGCCGCGAAGTCCGGCGCCGCAAGCAGATCGTGATAGAGGGTCGGCACAAGATAGAGATTGCTGATCCGCTCCGCCTGGATCAGCCGCAGGGCCTCGCCCGCGTCGAAGCGGCGCTGGCAGACGAAATGGCCGTTGATGATCACCGAGGCCAGGAGCGAGCGCACCCCCATTGTGTGATACAGCGGCATGACGCCGAGCGTGACCTCGCCCCGGCCATAGAGGTTCTGGGCCACATGCGCCGACGCCGCGGCCCGCTCCGCCCGGTGGGTGCGCGGCACGCCCTTGCCGCGTCCCGTCGTGCCGGAGGTATAGAGCATGACCGAGGTCGTCTCGGGCCCGGCCCGGCAGACCGGCGCGGCGGGCTGATGCCCGGCGATCGCCTCCCATGCGGTCCCGGCGCCCGGCGCGGCATCGAGACCGATCCGTCTCAGCGTCGCGGCCCCGGCGCTCGCCGCCACGGTTTCGGCGGTCAGCGGCTCGAAGACCAGCGCCTTGGCCGCGCTGTCGGCAAGCACATAGTCCAGCTCCTCGGCCTTGGCGCGCCAGTTCAGCGGCGTGATCACCAGCCCCGCGATCTGACAGGCCATGTGGAGGCTCGCCGCTTCCAGCCGGTTGGTCAGCAGGGTGACCACGTGATCGCCGGGCGCGAGGCCCATCGCGTCGAGCCCGCCGACGAGACGCAGAACCGCGTCGCGCCATCCACCATAGGTCAGCCGGACCGCGCCGTCGCTGATCGCGGCCGCATCCGGCATCCGCTCGGCGCTGGCGAGAAATCCGCGGCCAAGATCAAACATCGCTGTTCCCCCTCCGCGCCGCCAGGACGTCGAGCGCCGCCGCGACAATGCCATGATAGCCGGTGCACCGGCAGAGATGGCCGGCGAGAACCTCCCGCACCCGGGCCTCGTCGGCCTCCGGCTCCTCTTCGATCAGCTGGCTGAGCGACATCAGGATGCCGGGCGTGCAGAACCCGCATTGCAGGGCGTGGTGGCGGCGGAAGGCGGCCTGCAGGTCGTTGAGCCCGCCGCCCGACGCCAATGCCTCGACGGTTTCGACCGACCGGCCCTCGGCCTGTGCCGCGTAGATCAGGCAGGACCGCGTCGCCCGCCCGTCGATCCGCACCGTGCAGGCGCCGCACACGCCATGCTCGCACCCGACATGGGTCCCGGTGAGGCCGATCTCGCGGCGCAGGAAATCCGCCAGAAGAGTGCGCGGCTCCGCCGTTCCCGAAACGGCCCGCCCGTTCAGCGTGAAGGCAACCGGATGCCGCTGATCACCCTTGAGATAGCGCATCGCGGGCCTCCCTGATCACCTTGGCGCCGAGGTTCCGCACCAGGCTGCGCCGGTAGCGGGCGTCGGCATGAACGTCCGAGCCGGCCCGAAGCTCCCAGGCGATCGCGTTCAGCGCGTCGGCAAGTCCCGCGTCGTCGAGCCACGGCAGGCGCCGCACGGCGGGCGTATCCGCGACACCGCCGATTCCGAGCGCGACGCCACCCGCATCGGCCAGCGCGGCGACCGCGACGATGGCGAAATCCCCCCGGCGCGGACCGACCTCGGCGAACGCGCAGGCGGTTCCCCCGGCCGCCACCGGAAAGCGAGCGGCGACGATCATCTCGTCCTCGGCCAGCGCCGTCTGCATCGGCCCGGTCTGAAACGCCGCCGCCGTGACGGTCCGCCGGCCGCGCCGGCTCGCTAGGACGACCTCGCCGCCGAGCAGGGCCAGCGCCAGCGGCAGCTCCGAGCTCGGATCCCCATGGGCGAGTGAGCCGCAGACCGTGCCGCGCTGGCGGGTCTGATAGTGGCCGACACAGGGCAGCATCCCGGCCAGCAACGGCTGGGCCGCCAGACCCGACCAGCGCAGCAGCCGGTCCTGTGTCACCGCCGCCCCGACCTCGATCATCCCCCGAACTTCGGAGATCGTAGAAAGCTCCTCCAGCCCCGAGATGTCGACCAGCACCGCCGGCGCCGCCAGCCGCATGTTGAGCATCGCGCCGAGCGACTGGCCGCCGGCCAACACCCGGGCATCGCCGCCATGCTCCGCCAGCACCCCGAGCGCCTCGGCGAGAGTGTCCGGGCGGGCAAGATCGAAGGACGCCGGCTTCACGGCTTGCCCCCGAGCCAGCGCGGCAGTCTGGCGCGCAATCCGGGCGCGGTCTCGGGCCGCGCCGCCCCGGCAAGGCGCTTGAAGAGAACACCGATGACGCCGCGCGCCGCGCCATCCAGCAGACGGCCGCCGACCGCCGCGACCTTGCCGCTGATCAACACGCTGTAGGCATAGTCGACGCGCGTACCGTCCTCTGTCTCAACGAGCCGGATTTCACCGGAGCCGGCGGCGGCACCGAGCGCACCGGAGGCGGAACCGGAAAGGCGGAGCGCGCGGGGCGGGTCAAGATCACTCAAGGAGATTTCGGCGGTGAACCGGCCCTTGACCGGTCCGGCGCCGAGGGTCGCGTCCAGGCGATAGCGGTTCTCGCCGACCAGATCCAAGGCGTGGCAGCCGGGCACCAGCGCCGCCAGATGTTCCGGGTCGAGGAGCGTCGCCCAGACCTCCCCGGGACGCGCCGGCACCGTCGCGGAGCCGGTCCCGGTCAAGGCATGTCCGTCTCCCGGCGGCGGCTCGATAGCCGGTTTCGGCGGCGCCGGATCCGCCGGTTCATCCATGCCCAGCAGGTCCAGAATCCGGGGCCGGGTCAGCGGCAGGGTCGCGACCGGCCTGCCGATGGCATCGGCGACCGCGTTGGCGATGCAGACCGGGGTCGACATGCAGTTGCCCTCGCCGAGGCCCTTGGCCCCGGTCGGGGTAAACGGGCTTGGCGACTGATCATGCAGGATGACGAGGTCGGGCATGTCGGTGGCATAGGGCGCGCAATAATCGGCGAAGGTGCCGGTCTGGAAACTACCGTCCGGCGCGTAGGACAGCTCCTCCAGCAGCGCCGCGCCGAGGCCGTGCGCAAAGCCGCCCCGGATCTGCCCGTCCGCCAGCGCCGGGTTCAGAAGCCGTCCGGCGTCATGGGTGGTCACGTATTTGTCGATCCGGACCGAGCCGTCCAGCGGGTCCACCTCGACGCCGCAATAATCGAAGATGAATCCATGGGCGCCGGAGGAATTCACCCGGTCCTCCGGATCCGGTTCGCGCAGTTCAGGACCGGCCCAGAACGCGGTCTCGCGCAGCCCCGCGCCCGCCTCCTCGGGGATCGACAGCGGCGACCAGTGGGCCTTGGCGGCAACCCGGGCGAGCGGGATCGCGTTGTCCGGATTGCTCGCGGACCGGGCCATGCCGTCCTTCAGTTCCACATCCCCTGCCGGCACGTTCAGATCCGGCGCGGCGATGGCTTTCAGACGGTCGGCGATCCGCCGCGCCGCAAGCGTGGCCGCTCCGGCGACGGCGCCGGCAAACCGGCTGGAATAATTGCCCGACGCGATCGACCACGGGTCTTTGAGGGTATCGTGATCGGTGGCGGCGGCGACGTCCTTCGGATCGATCCCAAGCTCGTCGGCCACCACCTGGGCAAGCACCGTGCGGTGTCCCTGGCCCTGCGGCACCGAGGAGACGTTGACCACCGCCGCACCCGAGGGATCAAAGCTGACCGTGGCGGTGGCCAGCGCCCCGTTCTTGGCCCCGGCGCGCTCGCGCTGCTGGGGCGTCAGAAGCGTGGTGATGTAGCCCATGTTGGAAATCGACGGCTCGACCACCGCCGCGCAGCCGATGCCGTAAAGCCGGCCCTCGGCCCGCGCCGCGTCGCGCCGGCGCCTCAATTCCTCCAGCCCGCCCTCGCGTTCCGCCCTCGCCATGGTCGCGCCATAGTCGCCGCTGTCCAGGATCGCGCCCGGCGTGGTGGTGAACGGCATCGCCGAGCCGGGCACGAGGTTGCGGCGGCGCAATTCCAGCGGGTCGAGGCCGAGCTTGCCAGCGGCAAGATCCACCACCCGCTCAAGCGCGAAATAGACCTGTGGGCCTCCGAAGCCGCGCATCAGCCCGGTCGGGGTTTTGTTGGTCACCACCACCCGGTTGCGGATCGCGAGATGCGGCACCGCGTAGGCTCCGGTCATGTTGCCGTGCATGCGGTAGATCGTCGCCGGCTCCGGCGCCCGCAGATAGGCCCCGCAATCCTCAAGCTGGTCATAGTCGAGCGCGGTGATCCTTCCGTCCCCGTCCAGCGCCGCGCGGATGGTCGTCACCCGGTTGGTGGCCGAGGTCGCGCCCGCCAGATGCTCCAGGCGGTCCTCGACCCATTTCACCGGCCGGCCCGCGATCCGCGCGGCGACCGCGAGCGCGACGACATAGGGAAACACCGCCTGCTTGACGCCGAAGGAACCGCCGGAGTCAGGTGGCGTCTTGAGCCGCAGCCGGTTGCCCGGCACGTTCAGCGCCCGCGCCATCACCGTGTGCAGCGTGTAGGGTCCCTGGAAATTCGCGGTTACCTCGTAGGCGGCCTCACCCGGGCGATGCTCGGCGAGAACCGCGAAGGTCTCGATCGGCGTGCAGGAGTTGCGGGGATAGCGAACCGTGGTCTCGACCAAATGCGCCGCCGCCGCGAACGCCGCCTCCGGATCGCCGTAGCGGAACCGCCGTTCGTGCAGGACGTTGCCGCCCGCCCCCTCGTGCAGCACCGGCGCCGCCTCGCCGGCGGCGGCTTCGGGGTCGACAACTGGCGTCAGCGCGCGGTAGCGGACCTCGATCAGATCCAGCGCGTCCTCGGCCCGGTAGCGGTCCGAGGCGACGACGATCGCCACCGGCTCCCCGACATGGCGGACCCGGTCCACCGCCAGGGCGAATTGCGGCGCGTCGACCTTCACCCCGGACAGGAAGGGCCGGGTCTCAGCCGAGATGTCTTGCCCGGTGATCACCGCCGCCACGCCGGCAAGCGCCGCCGCCCGGCTTGTATCGATGCTCTCGATCACCGCATGGGCGAGCGGCGCGCGCAGAAAGGCGGCGTGCAGACAGCCCGGCGGCTCCGCCAGATCATCGGCGAACCGCCCGTCACCGCGCAGCAGCGAGAGATCCTCAACACGTTCGAGAGACTGGCCGACAACACTCATGACGCATTGCTGCCAAGGAAGCACCGCGAGCGCAAGTCCCGTTCTTTACCGAACCCCTGGCGAAAGCCAGGGCCCATGCCGGGGTTCCGAGCCCATGGCGGCTCGTTCAAATACGCGCTCAAGGGCGGATACCCGCTGGCGGAATGGACCCTGGCTTGCGCCAGGGATGCGGATTGGGGAGTGGCCCGTCGCCAATTCCGGGACCTCACCCGCCCGGGATCACCCGTGTCCTCCGCATTTCGTCGAACCAGTGGGTCAGCGACTGCTCATTGTCGTAGCAGTCTTGAAACCCGGCCTGGCGCAGCTTGATGTTGGAGACGATGGAGGGCGGGACCGGTCCGCCGGTCGGGCGCATGGCGCGGTCGAGGAACTGCCAGGAGCCGCCGATCAGTTCCTTCAGCGTATAAGGCGCGAGATCGTGTTTTCGGACCATCTCGGCCCAGAGCGGTTCCATCGCGGGCATGGTCTCGGCCAGGACCTGCGGGTCCGGCTCGCCCTGTTCGAGGTCGAAATAGTCGCACACGAATGGCCAGAGGTTCGGCCAGATCAGCACCTCGCCATTAGTGATGTTGAAAGTCTGGTCCGCCGCCGCGCCGGGATTGTCCGCCGCCCATTCGATCGCGCTGGCCAGCAGCCGCGCATCGGTGGCCTCGGTGACCACCGGGATGCCGCCCGGATAGCGGCAGGGCAGTCCCCGTTCCTTGCACAGCGAGGCATAGACGGCGATGGCGCCGAGCAGGTTCATCGGGCTGCCGACCGCGTGGCCGAACACCACCTGGGGCCGCCAGATCGAATAGCTCCAGGGTTTGCCGGCCCGGCGCGCGGTAAGCTCATCCTCCTGGAGCCAGTAGAAATTCTCGTGATCATGGCGCGGCCAGCGCTCGCGGGCCGGCGCGCGCATCGGCTCGACATGGATGCCGTAGGCCTTGGTGCCCTGCAGGATCGCGATGTGCCGGAGCCCCGCCGCCGCGTCCTCCAGCGGACCGAGCAGGTTGCGGAACATGGCGAGATTGGTCTCCATCTGCGCGCGGTGCCGCCAGCCGCCGATCAGATCCTCCATCTCGAACAGGGCCGCGTAGAGCACATGGGTGACCGGGGCCAGCGCCTCGCGGTATCCGTCCAGCGCGCCCGGCGCCGTCAGATCGGCCCGCAGGTGACTGACGCCCCGGATATCCGGAGCGCGGCGCGAGAGCGCCAGGACGCGCCATCCGGGAAGGTCCTTGAAATGCGCAAGCGCGGCCCGGCCGAGCAGGCCGGTGGCCCCGGCCACCAGAAGAACTCTTTCCGTCATGCCCATCCGGTCCCTTCGGCTGATCCCCATGGGGAGGCAGTCTTGCACGGAAGACTCGCCCCCGGAACACCCCTGGCCGGGGGCCGGCGCGCCCGCGACGATAAATCGATTCCCGCGCCGCGCCGGATTTGCAAACATGCGGAACCCGCCGCCCGCCGAGCCGGAGCGGCACCGAATTGGACAGGAGGCCCGTGACCATGACCGCTGCCGGCGAAGGCGAGATGCTGCTGACCGTGTTCCTGAAGCACCAGCAGGACAAGAACCTCGGAGAAATCAACGCCAAGCTGGACGCCACCGGCTTCTGGAAGGAGTTTCCGCCCGAGGGTGTGGAGATCGTCGGCTGGTATGTGATGATGGGGATCGGTCAGGTTGCCATTCTCAAGCTGCCGGGGCATCGTCTGCGCGACGTCAATCTGGCCCTGGAACGATGCGCCTGGGGCGCGTTCGAAACCGAATTCCACCCGACCTACGATTTCATGCCCGTCCTGAAGGGGATCAAGGAAAAGCACGGCCTGAAGATCTGAGTTCGATCGATCCCGCCGGCCCGCGCCTTCCGACCCGCCACCGAAGAGACCTCGACGATGACCGACAAACTGACCATCGCGCTTGCCCAGTTGAACCCGACCGTCGGCAGGGTGGACGCCAATATGGCGGCGTTGCGCGAGGCACGGGCGACGGCCGCCGCCGGCGGCGCGGACCTGCTGCTGACCAGCGAGCTCTATGCCTGCGGCTATCCGCCCGAGGATCTGGTGCGCAAGCCGTTTTTCGTTGCCGAGATCCGGGCCGCGGTCGAGGCCTTCGCGCGGGAGACCGCCGACGGCGGACCGGCGGTGCTGCTGGGCACGCCCTGGGTCGAGGGGGACAAGCTGCACAACTCCCACCTCCTGATCGAGAACGGCGCGGTGACGACGGCGCGGCACAAGTACGATCTGCCCAATTACGGGGTGTTCGACGAGAAGCGGGTTTTCGATCCCGGACCGTTGCCCGGGCCGGTCAACTTCCGCGACGTGCGCATCGGCGTGCCGATTTGCGAGGATATCTGGACCCCTGACGTGGTCGAATGCATCGCCGAGACCGGCGGGGAGTTTCTGCTGGTTCCCAACGGCTCGCCCTTTGAAGCCGGCAAGTCGGACCTCCGGGTGCATCACGCGGTCTCCCGGGTTGTCGAAAGCGGCCTGCCGCTGGTCTATCTCAACCAGATGGGCGGTCAGGACGAACTGGTCTTCGACGGCGCCTCCTTCGTGATGAACGCCGACCGCACCCTCGCCTGGCAGCTGCCGGCCTGGCGCGAGGAGATCGCGATCACCGAATGGACCCGGTCGGGCCGCGGCTGGGTCTGCGCGCCCGGCCGGACCGCGCCGATCGAAACCGACCTTGCCGCGATCTATCAGGCGATGACCGTGGGCTTGCGCGACTATGTGAACAAGAACGGCTTCCCCGGCGTGCTCCTCGGCATGTCCGGCGGCATCGATTCGGCCTTGAGCGCCGCCGTCGCGGTCGACGCCATCGGGCCGGACCGGGTGCATTGCGTCATGATGCCCTCGCCCTATACCAGCCAGGACAGCCTGGACGACGCGGCGGCGGCGGCGAACATGATCGGCGCCAAGCACGAAATCGTCTCGATCGGTCCCGCCATGACCGCCTTCGCCGACATGCTGAGCGGGCATTTCGACGGCACCAACAGCGGCATCGCGGAGGAGAACATCCAGGCCCGCTCGCGCGGCCTCACGCTCATGGCCCTGTCGAACAAATTCGGCTCGATGGTGCTCTCCACCGGCAACAAGTCGGAAATGTCCGTCGGCTACGCCACGCTCTATGGCGACATGTGCGGCGGCTATTCGGTTCTGAAGGATGTCTACAAGACGGTGGTCTTCGAGCTGTGCCGCTGGCGCAACGCGAACAAGCCGCGCGGCGCGCTCGGCCCCGACGGCCCGGTGATGCCGGAGCGGATCATCACCAAGCCACCCTCGGCGGAGCTGAAGCCGGACCAGAAGGACCAGGATACGCTGCCCCCCTATGAGGTTCTGGACGCGATCCTGCAAGGCCTGATCGAGGACGAGCTGTCGATCGACGAGATCGTCGCCAAGGGCTACGACAAGGCCACCGTGATGCGCACCTGGCGGATGCTCGACCGGGCGGAATACAAGCGCCGGCAGGCGCCTCCGGGGGTGAAGATCGGCCACCGGGCCTTCGGACGCGACCGCCGCTATCCGATCACCAATGCCTTCGAAACCCACTACCGGCCCAAGGCCGGCGCCGCGGAATAGCCGCCGCACTCCCTTTCCCTTGCGATCGAGGTTCAGGACATGTCCATCACGCTCTACGATCTCTCCGGTCTGAACGGCCGCAGGTTCAGCCCCTTCGGCTGGCGGGCCCGCATGTCGCTTGCCCATAAAGGGTTGGAAGCCGGCGCCACAGTCGAGCTGGTCCGGTTTTCCGACAAGCACAAGCTGACCTTCTCGGGACAGAACCTGGTCCCGGTTCTGGTCGACGGCGAGACCACGGTCAGCGACAGCTGGGAGATCGCGCGTTATCTGGAAAAAGCCTATCCGAAGGCGCCGTCCCTGTTCGGCGGCGAGGCGGGCGAGGGCGCGGCCCGGCTGGTCGCGGCCTATGTGGACAGCCAGATCCATCCGCTGGTGGCGCGCTGCGTCGTCGCGGACATCACCAAGGTGATTCACGCCGACGACCAGGCCTATTTCCGCGAGTCCCGGGAGAAGCGCTTCGGCATGACGCTGGAGCAGATCGTCGCCAACCGCGATGAGACCAAGGCACAGCTGAAGACCACGCTTTATCCGGTCCGCACCGCTCTCAAGGAGCGGGCCTT
This sequence comes from Alphaproteobacteria bacterium, assembly GCA_038116915.1. Classification (GTDB taxonomy): domain Bacteria; phylum Pseudomonadota; class Alphaproteobacteria; order Thalassobaculales; family Thalassobaculaceae; genus JADHLJ01. Next base: position 16,513 of record JAYOEU010000082.1, read on the forward strand.
CCTGGGCGGCGCGACCCCGAGCTATGCTGATTATGCGGTGTTCGGCGCGTTCATGTGGGCGCGCGGCGTCAGCGAGTTCAAGATGCTGGAGGCCGACGACCCGGTCGCCGACTGGCGCGAGCGGATGCTCGATCTCTATGGCGGCATGCCGCGACGCGAGCCCGGTTATCCCGTCTGACCCTTTCCTGCGACCCTACGGAAAACCCGACCAACGAGGATCAAGACCATGCGCATCAAGGATCTGAAAACTGAGGAGATGAACCCCGAACAGCGCCGGATCGCCGACGAGATCGCGGCCGGACCGCGCGGCAAGGTGCAGGGGCCGCTGAAGGTATGGCTGCACAGCCCGGCGCTCGCCGACAAGGCGCAACGCCTCGGTCAGTTCTGCCGCTACGAGACCTCGTTGCCGACGCAATTGAGCGAGCTCGCCATCCTGGTGACCGGACGGTTCTGGAATGCCGAGTTCGAATGGTACGCCCATAAGAGGATCGGGCTGGATGCCGGGCTGAACCCGGATCTCGTCGAAGCGATCCGCCAACGCAAGGTGCCTACCTTCACCAGCAAGGCCGAGCGCATCGTCTATGACTTCGCCACCCAGCTGCACCGCGACCACCGGGTCGGCGACGAGACCTATGCCGAGGCCGTGGCCGAGTTCGGCGATACCGGCGTCGTCGATCTGGTCGGGATCCTCGGCTACTACACGCTGATTTCGATGACCCTGAACACCTTCCACGTCCCGCTGCCGGACGGCGAGAAGCCGGCGCTGGACTGATCGCGGCGGAACCGGCGGGTTCCGGCCCCGAAAGCGGATCGGCTCTATCCGAAAAGCGTCTTATTTCAGGGTATCGGACCTGGTGGCGCCCAGAACGGGTGCCGACGGAAGCGTGCCGTCATTCGGCGTGCCGACGGTTTCGGCCGCGGCCGAGCGGATGCCGGTGATTTGGTTGGGCACGGCCCATTCCTCGATCACCAGACCGACGGCCTGGCGGGCCGCGTCGCAGTCGCTCGAGGAATGGATCAGACCACGCGTTTCCTGGATCGACGGGATAACCCAGTTGCGGCGGTATTCCCGCCATTCCGCATAGGTGAGGTGTTTGCTATGTGATGCCCGGTTGAGCAGGTACGAGAGCACCTGGGCCGCCCGCTCGGAATGTTCGTCGTCACGGCAGGAGCGCGAGGAAAGAATTCCCGCCGCGTCCGCGAGTTGTATAACCACTTTGGCCCACGCGTCCGGGAACGCGCCAGCCGGCCGAACAATGCCGGCGGCCAAAGCGATAACAATGATCAATCCACGTATCATACGGCCCGCGAACACTTGGTTTCGCTAACCGGTCGGCCACCGGATCGGGTCA
>JAYOEU010000083.1:0-14073 GCA_038116915.1 Alphaproteobacteria bacterium
AGCATCGCATTCGTAATGCGAGGGTCGGGGGTTCAAGTCCCTCCTGCGGCACCAGTTTTTCACCTTGTTGCGCCCAATTCATTTTAGCCTGAACACATAACCTCATTGCGGCGCGGGGTCCGACTCATCTAACTATGAACAAGTGACCGGATTTTAAATCGGAGGTCGAGATGTCCGATGGTTCCTTAACGAATGCCGACCGCCGGGAATTCGCGAGACGGGACACGCATATCGATGCGGTTCTACATCTCGACCGGCCGATCGACGGGCACATCGTCAATGCGTCGCTGGGCGGGTTTTTCTTCCAGCCCGAAGTCGATGTCGAACCCGGCCGCGAGGGAACCTTGGAATTTCTGGGATCTTCGGCGGCCGTGCCGGTAACCGTCGTCGAGACATCGGACCGCGGGACCCATCTGAGACTTGAGGCGGACGAAGACATCTACATGCAGCTGGCGTCGATGTCCGACGACATGGCGGCGCTGCTGATCATCGCCGTCGACATAAAGCCCTGACCGGCGCCGCGGGGCTGGTTATTGACGGCCCCACCATTTCCCCATCTCGATGAGCCGCTGACCGAAATCCTCCCAATCCGGAAGGATCAGCGGCAGTTGGATATCGTCCTCGACCACCGAGCGGATCAACGCCGGTCCGGGGATTACGTCCGGACCGCCTCGCGCGCGGCATAATCGAAGGATCTCCGACTCCTGGCCCCAGACATAGACCTGACGGGCCTGGATGTTGCTCTGCATTTGACGGGCCTGATCGAACTTGCCGGGCTCCACGAGTTTAAGCCAGATATCGGCAAGCAGCGTGTCGACGGCATGATCCGGGCGCCAGGTCAGAGCGTCGCCGTGAATGATTTTCAGCTTTGCGCGCGCCGCTTCGGGAATTTGCTCGAGGATACCGCATTGGCGGATGAGGTTGATGACGTCGGTGTTGAGATCGACCACCGTGACCTGCTCGACCTGGTCGCGCAGCGCCATGTTGATCGCGGCCCACCCCATGCCGAGACCGAGCACCACCACGGTCCCGTGGGCGGCGCGAATTCCGATTTCCTGGCTCTGCATCTCGACCGCCGCCATCGACATCCAGGAGGAGCGTCCCTCGATACTTGGCCCCATCAGGATCGCGAGCGTGCGCATGCCATGAAGTTCGCCCCAATACCCGCGGTCTCCGCCGGTGACGATGTTCTTGAACTCCCAGTCTCCGAACTTGGCGGTCGGGTATGTCGGCTGAAACAGGTCGGTTGTGAATTCGGAATATTCCATGGTCGCCGGCCTTCGGTTTGCATAAATCTCTCCCAGGATTTAGCAGGCCCGAGGTCCTCTCACAAAGCATGATTGATTACCCGGCAATCTTGCTCTCTTCGGCGGTCCGGCGCATCATGAGGCGAAGACATCAACGGAGATCCGGGAGATCGGACATGGCGACCCCGCTCAGCCAGGAGCAGATTGACGCCTATCACCGCGATGGTCTGGTCTTCGTGCGCGGGCTTTTCAACGCGCGTGAGGTCGAGTTGCTCAGAGGCGCCATGGAACAGGATCCGGCGATCGCGGCGCACTCGCTCATGCGTGCCGATGCCGAGGGGCTTGGCACACGGATCTCGCTCTGGAACCGTGCCGGCGACAGCGTCTACGGCATGGCGGCGCGTTGTGAGCGGGTCGTGGACACCGCCGAAGCGCTGATCGGCGAGCCGGTCTATCATTTTCAATCCAAGCTCACCGCCAAGGAACCGCGGGTAGGGGGTGCCTGGGAATGGCACCAGGATTACGGCTACTGGTACTACAACGGCTGCCTGCGTCCCGACATGCTGAGCTTCATGATCGCGCTGGACCGCACGGACCGGGGCAACGGTTGTCTGCAAATCGTCAAGGGCTCCCACAAGCTGGGACGGATCGACCACGTGCCGGTTTCCGACAAGCAGAATGCCGCCGACCCCGTGCGTATGGAGGAGATCGTCAAGCGGCTTGAGGTCGTCTATTGCGAGCTCGATCCCGGTGATGCGGTGATCTTTCACGCCAACGCCCTGCACCGCTCGGACCAGAACCGTTCCGACCGCCGGCGTTGGACCTTCCTTGCCTGCTACAATGCCGTCTCGAACGACACTGTCACGCGCGATGATGACCGCTATTACGTGCCGTTGGAGAAAGTCGATGACGGGGCCGTGCTCCGGGCCGGCCTTAAATTCGCCTCGGGCGATGACGAACATTTCACGTCCAAGGCCTATGTGCCGGATGTCGCGGGCGTGAAACGGGCGTCCTAATTTACCCAGCAAACGACTTTCGCGACCGTGAGGTTGGTCCGCAGGTCGGAGCCGATGCGTGGAAAATCATCCGCGCCGACGGCGCCGCTTATCGTGCCGCGGCTCGACTCCCGAGGCGACGCGCCGGCCCGGTCGAGCATATTGCGAATTCCCTCGGGGGCCGTCGTGAAGATCCGGCCCCGGCGCTCGGAGCCGGCGACCGTCACGCCGATGACCTCACCCTCGGCATCGACCACGGGGCCCCCGCTGATGCCGCCGAGCGAGCCGTCGAAGTCGGGCACCCGCTTGATTTCGGCCCAGGCGATGACCGGTTCCGCCATTCGGTTGCCGCGCCCGTGAACGACGTTCATCCGACCGAGCAGGCGGGATCGGACATCCGCCGGTTTGCCTTGCGGGTAGCCGAAATGAAAAGCGTCCTGGTCGCGCCGCAACCCGGTCCACTCAAAGCCCAGGGGATGGGTTCTGCGATCCGTCCGAAAGGTCGCAAGGTCGTGGTTCGGGTTCAGAACCAACTGGTAACCGCGTTCGACACGGCGCGGGCCGGTCACGATGCCGAAAGTCGCACAGCCCGCAAGCACGTGCCGCGCGGTCATCCATACTCCGTCGCCAATCGAGAAAGCCGTGCCGGTGCTGTTACCCTTTTTCGTATCCTCGATCCGGACGACCGGGTCACTGCCCGACGCCGGCGGCAGAATTCCCGCCGGTGACGCCGGTGGGGGTCTGCGGACCGGCTGTGCCTCCGCGATCGGCGGTCGCCGTTGCGAGGCGCCTTCGGCCGGACGGGTACCCGGCCCCTCGCCGCCATCGAATCCATGGAAGATGAATGCCAGGACGAAGACCAGCGCGAAACCGATCAGGCCCAGGCGTTCAGGGCGAAACATCATGGCTCCTTTTCTGATCGCGCGGCTGGTGTGGCCCAGAGAAGATGTTCATCAGCGGACAATTTTAAAGGCCGGAAGTCTGATCGGGACGGCCTTGTCCGCCAGGCGCGCCGTCAGGACGGCGCGCGCCTCCCGGTCACCGATAAGGGAGAGGAGCCAAGGCTCGAACGCCTCACCGCCGGCAAACGAGGAGTGAATCTTGGCCAGTATTTCGGGCTGCGTTGACGAATTGAAGACTTGCTCCCGCGCAGATACCTCCGCAAGCCGGACCGGTGTGCCGTCGGGGGCAAAGGCGCCCCGGCGTCCGAGGTAGCAGCCGATCGGACATACCGGCCGGCCGGCCCCGATATCGATCGGCAGCGATTCCGCGAGGCCATAATCATAGTTCACGCCCAGTGACTCGGTCTCGTGCATCCGCTCAAGCTGGGCCGGCGTCAACCAGGTGAGCGAGACGGTGACCAGGGTGCCCGGCGAGGGCGCGAGGGTCGCGGCGATGGAACCGTAGGACGCCATGTGAGCGGAGTAGACGACATCATGATCCCGTAGCCGGACGATAGTAACCGGCACCGTCGCATCATCTCCGAACTTCCGGCGCAGTTGTTCCGGTGCCCGGTTCGAGCCGACCGCGAGAACCGGAACTCGGTCCGCAAGGGATATCCGGTCATCAAATGTTCGCGCTTCGCCGGCGTGCCAGATAAAATCATCCGGAGGAGCCGGATAGGGATAACCGAGCGCGCGGATAAGGGCTGGATCCGATGTCATCGTGTTTCTCGGGAGATAGGGTTGAGTGTCCGAAGAATCCGATCATGTTGCCCGGACCGGCGGTCTGATTCCAGTGGCATCGGTGCTTGATGCGCGGTGATTGGTTGGCCATTGTTAGCACGACGAGCCGGTTCGCTGGCCCCCGCCAAGCGCAATGACCCTTTGGGAGAGATCCATGGGATCCTATAACGCAGCCGATGATCTGATCGGCCGTAATCTCGATGCCGGCCGGGGCGGCAAAACGGCCTTCATCGATGCCGCCGGTCGGCACAGCTATGCCGAGGTCGCGGCGCGGGCGGCGCGGTTCGCCAATACGCTCGAACAGCTCGGTATTCGGCGCGAGGCGCGGGTTGTCCTGGTGATGCTTGATTCCGTCGATCTCGTCGCTTGTTTTCTTGGGGCCATCAAGGCCGGAATCGTGCCGGTGCCGCTCAACACCCGGCTCACCGCGCGCGACTACGCCTATATCCTCGCCGACAGCCGGGCCAGCGCGCTGGTGGCGTCCGAATCCCTGGTTGAGACGGTTCTGGGCGACGCGGAGCCGCCGGGAGTCGTGCTGGTCGAAGGCGCCGACGCGAAGGGCCATGTTCTGCTCTCGCAGGCGACCAACAGCGCGGCGGAAACCCATGTCACCGCGCCGACCACGGCCGATGACATGTGCTTCTGGCTTTACACGTCGGGAACTACCGGCGCCCCGAAGGGCGCCGTGCACCTGCATGGTCATCTCATCGCGACCGCGGATCTTTATGCCGTGCCGACGCTCGGAATTTCCGAGCACGACATCGTCTACTCCGCCGCCAAGATCTTCTTCGCCTATGGTCTCGGCAATTCACTAACCTTTCCGATGGCGGTTGGCGCGACAACGGTGCTGCTCGCGGGACCGCCGGAACCGGCGGCGGTGGGCGGTATTCTGAAGCGGGAGAAGCCCACGCTGTTTTTCGGGGTTCCGACGCTCTACGCGATGCTGCTGGCGGGAGACACCCTGCCGGGGCCGGGGGAGCACGAGCTCCGGCTTTGCGTATCGGCGGGAGAACCGTTGCCGGTGGACCTGCTGCGCCGCTGGAGGGAGCGGATCGGTGTCGATATTCTTGACGGGATCGGGACCACCGAGATGCTGCACATCTTCGTCTCCAATCGGATCGGCGATGTCACGCCCGGCGCGACGGGCCGTGCGGTGCCGGGCTACGAGGTGCGGCTGATCAACGAGGAGGGCGGCATCTGCGCTCCCGGCGAGATGGGGGTGCTGGAGGTTTCCGGGCCGACCTCGGCGCTGATGTACTGGAACCAGCGCGAGAAGACCAAGGACACCTTCCGAGGTCCCTGGACACGTACCGGCGACAATTTCGTTTTAAGTGAGGATGGCGTGCTGACCTATGGCGGCCGCAACGATGACATGCTCAAGGTCGGCGGCATCTATGTCTCGCCCTTCGAGGTCGAGGGCGCGCTGATCAAGCATGAGGCGGTCATGGAAGCCGCGGTGGTGGGGCATCCGGACCAGGACGAGTTGATCAAGCCCAAGGCTTTCGTGGTGCTGAAGAACCCGGGCGCCGCGTCCACTGACCTGGAGCAGACTCTGAAGGATTTCGTGCGGGCCGATCTGGCGAGCTACAAATATCCGCGCTGGATCGAGTTCGTGGGTGAGTTGCCGAAGACCGCGACCGGAAAGATTCAACGCTTCAAGCTTCGGGCCGGCGGGTGAGCGCCGAAGCGCGGACGGCCATGGTTACGATCGGCGGGGTCGAGCTCGAGACCGCGTTTCTGCCCGCCGCGCGCGACGGATCGCCGATTATCGTGTTTCTGCATGAGGGCCTCGGGTCGCTGTCGATCTGGCGGGATTTTCCGGCGCGCATGGCGACCGCGACCGGGTATGGCGCGCTGGTCTATTCCCGATACGGTTATGGCCGCTCGACGGTGTGTGAGACCGGTTTCAAGACCGACTACATGCATTGTGAGGCGCTTGAGACACTGCCGGCGCTGCTGGACCATTTCCGTATCGAGCGCCCGATCTTGCATGGGCATAGCGACGGGGCCTCGATCGCCCTGATCCATGCCGGCGGCTCGGGACGGTCAGTGCAAGCGATCATCGTCGAGGCGCCGCATGTGTTCGTCGAATCGGAGTCGCTCGCCGGTCTGGCCATGGCGCTGGAGGCTTTCGAAAACGGCGGATTGAAGGACAGTCTCGCCCGTCATCACGCCGACGCCGAAAGGACCTTTCGAGCCTGGAACGACGTCTGGCGAGGCGACGGGTTCCGGAACTGGAATATCGAAAATTTTCTGCCGGCGATTTCCGCGCCGGTTCTGATGATTCAAGGAGCCGATGATGCCTACGGAACCTTGGCGCAGCTCGATGCGATCGAGGCCGGCGTTTCGGGAAACTGCCAGAGACTTGTTCTGCAGGACTGCGGTCACGGACCGCACCGTGAAAAACCGAACGAGGTACTGGCGGGTTGCGTTGAATTTTTGCGCGAAACCCTCAACAAGCTCTAGCAACGTTTGATAAAACCGAAGCCCGGTCGGATCGCGTTGGGGGCGATCCGCCGGGCTTCCGGTCACTGCCCGATCCGCGGGCTCCTGGCTAGCGCTGGGACGGGATTAGCAATGCGAGGGGCGCACCGTGGTCCCGTTGCGGTAGGCCGCCAGATCGACGGCCGGCCGGCGCGGCGTGGTCAACCAGTCGTAGAAGCTGATCGCCAGATCGTGGAAGGCCTTCGAGCGGAGCATCCGGCCGCGGGCCATCGCGCGATCCATCGCTTCGGGGCTGATATCGACATTGGGATAGTCGGGGTTGGTTCTGTAGGTATACATGGTTCTCTCCATGGGTGGGGTCGACGTTAAATGGAAGATGGTGACCCTCTCATGAGAATTAATGCCGGCGTTTAGAATGATATCAGTGCGAAAATGGCATTAAACATATCGAACCTATCGCTAGGCACGCTCGCGAACCGGCGCCGCGATTGAGTTGCGGGCGTGGGCGTTCTAGGAAGAATTCCGGTAACGAGGCGTGGAGGAAACGAGGATGCAACCACTGGCTGGCGTGCGGGTCTTGGCGGTCGAGCAATATGGCGCCGGGCCGTTCGGGACCATGTATCTCGCCAATCAGGGCGCCGAGGTGATCAAGATCGAGAATCCCCGGGACGGTGGCGACATGTCCCGCGCCGTCGGGCCTCATTTTCTCGGACCCGAGGACAGCCAGTTCTTCCATAGCTTCAACGCCAATAAGCGCAGCGTGACCATCGACCTGCAAAGCCCCGAGGGTCAGGCGGTCTTTCATGATCTCGTGCGCGGAGCCGACGCGGTGTCGAACAACCTTCGCGGTGATGTCCCGGAAAAGCTCGGCATCGACTACGCCTCGTTGAAGGCGGTCAATCCCAAGATCGTCTGTGCGCATCTGACGGCCTACGGGCGGTCCGGCTCCAGGAGAACCTGGCCGGGATTCGACTATCTGATGCAGGCCGAGACCGGCTGGTTTTCGGTCACCGGGGAACCTGGGACTCCGCCTGCCAGATTCGGCCTCTCGGTGGTCGATATGATGACCGGTCTTGCCATGGCCTTCGCCCTGGTTTCCGCCGTGGTCGCCGCGCGGGCCAGCGGTGAGGGCCGGGACATGGATGTCTCACTGTTCGATCTGGCGCTGCACAACACCAGCTATCTCTCCACCTGGTACCTGAACGAAGGGGTGGTGACCGAGCGTCTGCCGCGCTCGGCGCATCCCTCGCTGACACCATGCCAGCTCTACAAGACAGCCGACGGCTGGATCTTCATCATGTGCAACAAGGAGAAGTTCTGGCCGATCTTGTGCGAAAAGCTCGGCCGGACCGACTGGGCCGCGGACCCGCGTTTCGCCAGGTTCAAGGACCGGCTTGAGAACCGGGGCCTGATTCAGGAAATGCTGGACGAAGCTTTGTCTGCGCGCACCACCGAGGCGTGGCTCGGGATCTTTGCCGGCGCGGTGCCGTCATCGCCGATCTACGATATCGGCCAGGCCATGAACAATCCCTTCGTCGCGGAGCGCGGCGGCATCCAGGACTTCCCCAATCCGGCCGCGCCGGGCGAGATGTTCCGCATGGCCGCCCACCCGATCCGCTCCTCGGGCGATGCGCCGCTCAACAAGCCGGCGCCGGCCCTTGGAGCCGACACCGACGACGTGCTCGGCAAGCTCGGCTATGACGCCGAGACGCGGGCGGCTCTGCGCGCCAAGGGCGTCATTTAGCGCGCTTTCGGCGCGCGCGGGTCCATCGGAACGAGAGTGGCGAATCCCGTCAGTTCCTCATAGAGATTGGCGGCGGAAAGCAGATCCGCCTCGCCGCGCGGCCCGCCGACCAACTGCAGGCCGACCGGAAGGTCGTCATGCGTGAACCCGGCGGGAACGCTGACGGCGGGATGACCGGTCAAGGTGATGGCATAGGCGATGCTGAGCCATTCGACATAGTTGTCGAACTTATGATCTCCGAGATCGGCGACAAAGCGCTGTTCCACCGGATAGGGCGGCACGATGGTCGCCGGGCACAGCAGCAGGTCGTACTCCTCGAAGAAGGCGCCGGCCCGCGCGAGATACCGGCCACGTGCCAGCTCGACACGGGCGAAATCGTCGATGGTCAGTTCCTTCGCCCGCTCAATATTCCAGATGACCTCGGGCTTGAGCTTGTCGCGCTGGGTGTCCAGCAGGAGCTTCTTGCCGACATAGAAGGACATCGCGCGCCAGGTTTGGAAAATATCCTGAATGTCGGTGAAGTCGGGATGCGCCTCCTCGACGATGCAACCGAGTTCCTCGAAACGCTTGGCGGCGGCCTCGCAGATAGTTGCGACTTCCGGGTGAACCGGCGTAACTCCGAGGTCGCGGGAGAATGCCACCTTGCGCGGCAATTTGCGGGCGGCGACGGCGTCGACATAACTTTCGCGGGCGCGCGGCAACGAGATCGGATCGGCGCGGTGATGCCCGACCATTGCATCCAGCATCAGCGCCACATCCGGAACGTTGCGCGCCATCGGGCCGGACACGCCGAAGGGTTGACCCGGAATGCCCAGCAGGTCCGGCGGATAGCATCCGGGCCCGCTTGACCCGGCGGCCACCCGGCCGGGGCTGGGGCGGAACCCGACAACCGAACAGAAGCTCGCGGGATTGCGCAAGGAACCGCCAAGATCCGAGCCGGACGCCAGCCATGCTTGTCCGGTCGCCAGTGCCACGGCCGATCCGCCTGAGGAACCGGCACAGCTTTTCGAGGTATCCCATGGGTTCACGGTGGCGCCGAACACTTCGTTGAAGGTATTGGCCCCGGCGCCGAATTCCGGGGTGTTCGCCTTGGCGTAGACCACGGCGCCATTGTCTTCCAGGATCTCGACCATGCAATCCGAGCGCCTGGGCACGAAATCGGAATAGATCGGCGAGCCCCAGGTGCTTCGCACGCCCGCGACCGGCGAGAGATCCTTGATCGCCACCGGTATGCCCGCCAACAGGCCACGGTCCTCGACAGGCTTGGCCATGATCGCCTTGGCGTTGTCCCGCGCCCGCTCGAAACACAGGGTCGGCAGGGCATTGACCGCTCCATCGACCTCGGCGATCCGCGCCTCCAGGCTGTCGAGCAGGTCCAGCGGACTGATGTCCCCGGAGGTCAGGTGTCCGTGGATTTCGGTAGCGGTCTTCTTGATCAGGCTGGCGTCAGCGGCCATGGCTTGGTCTCCGGCGGATTGCAATGTGCCGGTGTATCATCGCTGTCGGCCTTGGCCAAGAAGGCTGGACCGGCGGCGGGTCCGGGAACCGGGATCGAGGGTGCGCAGCCGGTATCATCCTCGTGATAGCGCAATTCCGATTTCGGGATCACAATCGCGACCGGTGCGGCAAAACCACCGTCGGCGGAGAACCATGGACTACGACTTCATCATCGTTGGCGCCGGCTCGGCGGGATGCGTGCTGGCGAACCGGCTTTCGGCTGATCCCGCGAACAAGGTGCTGCTTCTCGAGGCCGGGCCCAAGGACCGGAATTTCTGGATCCATGTTCCCCTCGGCTTCGGCAAGAACATCAACAATCCGGGTGTGAACTGGTGCTATCAGGCGGAGCCGGAACCCAATTGCCGGGACCAAGCCTATTTCCTGCCCCGGGGCCGGGTGCTGGGCGGGTCGAGTTCGATCAACGGCATGGTCTATGTCAGGGGGCAGGTCCAGGATTTCGATCATTGGGCCCAGCTCGGGAACCGTGGCTGGTCCTATGAGGATGTACTGCTGTACTTCAAGCGTTCCGAGGACAATTCGCGCGGCGAGAGCGACGTGCACGGCGCCGGTGGCCCGCTCTCGGTTTCGGACCTGACGGAGACCAATCTGCTGAGCGACACGCTGATCGAAGCCGGTGGGCAGATCGGCATCCCCCGCAACGACGACATCAACGGCGTGGTGCAGGAAGGTATCGGCTATCACCAGGCGACGATCCGCAATGGCCGGCGGTGCAGCACCGCCGTCGCGTTTCTCGACCCGGCGCGCGGCCGACCGAACCTGCATATCGTTACCGATGCTCTTGTGAAAAAAGTGCTGCTCAAGGACAAACGCGCGACCGGCGTCGCTTACGACATTGGGGGCCGCGAGCATGAAGCGATGGCCGGCCGCGAGATCATTCTTTGCGGCGGTGCCTTCAATTCCCCGCAGTTGCTGGAATTGTCCGGGATCGGCCAACCAGAGCGGCTGCGCGATCTCGGAATCCCGGTCAAGCATGCTCTGAATGGCGTCGGGCATGACCTGCAGGATCATCAGGTCGTGCGGATGCGTTGGCGGATCAATGCCAAGATCACGTTCAACGAGCAGGTGCATGGCTGGCGCGCGGTCCGGTCTGCCCTCAAATATGCTCTGTACCGCAACGGCGTGCTGAGCATGCCGACCCTGCCGATCGGCGCGTTCGTGCGCACCCGCAGTGAACTGGAGACACCGGACATCCAGCTTCAGGTGTTTCCGGGTACCTATGAGAACCTCGAGGCGCGGAAACTGATGAAGGAACCGGGGGTGACCATCGGTGTCGTGTTGCTCCGTCCCGAGAGCCGTGGCTGGGTTCACATCAAATCAAGTGATCCGCGCCAGGCTCCGGGAATTTTCCATAATCTGCTTGAAACCGAGACCGACCGGCGGGCCCTGATCGAGGGAATGAAGATCACGCGGCGATTGGTCGAGGCTCCGGCGATGGATGCCTTGCGTGGCCTCGAACTGACACCGGGCAAGCACGTTCAGAGCGACGAGCAATTTCTGGAGGCCACCCGCGATCTCGCTCAGTCGAACTGGCATCCGACCAGCACCTGCCGGATGGGCGGCGACCCGCTGGCCGTGGTCGACAGCCGGCTGAAGGTGCATGGGATCGAGGGGCTGAGGGTTGCCGATGCCTCGATCATGCCGACCGTCGTCTCGGGCAACACCAACGCCACCTGCATCATGATCGGCGAGAAGGCCTCCGACATGATCCTGGAGGATTGCGTGGCGGCACGGGTGGCGGCGTGAACGGCATACGCGTCAGCCGAGCAGGCACATCACGCCGTAACAGGATGCGCCGAGCAGCTTGACGGTGATCAGCCAGCCGACGAAATCCAGCAGCAAGGCGATGGCAAGCAAGGGCGCGGCGACGAAAAGGGCGAAATAGTAGGCTGCATTCGCGGTGAACCGCCGGCCCGGAACCACCGTGCCGTGAATGCGGGGAAATTTGCGGAACTGTCGGAACATGGCGGTGGCAAACTCTTTGCGGCAACGGCTCTCGGGGCTCGGTCAGACCCGCAATACGGTGTTAAACATTTGAATTAGAGACGGAATCGCGCCAATCATCAAGCCAGGGTAAAAGCCTCGGGACAGACTCATGGTGCGTGACGCGAAATCCTCCTCATCTTCCAAGGACCGACCGGGAACATTCGGCGGCGAGCGTGACGGGCTGCGCATCTACTGGGATGGCGTCACGGTGCGGCAATGGGATGCCTGGATCGAATCGATGCCACGCTCGGCGATCGAACAGACTTGGGCCTATGGTGAAGCCTTCGTCGGCGTCACCCCGTATATGCCGGCACATGGCGTCGTCTATCGAGGGACCACCCCCCTGGCGATCGTGCAGGTCCTGGAATGGCGCATCGGCGGGCTGGTTCGGGTGGTCAAGATCGTCCGCGGGCCGCTGTTTCTCGAAAATGCCAGCGAGGCCGAACGGATCACCGCGCTCTGGCTGATCCGCTCACGCTATGCCTTCTACCGGCTCGATCTGCTGCTTTGGACGCCGGAACTCAAGGACGGGCAGGATGCGCGGGATCTGCTTCGCGGCATGGGTCTGCGCCAACTCGTCACCGGATACAGCTCGGTCTGGCTGGACCTGTCGCGGGAAGAACCCGTGCTTCGGGCGGGCTTGCGTCAGAGTTGGAGAAACCAACTGGTCAGGGCCGAAGCCGCCAATCTCCGGGTCAGGATGGGCCATGGCGGCGCGTCGCTCGAATGGTTGCTGACCCGGCATGAAGGTCATCGCCGGCGCAAGCGTCTCAGGGCGCCGGCCTCGCCCTTCGTGCTCGCGATCTCGCTCGCCCAGCGCAACAAGCAGTCGACCCTGGCCTTCACGGCCTTTGACGGCAGCGAGCCGGTGGCCGGGATCCTGGTCTTCCGCCACGGTCAGACCGCGACCTACTACATTGCCTGGTCCGGGCCCGAGGGGCGGCGGCGGCATGCCAACAATCTGTTGCTGTGGCAGGCGGTGAAGGAATTGAAAAGCCGAGGTGTCCGCTGGTTCGATCTGGGCGGCGTCGATGGCCTATCGATGCCGGGCGTCTCGCGCTTCAAGCTCGGCATGGGCGGCGAGCTCTATACGCTCGCAGGAACCTTTCTTTGAAATCCTGCCTTAGTCCGGAGCCGTGCGTTCCTTGGGAAAGTGCAGGGTCGCGGTGGTTCCGGCACCCAGGTCGCTTTGCAGATCGAACCGCGCGCCGAAATGTCCCGCAAGCGAAGCCACGATGGCGAGGCCAAGCCCGGTGCCGGAATGGTATCGGGTAAACGGCGTTTCGAGCTGGCGAAAAGGCTGAAGCACCTCGGTCAGTTTGTCGCTCGGGATGCCGATGCCGGTGTCGTGAACCGAGATCAGGATCCCGCCATCCTGCTCCAGCGCAGCGCTCACCCGGACCGCGCCTCCGGAGGGCGTGAATTTAACCGCGTTGGAAAGCAGGTTGATCAGCATTTGACGCAGGGCCCGCTCATTCACGCGCAGGGACAGGTCCTTGGCCACATCATCGGCGGTCAATTCCAGATTTTTCGCCCGGGCCTGATCCGTCTGGATCGCCAGCGCGAAATCGATCGCCGCGGCGATGCGAATCGGTTGCTCGTTCAGTTCGATCTTGCCGGACTCGATTTTGGCGATATCGAGAAGATCGTCGACAAGATCGAGAAGGTGTTGCCCTCCCTGGTAAATCTCCTCAGCGAAATCCTCATAGGCCTCGAAGCCGTCGTCCCGGTAGCGCCCGCTCTTCAGAATATCGCTGAAGCCGATGATGGCATTCAGGAGTGTCCGGAGCTCGTGGCTCATGCGCGCGAGGAAGTCGGATTTCACCCGGCTTGCCGCTTCGGCGCGGTCTCGTTCGGCAACCACTTCGGCGAGCAAGCTTTCGTTGGTCCAACGCAGGACCAGCATGTCGCGGATCTGCCGGTTGAACTTCACGGTCACCACCAGCATGCCGCCGGCATAGACGAACAGTGATACGGCCATCGCGGCGCCGGTATCTCCTCCCCTCAACAGCACCATCAGCGCGAACGGCAGCACGAACGGAGCCGCAAAGCCGATGAATGCCGGAAGGATCGTGGAAAGAGCGACCGTTGCTCCCGATATCATGCCGGCGATGAAGAAGCTGGATATGCCGACGGCGATGGTGTCCGCCGGGTCCGTCACGCATACGACACCCGCGCCCCACAGTACCCCGGAGATCAGCGAGCCCGTGACCAAAGCGCGGGCACTCCAGGCGGGCCACGCCTCCACGTCGCCAAAACCGCGAATCCGCATGGCGAGGCCGACGCGCGCCAAGGTAACCGCATAGAGCAGCGCGACCCACCAGAAAATATCGGTCCGGTTGCCGTTGAACCAGATCGCCGCGCCGAAGATCGGCGCCACCACGAGGTTCGAGACAAGGGTGAGCGTCTGGTTCTGCAAAAACATCCGCAGCAGGCCAAGACGCACCGCCGGTTCG
>JAYOEU010000083.1:14094-17781 GCA_038116915.1 Alphaproteobacteria bacterium
CACGGTCATGGGACACCGTATCCCGGATCGCCGAGGAGCCAATGTTGGGCCGGGAGCGAGGGAAGGCAAGATATCATGGCGAGGCAGAATAGTGTGGACGGTCAAGTTCCACCAGCAATTGGGTCGAAAACCGCGACTTAATACCCAAGTTTTGGCCTGACCCGGTTCCGCAATGGCCGTCCGTTCCGCAGCCGCGTCAGATTGTCGAACACCAGATCCAGGGTCAGCGGGATATAGGACTCGTCGTCGTCCGAGGACACATGCGGTGTCAGGATAAGGTTCGAGACATCCCAAAGCGGCGAGCCGGCGGGGAGTGGCTCGATGTCATGGACGTCTAGGATCGCGCCGGAAAGCCGGCCAGACGCGAGGCGCTCGGCGAGAGCGGCGTGATCGATCACTGGGCCGCGCCCGAAATTCACCAACCCAGCGCCGGGCTTCATGGCGTCGAGAGCGGCGGCATCGATCATGCCTTCGGTTTCGGGTGTGTGCGGCAGGGTTATGTGCACGAAATCCGCCTCGCCAAGCGCGGCATGAAGCTGATCCGGCCCGACCATGCGATCGACATGACGGCGCCCTCGGCCGCCCCGCCGCACGCCGAGCACCCGCAGCCCAAGGGCCTTGAAACGCCGCGCCGCCGCGCCACCCATTTCTCCGACCCCAACGATGAGTACCGTTTTGCCGGCGATCGGCGTCGCGAAGCGGGGATCCCAACGGCGGGCCCGCTGATCGGTCACATATTTCGGAAGATTGTTGTGCAGCATGAGCAGCGCCATGACGGCGGACTCCGCTGTCTTGGCCGCGTGCACGCCCCGGTTGTTGGTCAGGGTCACGCCGCGTGGCAGCCAGTCAAGCGGCCGCAAATGTTCGATGCCGGCGCCGATCACATGGATCCAGCGCAAATTGGGAGCCAGGCGGGCCAGATTCTGGGTCGGCAGATCCCATGTCACCAGGGCATCGGCGGAAGCGATAGAGGCCTCGAAATGATCCAGATCCCAATCAATGATGATGTCGAGGTGCCGTGATATCTCGGGATGCCGGCGCCGGGCTTCGGCCAGTCTCTCGGGGGTGATGCGGAATGTTTCCTCGCCGGTGCGGTTGTTCTTGATGTGCAAACGCGGATTTTCGACCGGCATGGCGGGCTATCCCCTTGGCGATGTTGGCGCATTGGCGCCATCGATTGACGGTCGTCAGGCCGGGATCGCGGGTAAGTGATGCGGAGCGTGGTGCGCGCTATCCTGAACAATTTACAACGAATTCTCCACAAACTATCTTCATGACGCGGGTGACTCCAGGCGCGGGCGAGAAGACCATGTGCCTTGGGGGAGGTTGGAGCTGG
Organism: Alphaproteobacteria bacterium; assembly: GCA_038116915.1. Lineage (GTDB taxonomy): Bacteria > Pseudomonadota > Alphaproteobacteria > Thalassobaculales > Thalassobaculaceae > JADHLJ01. The sequence goes on from JAYOEU010000083.1 coordinate 15,431, forward strand.
TTCGTGGCCGAGAAGATTGACTTCAGCACGGTGAGCTTTCTTGTTGTGGACCAGAATCCGCTTTCCGGCGAATTGGTGCGGGACATCCTGGTGATGCTCGGCACCCAGATCATCAGAATCGCCAGGACCACCGACCGGGCGCTGCAGTTTCTCAAAACCGAAGAAATCGACGTGATTATCACCGAATATCTGACCGAGCCGGAAAACGGGGTGGAGTTTGTGGATCGTATCAGAAACGGCATCGATTCCCCGGACCGGCAGATACCGATCATCATGCTGACGGCGAATTCGGAACCCAAGATCGTGGCCGGCGCCCGGGACGCCGGGGTGTCGGAATTCCTCACCAAGCCGTTTACCGTGGAGGGCCTCTACCGGCGTCTGGTTTCGGTGATCGCCCGGCCCCGTTCCTACGTGAACAGCGAGGAATATTTCGGGCCGGATCGCAGACGGCGTCAGGCGCCCTATGAAGGCCCGGACCGCCGGGCCGATTGCTGAAACTCGTGTAGGGTCCGGTGGCTCGCAAAGCACAGATCATTCCGCCCCGCGCGGACCTGAAACGCAAGGCCGTCAACCTCACCAAGGGCATTGATCTCACATTGCCGCCGGAGCTTGTCACAAAGCTTGAACAGGTTGTTCATCGCTCGCGGGACAAGTTCGTCGTCGATCTCACCAAACGGCTGACCGCGATCCGGCGCGCCTGCGACGCGGTCGACCAAAACGCCATGGCGATGCCCGTGTTCATCGCCGAGGTCCGCGTCGAGTGCCTTGAGATCAAGGGATCGGGCGGCACCATCGGGTATCAATTGGTAAGTGAGATCGGACATCTGATGGACGTCTTCCTTCGGGAAAAGGAAGCATTGAGCCCAGTTCAAATGCGGGTTTTCCGGCTCGCCGTGGACGCGGTTTTCGTCGTGTTGGCGCAGAAGATCACCGGTGGCGGCGCGCAGCTTGAACAGCAAGTTGTGCAATCTCTGTCCGTCGCGGTCCGCAAATACCGGTGAGGCGCCGTTTTTGACGTCGAACCACCGGAGCGGATTTCGGCCCGCTGAATGCGGGCCCGATGACAAGGAGCGATGACAGCCGCCGGGCGACCGGTTAAGATGCTTTACCGCACCGGAGGAACATTGGTCATGGCGGAAATTGATCCGACCGATCGCAGGGCTCTCGGCATTCTGTCCGACACCGTGAACGAGCAACTCGGACCGTCCGATATTGTCGCGCGTGAGGTGCGCCGCGCCTATACGTCGGGTAAGGCGATCGACCGGGATCGCGCGGGTTCCGTGTTCAACGAGTTGCCGGGATGGCAGCGCAACATGATCGGTTATGCCGCCAATGACCGGGCCCGCGACGTGGTGCGTTTACGCCTTGGATCGACAGGCCGGGATTGGCGCGATCTGGAACCATCCGCGCGAAGCCGGACCCAGTCACAGTCGCGATTATCTCCTCCGCCCCGGTTCCTTTTGAACCGCGACGGATGACCGGTTGCGGCGGCGAGAGTCGGAATTTTGTCCATTTGACGAAAATATCCATAGATTCAAGCATTAGAGCCTGAGATGAATGCTTTTTCTTAAGTGGCGATCATGGTTAGTTAGGCTGAATCGGACGAATTGTGGTCGAACCGTCGTCCTAGGTCGTGCGTACAGAATGACGCGTGGCGATATTCTCGTTGGCGAGTTGGCTCCGGCAACCGGTCCGAAGTGATCACCGTTTTGCATGTTTCCAACTTGTGAAGGAAAGGGTCCGCGGAATGCGAAGCCGGCAGCCTCCTCCGCAAGAATTCTCGGTGATAGAGCATCTGGCGAAGGAATTCGCCCGATTCCTGAATCGGGTGCAGAACGATCAGGTTGATATTCTCGGATCGTTCCTGATTGAGAATGAATGGGAGCGCTATATCGCCGACGGCAAGGATGTCGTGCAGTCGCTCGAACTCGCGGGCTTCAAGATCGTTCCCAAGACTCCGACGGACAAGATGGTGAACGCCGCCGACAGTTCACTGGGCTCGGGGCTTATGGGACAACGGGGTGCCGCGAACTACTTTACACAAGTATTCTCGGCGATGCTGAACGAGTGGGTTGAGACTCACAATCCTAACCTGATCCTCGACATCATCTCGATGGCTCTGGCACGGGCCTCGAATCCGAAGGCGCGGCGGGATTCGTCCATGTACGATTCCTCGTTCCAGCGCTTCCGCAAACATTCGCAGGACATGCTTGCGAGCTTGCAGAAGAATGGTTGCGTGATCGCGCCTGATGAGCCGACGGGCGAGATGGTCGCGGCGGGTGTCGCCGAAACGGCGGAGATCCGCACGACCACCAGCCAGAATATCGGCGCGGATCCGGCCTATCTGGCTA
>JAYOEU010000084.1:0-17776 GCA_038116915.1 Alphaproteobacteria bacterium
GGAACCCGACCATGGCCCCCATCCTTGGCTGCATCGCCGACGATTTCACCGGCGCGACCGACCTTGCCAACATGCTGGTGCGCGGCGGGCTGAGGACCGTGCAGCTGTTGGGCGTGCCGGCGCCGGGCGATCCGGTTCCCGACGTCGACGCGGTGGTGGTGGCGCTGAAATCGCGGACCATCGCGCCGGCCGACGCGGTATCGCAATCGCTGGCGACGCTCGACTGGCTCAAGGCCGCCGGAGCGCGGCAGTATTTTTTCAAGTACTGCTCAACCTTCGATTCCACCGACAAGGGCAATATCGGACCGGTCGCCGACGCGCTGATGGACGCGCTCGGGGCGGATTTCACCATCGCCTGCCCGGCTTTTCCCGAGACCGGGCGGACGATCTTCAAGGGCCACCTCTTCGTCGGCGACCAGCTTCTGTCCGATACCCATATGCGGCACCATCCGCTGACGCCGATGACCGACAGCAACCTGGTGGCGGTGCTGGGCCGCCAGACCAAGCGCGGCGTCGGTCTGATTCAGCACCGGCAGATTCAGCAGGGCGTCCCGGCGATCCGCACCGCGATCGAGGCGCTGAAGGCCGAGGGCAAACCCATCGCCATCGTCGACGCGGTGGATGACGCGCAGCTCTTCACCATCGGCGAGGCGCTCGCGGACCTGAAGCTGATCACCGGCGGCTCCGGGATCGCGCTGGGGCTGCCGGCGAACTACCGCAAGGCCGAACTGGTCGGCGAGAACAAGGCCGCGGACCGGGTCCCGGCGGTCGCGGGGCCGGCCATGGTGCTGTCCGGCAGCTGTTCGGCCGCGACCCTCGGCCAGGTGGCGGAGTTCGCGAAAAACCATCCCACCCTGCCGCTGGACCCCTTGGCCGTGGCAAAGGATTCGGGAACCGTCGACCGCGCCATCGCCTGGGCCTCGGAAAAGCTGGCCGCCGGTCCCGCCCTCATTCACGCGAGCGCCCCGCCGGACTCGGTGAAAGCGGTGCAGGACGCCCTGGGCCGCGAGGCGGCGGGAGAACTGGTGGAGCACGCGATGGCGAGGATCGCCAAGGCATTGGTCGATGGCGGAGTCCGGCGTCTTGTCGTGGCCGGCGGCGAGACCTCGGGCGCGGTGGTCGGAGCGCTCGGAGTCAAGGGCCTGCTGATCGGCGCGCAGATCGATCCCGGAGTTCCGGGCACGGTGACGATGGGGGACCGGCCCATGGCGCTGGCGCTGAAGTCAGGAAATTTCGGCGCGCCGGATTTCTTCGAAAAAGCGCTCCGGGCCATGCCATGAACGAGGATTTCGATCTCGACCGATACGTCGCCCTGATGGCCGAGACCCTCGGCATCCCCGTGACCGAGGCCGAGCGTCCGGGCGTCATTCTGCAAATGCGCCGGACAGCCGATCTCGCGGCCCAGGTCATGGAGTTCGACGCGCCCCAGGACCTGGAGCCGGCGCCGGTCTTCAAGCCATGAACGCCGATCTTTTGGCGGGCGCGACGGCGACGGAAATCGCGGCGGCGGTCCGCGCCCGGAAGATCAGCGCGCGCGAGGTGCTCGAGATGACCTTCGCCCGCATCGACGCGGTCAACCCGTCAATCAACGCCTTCACGTCGCTGACGCCGGATCGCGCCCGTGCCGAGGCCGCCAGGGTCGATGCCCGCATTGCCGCGGGAGAGGATCCGGGTCCCCTCGCCGGCGTACCCTACGGGGTGAAGAACCTTTACGACGTCGCGGGCGAAGTCACGCTTGCCGGGTCGATCATCAACCACGGCAATCCGCCCGCCGATCGTGACGCGACCGTGGTGGAGCGCTTGTCCGGCGCCGGCGCCGTTCTGGTCGGTCTGCTCAACATGGATGAATACGCCTACGGCTTCACCACCGAAAACAGCCACTATGGCGCCACCCGCAATCCGCATGATCCGAGCCGCTCGGCCGGCGGGTCATCGGGCGGGTCGGCGGCGGCGGTCGCCGCGGGGTTGGTGCCGTTGGCGCTCGGGACGGATACTAACGGCTCCATCCGGGTGCCGGCATCGGTCTGTGGCATCTATGGCTTCAAGCCGACCTATGGCCGGCTTTCCCGCGCCGGGGTGTTTCCTTTCGCCGCCAGCCTCGATCATACCGGCCCGCTGGCGCGGTCGGTCGCCGATCTGGCGCTTGCCTACGACGCCATGCGGGGACCCGATACCCGCGACCCGGTGTGCCGCGAGGAAGAGAGCGATGCGCTTTCGGGTGATCCGAACAGATCGGCAGACGGATTGAGGGTAGCGGTAGCGGGCGGCTATTTTCGCGAGACGCTCGAAGAGCAGGCCCGGACCGTGGTCGATGCCGCCGCCAAGGCACTGGGCGTGACGGATGTGGTGGAAATTCCCGAAGCCGCCAGGGCCCGGGCCGCCGCGTTCATCATCACCACCATCGAGGGCGCCTCCGTGCACATGGCCAACCTGCGGTCCCGCAAGCAGGATTTCGACCCGCTGATCCGCGACCGGCTGATTGCCGGGGCCATGGCGCCCGCCGCCTGGTACACAGCCGCGCAACGGTTTCGGCGCTGGTACCGCGACCGGGTTCTCTCGCTGTTCAAGACCCATGACGTGATTCTGTCCCCGGCGACGCCCTGCGTCCCGCAGCCGCTCTGGCAGGAGATGATGACCCTGGACAGCCAGGATCTGCCGGTCAGGCCGACCATGGGACGGTTTACCCAGCCTTTGACCCTGATCGGATTGCCCGTCGTGGTGGTTCCGGTTCCCCTCGAAGGACACGAGTTGCCGTTGGGACTGCAAATCATGGCGGCGCCGGGCCGCGAAGCCGATGCCATGAGGGTCGCGCGTGCGCTGGAGGAAAGCGGGATCGCTCGAATTCGTCCGCCGGAGAAAATCAGTTTCCAGCCGCCAGCTCGGTGATCTGGCTCGGAAAGGTGAGAATTACCGAGGTGCCGGAATTCTCCTCGCTGCTGAATCGCAATCCGACTCCGAGACTGGCCAGCCATTTTCGAACCAGCGAGAGACCGATCCCGCTCCCGGTATCCCCATGCGGCCCAATTCCCGAGGGCACCGGGAAATCGCGGATCAGGTCCAGCACCATGGCCGGAGGCATTCCAACGCCGGTATCCGCGATGACCAGGACCACGGCTCCATCCTCGATCGATACACTGGCTTGTACGGTTACCCGTCCGCCCGGCGGCGTGAACTTGATCGCGTTTGAAATCAAGTTTCCGAGAATGCCCTCAAAGACCTCCTCGGAAATCTTCAGATCCGGAAAAGCGTCGTCCACCGACATGACCAGGTCGATCTCGCGGCTTTGTGCCATGGCGGAGTAAAGATGCAGAGTGCGGGCGATGACCTTTTTCGCCGCCGTGACGGATTTTTCGCCCGGCTTCGAAGACACGAAGTCCCCGCCATCCAGCAATCTGTTGCAAATCCTCAAAAGCTTTTCGGCCGAGGCATGCACCATTTCCGAATACTCACGATATCGTGGATCGGAATGCGCGCCGTGCCATTCGTCCTTGAGCATCTGGGTAAAACCCATCATGGCGTTGAGCGGGTTACGCATTTCATGCGCGATGACCGCAGCCGCGTCATGGGGTATCGGACCGTTCTCGCGCAAACGCTTCACCGACGCCGACAAGGCCTCGTCAGCCGGGCGCGCCATTTCTTCCCCTGAAGGTTCCGCCGGACTTCGTGCCCTGTCCATCTCAGCCGATTCCCCGGTGCCGCGCGGACAATCCGGGCGCACAAGCCTCAACCGTCGGTCGAAAACCCGCGCCGGGATCGCGATGCAATTTCAGTCACTGCCAGTTGTACAAACGCAGAGGGCGCCGAAATCCACGATTTCGGCGCCACTCCATGGAAAGACCCGTTTCAGCCGCCGGACTTGGTGCTGGGCTGCGGAGCCGGCGTCTGAGCCGTCGTAACCGGCGCGTCGGTCTTCACCGACTGCTGATGCTTGCTGCCGGAACAGTCACCGAATGCCAGGGCCGACCCTGCGGTAAAGGCGACAACCGCCGCGCTCGCGAGCACAGTCGAGAGCATCTTGCGCATGGTAAGCCTCCTCGATTAGGGGTGCCAAAACTCTACACCGGTTCCGAAAATAGTCCAGACCCCAATCACGGCGGGGGTCTAGGCGTCCGACATGACGTGAATCTTGCGGTCGGCAAGAAGATCCTTGTTTTTTTCGGCATAGGCCTTCATGTGTGGCGCGGCCGCATGCGCCTTCAGCGCGTCCAAGCTCGCCCATTTCTCGACCACGACGAATGTGTCCGGACCCATTGCGGTCGCGAAACCGGCTTCGGCACAATCGACCACCGCGCCATATTCGATGCAGCCGTCCTCGGCCAGCACCGCCGGAACATTGGCCTTGAAATTCGCCAGCACCTGACCGCGTTTACCCGGCTTGGCGGTGATCACCGCCAGAACATGCACCCTCGCCATCCTGTTTCTCCCTTATTGAAGCGTTGGTTGAGTTGAAGTTTGGGTCACTTGAAACTTACGCCGCCAAAGTCAGCGGTGGCGACCGGTTTTCGCCAAATCGGGATCGCCGGCTTGATGGGATCCGAAAAGATCACTCACATGTGCGGGCTGCTGCTGTCCAATCCCATGATCTGACGGCCCACGGTTTCGTAGTGGCTTTGTCTTGCCTGCATCTGCTGCGAGACCGCGTGCATATCGCGGAACCGGCGCTCGAACGGCGCGTTCTCGAAGATCGCGGACGATCCGGCCATCCGGTAGACCCGGTGAACAACGTTGGTTGCCTCGTTTATCGCGTGGGTCGCCGCAAGCCTTATCCGTGCCCGGTTTTCCGTGGTCAGGGCTCCGGTCGAGACCACGGCGTCGGTCACCTCCTCGATGGTTGTCCGCTGATAGGCGCGCGCGGCGCCCCAGCGCGCCTCGAGCTCCGCGATCTCGGTATGAAAGACCGGGCTCTCCCGCATCGAGGAGCGCGCGGATCGCTGCGTCTTGGTCCGCGCCAGGGCGATCAGATCGTCCAGCGCGCCCCGGCAGATGCCCAATGCCACCCCCGAAAAGCACGAGGCATAGACCAGGGTCGTCGGAAACACGTAGAGCGGCGCCGGATTGCGGCATTCCGCCGGGTCGTCCCGGTTCAGGGTCAGCTCCTCCGGCACGAAAAGATCCGTGACCGTGTAGCCTTCGCTCCGGGTGCCGCGCAGGCCCATGACATGCCAATCGTCGTGGATCGCTGCCGCCTCGCGCGGGAACAGCATCGTACGATCCGCGTGCCGTCCCTTCCTGTTAAGGCGCGGAGCGCCGTCGGCCTCGAAGACCATGCTGTGGCCGCCGAGCCAGGTTGCATGCTTGCCGCCGCTGGCGAACTGCCAGCTACCGGTGACACGATAGCCGCCGTCGCAGGCAACCGCCTTTCCGGCGGTTCCGGCGCCCCAGGCCAGGACCGCGTCTGCCGGTCCGAACACGTGGTGGGCCGGAGCGTCATCCATGAAGGCCGCGGACATGGCGCAGCCCGTGCCCTGTCCCAGCACCCAACCGGCGCTGGCATCGGCCTTGGCGATGATCTCGGTCATGCCGGCCAGGATCGGCGGCGGAACCTCGCCGCCGCCAAGATGTTTGGGCAGGGACATCCGCCAGAGCTCGGCCCCGTGCATCGCGTCGAGCACGTCGGCCGGCATTTCCCGCCCGGCATCGATGCGGTCGTGCGCAGCCTCGAGAACCGGCGCGACGCTCCGGGCCCGGTCCAAGCAGACGGCGGACAGATCCACACCGGATGCCGCGGAAATATCCGCCAAACTCATGACTCATCCTTGGTGAAAGCACCGCCTGCCTCGCGCCAGCCCTTCAGGCCGCCCTTGATATGGGCGGCTCCCTCCATCCCCATCCTGGTGACGGTTTGCACCGTCAGAGCCGAGCGCCAGTCGGCGGCGCAATGGAACAGGAAGCGCTTCTTCTCGTCGAAGACTTCCTTGAAATACGGACTGTCGGGATCGATCCAGAACTCGATCATGCCGCGCGGACAATGAAAGCTGCCGGGGATATAGCCGTCACGCTTGCGTTCGCGAACATCGCGGATGTCGACGATCAGGGTATCCGGATCCTGAGCCTGCCTGATCGCGTCTCCGGGCTCGACCTCCTCAATCTCGGCGCGTGCCGCCTCGACCATCTGCATCACGCCCATCTTCAGCTTCATGACCGTTCCCTTCTCGCCGCGCGCGGCGCCGTACGCCGCCAGCAACCATATTGACGGAATTGTCCCGCGCGCCAAAGACCTGTATTCAACTCAAGGGCGCGCCGGCGCCATTCACCCGCTTCCTAATCCGATTCAGCGACGAGACAATGATGGATGCGCCCTCCGCCTCACCCGATTCGCACCTCCAGGTGACCCAACCCTGTCCCGATTGGTTCCGCTGGGCCATGGCTCAGCCACGTAGCCAACGGCGCGTCGTCTCGGACGGCTGCGAGATCAGCTATATGCTATGGGAGGGACCGCCGGAGCGCGAACGGCGCGGTGGTTTGCTGTTCGTCCACGGCGGCGGCGGCCATGGTCATTGGTGGAGTTTTCTCGCGCCCTTCTTCACCCGCCACTACAGGGTCGCGGCCCCGGATCTTTCCGGCATGGGCGATAGCGGACGCCGGTCCGAATACAGCGCCGAAATTCGCGCCGCCGAACTGGCCCGGGTTATTGAGGATGCCGGGCTGGGGCCGGATGTTTACGTCATCGGTCACAGTTTCGGCGGGCTGACCGCAACCCGCTATGCCCAGTTGCACGGCCGGGATCTCGCCGGCCTCATCATCGCCGATTCGGCAATCCGCCCGCCGGAGCAGCAGGCCGCGCGCAAGCCTCGGCGCATGGGAAACAAACGCCACTATCCCGACTTTGCGACGGCGCTGGCCCGCTTCCGCCTGATGCCGGAGCAGAGCTGCGAGAACGCGTTTCTGGTCGAGCATATCGGCCGTCATTCGCTGATGCACGAGGCCGAGGGCTGGACCTGGAAGTTCGACGGCAACGCCATGCACCATCGGCGCTTCACCGAGCCTTATCATGACTACCTCACACAGGTGACCTGCCGGACCGCGCTGATCCATGGCGAGAAAAGCGCGCTGGTCAGTCACGAGACCGCCGCATACATGGCCTCCCTGATGGCGCCCGGCTCGCCCGTCGTCGCCATTCCCGAAGCCCAGCACCATCTGACCCTTGATCAGCCGATGGCCTTCGTCGCCGCGGCGCGCGCGATACTCCACGGCTGGTGGGCGGGTGACGGTGGATCCTCATGATGCGTTGCCGGAAGAGCCGGTAATGGCGGATCGGCGCGCCGTCACGTCCTGGTGCCTGTTCGACTGGGCGAATTCCCCCACCCCGACGATTATCGTCACCTTCGTCTTCTCCGCCTATTTCGCAAAGGGCATCGTCAGCAACGAGGTCGAGGGGACGGTCTTGTGGAGCCAGGCCATCGCGCTTGCCGGGATCATGGTCGCCGTCGCCGGACCGCTGCTCGGCGCCGTCGCCGACCAGACCGGCCGGCGCAAGCCCTGGATCGCCGCCTTCAGCCTGGGAAGCATCCTGGCGACCGCCGCGCTCTGGTTCGCCGCCCCGGAGCGGGAGTTCATAACCCTTGCCCTGGCCGCGGTGGCGATTTCCACCATCTGCTTCGAGGTCGTGACGATCTTCTACAACGCCACCCTGGCGGAAATGGGCCCACCGGAGCGGTTGGGGCGAATCGGCGGCTGGGGCTGGGGTGCAGGCTATATCGGCGCGATCTTCTGTCTGGTTCTGTGCCTGTTCGTCCTGATCCAGAATCCAAACCCGCCCTTCGGGCTCGATCCCGCGAAGGCGGAACCGGTGCGGGCCACCGTTCTCGTCGTCGCGTTTTGGTGGATCCTGTTCGGCTGGCCGTTTTTCGCCTTTGTTCCGGACCGCCCGGCGATCCGGACCCGACCGCTCGACGCGGTGCCGTCCGGAGTCGCCAAGCTCTGGCAAACTCTGAAAAATCTGAAACGCGACCGGGATACGGCCCTCTTCCTGATCGCCCGCATGTTCTATGTCGACGGCCTGGCCACGCTGTTCCAGTTCGGCGGGCTCTATGCCGCGGGCACCTTCGGGATGAGCTTCGCCGAAATCATTCAGTTCGGGATCGCCATGAACGTGACCGCCGGGATCGGCGCCTTCGCCTTTGCCTGGCTCGAGGACAGGGCCGGCGCCAAGCCCACCATCATGCTCTCCCTGATCGGCCTGATCGGGTTCGGCACATTGGTGCTGGTTGTGAGCGAAGCCAAATGGTTCTGGGTTTTCGGCCTCAGTCTCAGCCTGTTCATCGGACCGGTCCAGTCCGCGAGCCGAGGCCTGATGGCGCGGCTCTCGCCGCCGGAGGCGCGGGCTGAGATGTTCGGTCTCTATGCCTTGTCCGGAAAATCCACCAGCTTCCTCGGCCCACTCCTGTTCGGCATCACGACGGCGCAGTTCGAAAGCCAGCGAGCCGGCATGGCGACTATTCTGGTCTTCTGGATCGTCGGGATGGCCTTGCTCGCCTTGGTTCGGGTGAACCGGGCTCGCTAGTTGGCCATTTCGGCCCGAACCTTCTGCCTGAACACATCGATCGGGATAGTGCTGCCCCGGCGCTCCACGTGCCAGAAGGTCCAGCCGTTGCACGCCGAGGCCCCCTGAACCGCCGCGCCGACCGAATGGATGGAGCCCTTGGCCTTGTCCGAGATCACGGTGCCGTCGGCCCGCACCTTGGCGTGCCAGCGGCGGCGGACATCGAACATCACCTCGCCCGGACGCACCAATCCCCGGTCCAGCAGGCTGCCGAACGGTATCCGGGGTGCATTGCGCCGGCTCTCGATCTCCAGAACCTCGGGATCGGTCAGAGGCTCAACCGCATCGATCCTGGCTCGGGCGAGATCAGCGTAGGCCGCGTCCCGTTCGATCCCGATGAACCGGCGAGCGAACCGCTTGGCCACGGCCGCGGTCGTGCCGGAACCGAGAAACGGGTCAAGCACCAGATCCCCCGGCCGAGACGTCGCCAGAATGACCCGCGACACCAGGCTTTCGGGCTTCTGGGTCGGGTGCGCCTTCTGCCCGTCGACCTTCAGCCGCTCCGCCCCGGTGCAGAGCGGCAACAGCCAGTCGCTGCGCATCTGCAGCCCCTCGTTCAGCGACTTCATGGCGTCGTAATTGAACGTGTAACGCTTGGCGTCCTGGCTTTTCGAGCACCAGATCAGGGTCTCATGCGCGTTGGTGAACCGGCGGCCGCGGAAATTCGGCATCGGATTGGTCTTGCGCCAGATCACGTCGTTCAGGATCCAGAAGCCGAGATCCTGAAGCGCCGCGCCCACCCGGAAGATGTTGTGATAGCTGCCGATGACCCAGAGCGAGCCATCCGGCTTCAATACCCGGCGGCACGCCGCGAGCCAGTCGCGGGTAAAGGCATCATAGGCGGCGAAATCCTCGAAACGGTCCCAATCATCGTCGACCCCATCGACCTTGGTGTTGTTGGGCCGCATCAGATCGCCCGACAACTGGAGGTTATAGGGAGGGTCGGCGAAGATCAGATCCACCGATTCCGCCGGCAATCCGGCCATGATCCGCGCGCAGTCACCGACGACAATTCTGTTGTCGGCGCTTGAAGGTTCAATATGCATTTCCACTGTCCGTGCCAAGGTCAGGACGCGGATATTCCCGCAGCCGGGACTCGCGGTCAAGGCCTGAGCGTGGATTCATGCAATGGACTCAATGAGTTATAGGCGAAATCCAAAGAATACTCACAAGATATAGTGGTATGGAATCGCGGAATTTGCCGGTCTTGTGTCAAATCGGTCCGCCAAATTTTTCGAGCGCGGCGCGAACCGGCGCGAAACTCCGGCGGTGCTCCGGCGTCGGACCGAGCCGGTTCAGCGCATCGAGATGCTCGCGGGTGCCGTAACCAGCGTTGCGCTCCCAGCCGTATCCGGGATGGCGGCGGGCAAGGTCCGCCATCACCGCGTCCCGCGCCACCTTGGCGATGATCGAGGCGGCGGCGATGGAGAGGGACCGGGCATCGCCCTTGACGACGGTTCGCGCCGGACAGGCGAGGCCGGGGTCGCGATTACCATCCACCAAAGCAAAATCCGGCAACTTACCGATCCGCTGGACCAGTCCATCGACCGCACGCCGCATTGCGAGCATCGTCGCGCCGAGGATGTTGAGCCGGTCGATCTCCTCGCGGTCCGCCCAGCCGACGGCATTGACGGACACCGCCTTGATGTCCGGGATCAGTGCTTCGCGTCGGTCCGCCGTCAGCCTTTTGGAATCGTCGATCTGCCGGGAAAGCGCCTCCAGGGGCGCGGTTCGATCGAGTACCACGGCGGCCGCGGCAACCGGTCCTGCCAGCGGGCCGCGGCCAACCTCGTCCATGCCGGCGATGATCGCGGCCGGGCCGAGCGCCAGACTGTCTTCGATGGCGAAATCCGGCATGTAACTTCAATTCCAGATATAGTATGTCGGTAAGGCTATACCAACAATATACGCTAAAAAACAAGGCCTTATAAGATTGGATATGACCAACGACCCTACCCTGTAGGTCTAATTCGTCCTTTCAAGATGTTGACGGTAGTCCCTGAAAAGCAACGATTTTTGTTCGACTTTTAAAAGAAAATCTTAAGAAATCCTTGGGATCGTGGCGCCAGCTTAGACCAGCGACCGAGGAAATGTCACCATGACATTGTTATGATTGACAATTCCGATCGACCATTCGACTTTCCAAATTCCACACTGGAACTGACCGCGCGCATGGACCCTTGGATCATCGCTTTTGCGTTTTTCGCTCTTTCGATGTCCGCATCGCCGGGTCCCAACAATGTCATGGTCGCGGCGTCCGGCGCCAATTTCGGCTTCCGGAGGACCCTGACGCACATGTTCGGCGTGGCGTTGGGATTCCCGGTGATGCTGTTGGGCGTCGGACTTGGCATCGGCGCCGTCCTCGTCGCCCATCCCGAGATCCAGACCGCGCTTCGGATCGCGGGATCACTCTATCTTCTGGTTCTGGCGTGGCGGATCGCTCGCGCCGGCGACGTCGAAGTCGGCGCCGCGCCGCCTCGGCCGATGAGGTTTCTCGAGGCGGCCGCCTTTCAGTGGCTCAATCCCAAAGCCTGGTTGATCGCCGTCGGCGCGCTCGGCACCTACGCGCCGCGCGATGCTCCGCTTGCCCCGAGCCTCCTGATCATGGGTCTGATCTTCATCGCGGCATGCCTCCCGTCCGTCGGCTTTTGGACTCTGATCGGCACCGGCATCGGCCGCATGCTTTCAACGCCCCGCGCGGTCCGCGTCTTCAATATCGCCATGGCCCTGCTTCTCGTTGCCTCGCTCGCGCTGGCCTTCGTCTGATCCGGCATCTCATAGCAGGGACAACTGATCGCCGGCCGCGGTCGGCGGCACGAAGGATCCGCAATCAAGCGTCGATCCACGCACTTTCTGATCCAGCCCGAGCCGTCGCTTTGCCTTGGCGAACCGCTGGGCTATCAGATCGGCGAAGGGTCCGGTCCCGCGCTGCCGCTCGCCCCAGGCCGCCCGGTAAAGAGCACCGCCCCTGGTCTGGCGGACCAGCGAGAGAACCCGCCGCGCGCGGTCCGGAAAATTCAGGTCAAGCCACTCCGCGAAGAGTTCCTTGATCTCCAGCGGAAGCCGTAGCAGCACATAACCGGCACCCAGGGCGCCCGCCTCGGCCGCGATCTCGAGGATCGGCTCGATCTCGTGGTCATTGATCGCCGGAATGATCGGAGCGGCCAGCACCTGGACCGGAACCCCGGCGGCGGTCAGCAGGCGTACCGCCTCGACCCGGCGGGCCGGCGTGGTCGCTCGCGGCTCCATCACCCGCGCCAGGTTCCGGTCCAAGGTCGTGATGCTGATCGCCACCGAACACAGGTTCCGGCGCGCCATGGAGGCAAGAATGTCGAGATCACGAAGAATGAGAGAGGACTTGGTGACGATGGTCACCGGATGGCTGGTTCGATCAAGAACCTCCAACAATCCGCGCGTGATCCTCCTGTGCTTCTCGACCGGCTGATAAGGATCGGTGTTGGTTCCAAAGGCGATCGGCGCGACCGCGTAACCGGGCTTGCGAAGCTCCTTTTCCAGCAACGCCGGCGCATCCGGTTTCGCGAATAGTTTGGTCTCGAAATCAAGCCCCGGAGACAGACCGAGATAGGCATGGCTCGGGCGCGCAAAGCAGTAGATGCAGCCATGCTCGCACCCGCGATAAGGATTGATCGAGCGATCGAAGGGGATATCCGGCGAGTTGTTGCGGGTGATGACTGTGCGGCTGGTATCCTCACCGACGGTCGTGCGCAGTGGCGCCGGCTCTTCCCGGTCGCCCGGCCAATCGTCGTCGACGGCGATCCTGATCTCCCGTTCGAACCGGCCCGTGGCGCTGGATACAGCTCCTCTTCCCTTTCTCGGGGCGGCTTGAGAGGCGATGAAGGCATCGCTGTTCAGGGTGGGATCCGTCGTCATAACCCCACTCTATCGCCGATTTAGAACAAATCAAGAACATTCGTATCGAGATGCGCCCGGCGTTTCGGCCGGGCAGAGAATCATTCGTCGTTCGGGCGATCCAGGCGATGTTCGTCCAGATGCCGGCGGGCAGCCTTGCTTTCTTTGTCCGCCAGTTGTTTTTCAGCCTTGGCACGGCCGAAACGAACCCTGTTTTCCGAGGCCTTGCGGTCCGCCTCGTCCCTCGCCTTTCGCTTTCGTGCGGTGCGCAGGTTGATCACATTGCCCGTCATCATTCTCTCCCGACAGAATCACATGAGTCTCAGCCGATCGGCACCGATCCACTCCTTGCGGACCCTGGTGACGGTTTCCAACTCGACAAACGCGGCAAGCCGCCTGCCCACATGCTCTCTGACCCGTGCCCGCAAACCGGTCTCCTCGGTCTGGGCGGCATGGCGTTCAGCGTACCATTTGCAGCTCCAAGTGGTCGACCGCAGCCAGGCGAGCCGCCGCATGGGGAGCAGCCACGGTCGCAGGCGATCCGCCATCTCGACCGGTAGAAATCCCAAATAGGAGGCATAAAAGCCCTCCACTTCGGCGGCGCTCAGAATCGCCTGCACATCGACATCCCAAAGCGTGGACGTGAGAACCGTCGCATGTCCGAGATCCACCGCGACGGATCCATAGAGCGCTTTTTCGAGATCGGTGAAATGCACCCCTCCGTCACCCGCGGCCATGAAATTGCCGGGATGCGTGTCGGTCAGACACAGCCGGGCCGGCGGATGCTCGCCTGCCCGTTCCGAAGCGAAGGCACGGGCCCATTCGAGCTCTTCCCGCAGGAGCCGGACGACCTCGGGGTCGCGCGCGGACTGTTCGATGAACGGCGCCTGAGCCTCAATGAAGCCCATCACACCGAGAAGCGGATCCGGGTGATTGGCCAGGGGCGGACGGTCCTCGGGCGCCGGCACGGGCAGTAGATGAACCCGCGCGAAACATTCCGCCATGCCCGCCAGATCGCGCGGCAGCTCGACCGGCCCGCCCTCTATCTCGGCAACCACGAGGGCTCCCATCGGCAACCGCGCGGACGGTTCGAACCGGTCGATCAGAAACGGAACATGGCCGCTTTGGCTCGCCCGTTCGAAACACGCAGCCTGATAGGCAAGGTTGCGCGAGGGGTCGAACCCGAACTGGCTCAATCTCGGCAATCGAACCAGCGGTCGGCGCCCCCGCACACGAAGACCCTTGATCCGGACATGATCATGGGCCAAGCCTTTATCCGGCAGGCGTTCCAGATCATCCTCGCTGATATTCGAGAATAGCGGCCGGGTTCTGAGCGAGGCGCACAAGCGGGAAAGGTCGACTGACGTGCTCATCGAAGCATCCAACTGGGCCCGGTGGGGCAACCGAAGCGATGTTTAGCACGATTCGTCTCCGTCGCCGGAAGGATGCCGCATGAGACGCGGAGAGCGCGCGCGTCGCGGGGCGCCCGACGCAAGCGAGGTACCTTACGATCAAGCCAGGGGCGACGGTCGGAAAAGGGCCCGCCGGCTCAATCTTTCCGTCGTCATCCCAACCCTCAATGCAGCGGGCGCCTTACCCGGCACCATCGGCGCGCTCGCCATGGCGGACCGGCGCGGAATTGACCTCGATATCGTCGTTGCCGATGGCGGCTCGACGGACCCGACCCGCGCGCGTGCCGAGGATCTGGGCGCCCGGGTAATATCGGCGGAACGGGGACGCGGTCCACAAATGATGGCCGGCGCCAAGGTGGCGCAGGGGGAATGGCTATTGTTTCTGCATGCCGACACGGTGCTGGACCGCGGCTGGGACGCGACGGTGATGGTGTTCGCCTCCGATGACCGCAATCGGGATCGCGCGGCCGTATTCACCTTCGCCCTGGATGACCCCGGCCCGGCGGCGAGACGGCTCGAGCGGATGGTCCGGCTGCGCAACAATTGGCTTGGCCTGCCGTTCGGAGACCAGGGACTGCTGATCCACCGCCGCTTCTACTCGCGCCTCGGCGGCTTCAAACCCCTGCCGCTGATGGAAGACGTGGAGATGATCCGCCGGATCGGCATGTCCCGCCTCGCCTTGTTCGACGTGAAGGCCGTGACGTCGGCGGAAAAATACCGCCGGTCCGGCTATATGATGCGGATCCTGCGGAATTTCTGCTGCCTGACGCTTTACTTCCTGCGGGTGCCGCCCCGCTGGATCGTCAAGATATACGGATAGCCGCATGGGTTGGAGGAAACATCTGATCGTCTTCGCCCGCGAACCGAGGGTGGGCGCGGTCAAGCGCCGGCTCGCCGAGGGGATCGGGATTGTCCAGGCGACGTTCTGGTATCGCCGGAACCTCGCCACCCTACTCCGGCGCCTGGGCGGCATGCGGGGAACCCGCCGGCACTTGTTCGTGACGCCGCACAACGCGCTTCATGCCGGGATCTGGCCACCGGGCTGGTTCTTGCAGGCACAGCGGCAAGGCGATCTCGGCAGGCGGATGCAGCACGCCCTAGACGCGCCCGGTCCGGGACCGGTGGTTCTGATCGGAAGCGACATCCCGGATGTCCGGCCGCGTCATATAGACGCCGCGTTCCGCGCCCTTGCCCGCGCGGATGTGGTCCTCGGCCCGGCCGAGGACGGGGGGTTTTGGCTGATCGGGATGCGGCGAAGACGCGCGCCGCCCCGCTTCGGTCCGGTTCGCTGGTCAAGCGAACATGCGCTCGCCGATACGATCGCCGGGTTTCCGAAGGGGACCAGAATCGCGTTTGTGGAAACCCTGAGCGATGTCGACAATGCCGGCGATTTGAGAGCCCGGCGCGAAAGCCGCTAGGACGCCCGGCCGAACAGTTCGTGCTCACGCAGACGCGGCATGATCTCGACGAAATTGCAGGGCCGGAACCGAATATCGAGCTGATTTCTCAGGATGTCGTCCCAGGCGTCCTTGCAGGCGCCGGTCGATCCGGGCAACGCGAACAGATACGTGCCGCCGGCAACACCGGCAATGGCCCGGGACTGGATCGTTGAGGTTCCGATTTTCTGGAAGCTGAGCCACCGGAACAGCTCCCCGAACCCTTCGATCTCCTTTTCGAAAACCTTTCTGAAGGCCTCCGGCGTCACATCGCGGCCGGTAACCCCGGTTCCGCCGGTGGACACCACCACATCGACGCCGGGATCGGCGATCCAGACCCGAAGCTGTCCGGCGATCAAGTCGATCTCGTCCTTGACGATCGCGCGCGCGGCCAGCACATGGCCATCGCCTTCCAGACGTGAAACCAACGTATCGCCGGAGCGGTCATCGGCGAGAGTTCTTGTGTCCGAGACCGTCAGCACCGCGATATTTACCGGAACGAAATCCTTAGATTCATCTATTCCAGGCATCTTTGTATCCTCGCGCCGCTTGTCCATCGACGGATTCATAGCGCGGCCAGGATCCCGACGCGACAAGATCCAGACTGGGAGACGGCTCACCGCGCCGCAATCTGTACATCCAGAGGTTCCGCAGGACGTCCTCGATGAAGTTTCGGGTCTCGGGTGAAGGGATCGCCTCGATGAACAGCAGTGGATCGTTCTTGTAGTTTACCTCGCGCTCCCATTTGCGGAGCGTCCCGGGCCCGGCGTTGTAGGCGGCGAGAAGCTTGAACAGGTCATCTCCGACACCGTCATTTTCCATCAGGTGCCGGATGTAGCGGTCACCCAGGGCGAGATTGACCGTCGGATCGAACAGGGCGTCCCGACCCTCGCGGCCGCGCAGGGATCGATCCTCCCCGACAAAAGCGGCGGTTCTGGGCATAAGCTGCATCAGCCCTCGGGCACCTCTGCCGCTTTGAGCCATGGGGTCGAACTGGCTTTCGCGTCGCGCGATCGCGAATAGCAGGGCCGGATCGACCTCTAGCTCTCCGGGCAGTTCCCAATTCGGAAATGGGAACAGCGCGGCGTAGTACGACCGGTGGCCCTCGGCCTTGAGGACACCCGCCGCCCGCATCGACAAACTCGGCAGTCCATGACGTTCCGCGATGGTCATCACGACCGGGCGCAAGGTTTCATCCAGAGTCGGAAACAGCCGCCGAAACTCGCGTCCCGCCTCATGCTTCATTCCGAGCTCAAGCAAGGCAAAGCCCCGGCGCATGCCGGGAATCCCGAGGATCTGTTCGATGATGCCCTCAGTCAGCCTCGGCAGGCTCCAATCAAGCGGCATCTCGACCCCCAGCGCCCGGCGCGCCAAAAGACCGTAAAACGTGCTTGGCACGGTCGCGGCCTGGGTTAGCCATTTCGTCGCCTCGCGCGGCCTTCGGGACGCCAAATGGGCCCTCGAAGCCCAATATGCCCCCGCCGCCCGGGCAGCCGGTCCGGCCTCCAGCCAGGCAGCGAGCGTCTCGAAATGCCGTCCGGCCTGATCGATCCGGCCCAACCGCCACGCCGACAGCCCCGCTGTCCAGGCGGCTGTCGGAATGGTTTCGACCGATTCGGAAAGGCTTTCCTCGGCAAGCTCGAGCGCGCTTTCGTCCACGCCGAAAACGAAATAGCCATGGGCGATTTCGGCACGCGACAACGCGATTTCGGTAGGATCCAGAAGCTCGCGCGCCCTGGAACCGGTCAGAATCCGATGGGCGCCGGTCGGCCATCCCTTGCGGATCAATCTGCGGATTTGCTCCCTCAGCGCCGCCACCTCGCGCTGCGCGGAGGCAGAACGGCTCCGTGGGGATTGATAGGCTGGCGGGCCGCTAGCCACCGAATTCGGACCATTACCCAGTAAAATTCCGCCTTCAGGTACCGGCGTCGGTTTCCAGCCGTCGATCCGACGCGCCTTGGCCAGCTTGTGGATCCGGAAGGCCTGCGGATGATCCCCGAATTCCAGCAGCCACCGATGCAGTTCCGGATAGCGCGAGCGATATTTCGTCGGGTGCAGATACTTCTGCGCCCGGACATGTCCGAGCAGGATGGGGTCCTCAAGCGTTTCGATGATTTTTTCCGCCGCTTCCCACTTTCCGTCTTCCTGCAATTCGAAGATCCGGCGATATCTGGCCGCATCCGAGTCCGTCAGAATGTTCGGAACCGACGCCGTCGGCCCGCTCTTAGGATCCGCATCCGATTCGATGCCGGACGCCGGGATAGGCTCGACCGGCGCAACCGCCATCGCGGCGCAGGGAAACACCGACAAAAGGGCTGCGAAACAGAATGGGGCGAGGAATGGTCCGGGGCGGAAAATAGCACGCGCCTCCCAAAGACATCAGGGGCGTCAACCCCCTCGCCGAAGAGGAGATCAGACGAGGCAGCTAAGTCCAAGACGCCCTCCGCGACAAGCATTTTTAACCCCGGATTTCCCAGATGACCATCTGGTTTACGCGCTGCGAAGCTTCGATAAAG
>JAYOEU010000085.1:0-16233 GCA_038116915.1 Alphaproteobacteria bacterium
TGTGTTTGCTGCTTTGGGAATCCCTCGATTCATATATTCTTCAAGCCGCTCTAGTTCCGTTCCAAGGTGAGTTCGCCACGCTGACCAACCGAGGCTGGGCCCTGCCTTGCGCCAGGGCGACGGAAAGGATTTCCCGTTTCAACGAAAACAGAGAACGTCAGCCGGTTACGTCAGGGTCTTCTGGGACAAAGTAGAAAGCGGCATCACTCCGCCTCGGGCACGCCGGCCGCCGCGAGGGCCGCCGCCTGGCACGCGGCAAGCGCGTCCGGATCGAAATCCCCGATCAGGTCGTGGAACAGGCGGTACCAGTTCACCTCGGCCTTCAGATGCAGGAAGACCGATCCGAGACCGATCGCCGCGCGGTCCATCAGCACGAACTCGCGCGGCGGGCGCACGCCGTTCAGACGCCGCAATTCGCCATGCACTTTTTCGACCACCTCGCGGCCATAGACGCCGCTGTTGGTTTCCTGAATCCGGCAGGTGCGGTCCTCCATCAACGGGGCGTAGACGAAGCGTGCCCAATGGTTCAGCACCTCGATGGTCGCCCGGTCTAGATTCTCAAAGCCCCAGATCCGATAGGCCTCGACGGCGAGTTCCTCGTCGCCGTCGCGCAAGGCTTGGTAGAGATCGATGACGCCTTTCACAAAGCTCGGCTTGAACACTCGTATGCAGCCGAAATCCATCAGATTGACCGAGCCGTCCTCGCGCACCGTGTAGTTGCCGAGATGCGGGTCACCGTGGATCACGCCGAAGCAGTAGAACGGCACGTACCAGGCCCGGAACATGTTGTGGGCGACCCGGTTCCGGCTCTCGATATCGTCGTGCTCGGCAATGAAGGCCAGAAGCGGCGTACCGTCCAGCCAGGTCATGCTCAACAGCCGGTCGGTGGAAAGCTCGGCGATGGCTTCCGGCACGTGGGCGCCGGGCTCGTCCTCCAGCATGTGACGATAGAGCGCCATCTGCGCCGCCTCGCGGCGGTAGTCCAGCTCCTCGCGCATGCGGGCGACGAGTTCCTTGTAGATCTCCGATGCCTGGATCGCCTTGTCGTAGCGTTCGTAGATCGAAATCGCGAACCGCAACTGCTTCAGATCCGCCTCTACTATCGACCCCATGTCCGGATATTGCAGCTTGCAGGCAAGGGGCCTTCCGTCCGGATGGATCGCCCGGTGCACCTGACCGAGCGAGGCGGCGGCTACCGCTTCCTCCTCGAATTCAGCGAATTTCGATTTCCAGTCCCGGCCTAGCTCTGTCGTCATGCGCCGGCGTACGAAGAGCCGTCCCATGCTCGGCGCGTTGGCCTGAAGCTGGCGCAACTCGTCGAGATATTCCTGGGGCAGAGCGTCGGGAATGGTCGCCAGGATCTGCGCCACCTTCATCAGCGGACCTTTCAGACCGCCGAGCGCCGCCTTCAGATCCGCCGGCATCGACCCTCGCCCGAGATCGAGGCCGAGATAGCGTTGGCCGGCGGCCCGGGCCGCAAGCCCGCCCACGGCCCCCGTCACTTTCGCGTAGCGCCGAACCCGGCCGCCAAGCGTGTTATCGTCGCGTTCAGTCATGAGCAGAAGAGTGGCTGTCTCGAAGGGTCCCGGCGGCCGTTAGCCCCGCCAAGGCGAGGTTTCCAATTCATAGTCGCGCACGACATCGGCAACCCGTATCCGGTAGCGCTTGAAAAGCTCGTCCCGGCCGCGATCCTGGGCCGCGCGGTGTGTCTCGCGCTCGCGCCAGCGTTGGATGGAGGCTTCGTCGCGCCAGGTTGAGAGCGAGAGGACCTTGCCGGGAGTGACCAGACTCTCGAAGCGCTCAATCGAGATGAAGCCGTCGATGGTCTCCAACTCGGCACGCAACTTGCCGGCGATCTCAAGATAGGTCGCCCGTCCGTCCTCGGTGGGTTCAACCTCGAAAATGACAACATGCATGTCCGCCTCCGGATCCGCGCGCAGATGTGGGCAAGACTAACCTTGATCGGCCCGCTTGACGATGCCGCTCATCCGCCGCTCCTGACCCGCTGGCGATGCAAGGTGTAGAGGCCCGAGGCGACGATGATAACGGACCCCAGGATCGTCGCCGGTGCCGGGATGTCATCGAAGAACAGCCAGCCGAACAGCACCGCCCAGACCATTCCGCTATAGCTCAACGGTTGCAGCAGGTTCGCCGGCGCAAGGCTGAGCGCCTTGATCAGCACCGAGTGCCCGGCGACCCCGAAAGCCGCCAACAGCAGTAGCTTGACCAGCCATTCGGCGTCGACCGGGTCCCAGAAGAACGGCAAGGCGATGCAGAGCAGACCGAACCCGATGGTTCCGGTAAACATCGTGGTACGCGCGGAGTCGTCGTATTGCGACACCAGCCGGGTCAAAACCTGATAGAGCGACCACAGCACGGTGCCGCCGAGCGGGATCAGCATCCAGGGATTGAAGGCCGCGTATCCCGGCTGCACGATGATCAGCACGCCGATGAAGCCCGCCACTACGGCGAGCCAGCGCCGGATGCCGACGATTTCCCGAAGCAGGATGGCCGACATCGCGGTCACAACCATCGGTCCGGTTCCTGATACCGCCGAGATCTCGGCGAGCGGCAGGTGCCGGAAGGCGAAGACGTAAAGGCCTATTTCGGAAACCAGGAGAATCGTCCGCGCGGTCTGCAGGAGCGGGACCTGGGATCGGAAAACGGCTTTCCTGTGTTTGCGTGCCGACCAGACGAGTCCGAATCCGCTGAACAGAAGGTAGCGGAACCACAGAATCTGGATCATCGAATAGCTGACCGCCGTGTGCTTGGTCAGCACGTTAAGGCAGGCGAACAACAGGAACGCGAGCAGCGCCAGGCCCATGCCGACAAGCGGCGCGCTGTTGTCCGAAGATGAGGCGTCGTTGGTGGGGGCGGTCACGGAGGCTCTCGGGGGGAAGGACTGTGACTGCATCGTCGCTCCGCCGCGTCCGTTTGGCTATCGAATTCGCGTTCCCCTGTCGGTCTGATACCCACCCGGAATTCTTCTTGACGGCTCCAGCGCCGCGAAATTATATTGCGCGCCATGTCACGGGACCTCCCATACCGCCGGATCATCGGTCGGCGAATTAGCACCCCGGTTCTCCTTGAGAGCCGGAGCGCTGCTGATTCCCTTTTGACCGACCGGACCGGAGTAGTCCCGAAATGCGACAAGATCTGCTGACATCAAACACCTCTTCCGCCGCCTATCCTTCCAATTCCGAAGCCAGCGCGACCGCCTGTTTTTCGATTCAGGCCGAAGCCGACCCCGGCGTCATGCCGAGGGTGCTTGAGCTGTTCGCCAAGCGGGGTTTGATCCCCAGCCGCTGGCACAGTGATCTCGAGGGCGATTTGACCCGGTCTCAGGCGCTGACCATCGATCTTCAGGTCACCGGCCTCAGCCGTCAGCAGGTGGAGCATGTCTCCGCTACTCTGCGCGGCATGGTGTCGGTCCGCAGCGTGCTGACCAGCGAAAAACTCTATGCCTGAGGCCGAACGCGGTTGACGGTTGTCCGGCTGCTCGTCAGGGTCTCGCGGAACGAACCGGGGACCCGGCGATGCGCTATCTTGAGCATATCCGGCGCTGCAACGCGCATGACTTGAACGACTATGTGCCATGGGACGTGGCTGGCGCGCGTGCCGGCTTCCTGCTCCCTTCCGTTGCCGAGCGCATGCGGGAATTCACCGGGATCTTCGGGGCGGGCACCTCGGGCCTCTCGATGGTTCCGTCGCTGGACACGCCCGCCGCGCGCTCGGCGGCAATGGAAGAGGTGTTGGCCGGGCTCCGCGAATCCGGGCTCTGCAACGCGGCGCGCAATGAGCCTTATGCCGTAGCGGAGCGGGTTGGCGGCCCACACCTGATGACGGTCGACCGGGCCGCCGCCAGCGTTCTCGGTATCATCAGCACGGGATTTCATCTGAACGGTACCGTCGGTTCCGGCAAGGATCTTTCCATGTGGATCGCCCGGCGGTCCCTCGCCAAGATCACCTTTCCGGGACAGTTGGACAATATCG
This sequence comes from Alphaproteobacteria bacterium, assembly GCA_038116915.1. Classification (GTDB taxonomy): domain Bacteria; phylum Pseudomonadota; class Alphaproteobacteria; order Thalassobaculales; family Thalassobaculaceae; genus JADHLJ01. The sequence continues at coordinate 3,994 of JAYOEU010000085.1, forward strand.
TCGCCGGCGGCCAGCCAGCCACGATCTCGGTCGCCGAAAATGTCGTCAAGGAATGCCAGGAAGAAGCCGATATCCCCGCTTCCTTGGCGCGCAAGGCCCGGCCGGTGGGTCTTATCAGCTACACCATGGCGGTTGAGGACGGATTGCGCCGGCATGCCATGTATGTCTACGACCTGGATCTGCCCCGGGATTTCGCGCCGTCGCCCTTCGACGGGGAAGTGGAGGATTTCCGCCTCCTTCCGATCGCCGAGGTGGCCGAGATCGTCCGCACCTCTCTTGATGCCTTCAAGTTCAATTGCAGCCTGGTGGTCATCGACTTCCTGATTCGCCACGGGCTGATCGCGCCGGATGATCCCGACTATTTCGACCTGGTGACCGGCTTGCGCGGGAACATCCCGGCGTAATCACCCACCGCCGGCTAGTTGACCAGGAAGCCCGACGGTTCGCCGACGAGGGTGGCGCGCAGCATCAGACGCGGCTGGGTCTGGTCGAAATCCGTCAATGCCACATGCATGGTCGTCCGGTTGTCCCAGCACACCAGGTCGCCGGGTCTCCAGGAATGGCGATAGACATTCTCGGGCGCCGTCGCGTGCTCGCAGAGAAAATCGATCAGCGGGCGGCTTTCCGCTGGTGTCATTCCATGAAAATATGAGACCCGCTCGCTCACATAGAGGGCCCGCTTGCCGCTTTCGGGGTGCACCTTGACCGCAGGATGAGCGATCGGTGGGTTCAAACGTTTGGTTTCCGCCACTTCGTCCGGGTTCCGTTCATGAAAGCCGGCGACGAGACTGATATCATAGACCGAATGCAGCCCGTCGACGATGCCGCGCATTGTGTCGGACAGGGTCTCATAGGCCCGCACCATGTTGCAGAACATGGTATCGCCGCCGACCGGCGGCCGCTCGACGCAATACAGCATGGAGGCCGCCGCCGGCCTCGGCGTGTAGGCATAGTCGGAATGCCAGTTCCGGCCGACATTGCGGGTCTCCGACGGCTTGCCTGCCTTGGGCTTGGTCGTGATTTCCAGCAGTTCCGGATAGCCATCCTTGCGGTAGTACGGCGTCTGGGCATGGTCGTCCAGGTCACCGAAGCCACGGGCAAACCGCAGGATGTCATCGGGCGAGGCCGATTGATCGCGCAGAACGATCACATGCTGCTCGTGCCAGACCCGGCGCATCGCCTCCACGGTCTCGAAATCGATCGGGTCCCGCATATCGACCCCGAGGATCTCCCCACCGAGCGCGTAGCCGAGGGGCCGGGATTCGACCGCCTCGTTGCGACGTGATTTTCCTTTTGCCGCCATGGCTCAGTCCACGTAGCGGGTTTGCGGGGAGGCGAGCATCCCGGCGATGTAGCCGGGTTCGCTCATCCCGGCCTTTACCTTGGCCTCGACCTCGGACTCGGCGCCGACCAGTTTCGGCAGTTGGGCGGCTACCTCATCAATCCTGTCAAAAGGGACAACCACGACGCCGTCACGGTCGCAGACGATCATGTCGCCGGTTTCCACGGTCACCCCGCCGATGGTGATCGGCAGGCCGACGGTTCCGGGCCCGGTCTTGGCCGGCGAATTGGGGGTCACGCCCTGGTGGAACAGGGGGAGTTTCCACGGCTCGATCCCGATCTGATCGCGGATCATGCCGTCGGTTACCAGCGCCGCCACGCCCTTGTTCTTCATCATTCCGCAGACCAGATCCCCGACCAGCGCGGTTGTCGTATATGCATCGTTGGCGCAGACGATGACGTCGCCCGGCCGGGCCAGATGCAAGGCCGCAATGACGCCGAGATTGTCGGCGGGATAGGCGAAACAGGTGAGCGCCGGCCCACAGGTCACCGCGATCGAAGGATCATGCGGCTTGATGAAGTGTGCCATGGCGCCGCGTCCGCCCATGCAATCGGCGACATTGCCGGTCATGGCCCCCTTGAAGGCGTCGATCTGAGCTTGGGTCGGCCGGCGGCTCGGCCGTTTGACGGTGAGAAGAGGCGGATCATCGAGCATCGCGCGGCTCCATTCGCAGGGAAGGTGAAGCGATGGTAGCCGGTCGCCGCGGGTGGTGGAACCAGACACGCGATAATCGCGGGGCATCACGCCGGCGAGAGCGTGCGGCACGGCGATAGCGTCGGGGGACGGGCTTTGCTAAAACCCATCGCAAAAGAACCCGGCGGACAAGAACGGGTGGGAGGAACCGATATGCTTCACCAGAGCTACATGCATGGCGCCAGCGTGAAACCGCTGCTGGGCGAGACCCTCGGCGAGAATTTCGACAAGGCGGCCGCCAAATGGGGCGATCGTGACGCGCTGATCGTCCGGCACCAGAATGTCCGGTGGACCTACGCGGATCTGAAGCGGAAGGTCGATGCCTTCGCCGCCGGTCTGCTGGCGCTGGGGCTGGAGCCGGGTGACCGGATCGGCATCTGGTCGCCGAACAACGCCGAATGGGTGGTCACCCAATATGCGACCGCCAAGGCCGGGCTCATTCTGGTGAACATCAACCCGGCCTACAGGGTCTCGGAACTGGAATACGCGCTGAACAAGGTGGGCGCGAAGGCGCTGATCCTGGCCAGCACCTTCAAGTCCAGCGACTATGTGGCGATGCTGCGGGAACTGGCGCCGGAGATCGACAAGTGCTCTCCCGGAGCTCTGAAATGCAAGCGGCTACCGCATCTGAGGAGCGCCATTCAAATCGGTAAGGATACCGCGCAGGGCTTTTTCAATTTCACCGACATCGCCGGTCTCGCCAACGACATGCACCACAAGCGGATCGGGGAGCTCGCGGGGCTGCTGCAGTTCGACGATGCGATCAACATCCAGTTCACCAGCGGCACCACGGGCTTCCCGAAAGGCGCGACGCTCAGCCATTTCAATATTCTGAACAACGGCTATTTCACCGGCGAGGCTTTGAAATTCACGCCGAAAGACCGGCTCTGCGTGCCGGTGCCGCTTTATCACTGCTTCGGCATGGTGCTTTCCAACATCGCGATCCTGACCCATGGCGGAGCGCTGATCTATCCGGGCGAAGCCTTCGAGCCGCTGTCGGTTCTGGAAGCCGTGCACGAGGAGCGCTGCACCGCCCTGCACGGGGTGCCGACCATGTTCATCGCCGAACTGGCGCATCCCCGCTTCAAGGAGTTCGACCTTTCCTCGCTGCGCACCGGGATCATGGCCGGCTCGCCCTGTCCGATCGAGGTGATGAAGAAGGTTGTCTCCGATATGCATTGCTCGGAGATGATCATCGGCTACGGCATGACCGAGACCAGCCCGGTGATCACGATATGCGAGACTGACGATCCCATGGAGAAACAGGTTTCCACCGTGGGCCGGGTGTTTCCCCATGTCGAGGCGAAGGTGATCGACGAAAACGGCCGCATCGTGCCGCCGGGCGCAACCGGCGAGCTGTTGGCGCGCGGTTATAACGTCATGCAGGGTTACTGGGAGGATCCCGAACGCACAGCGGAGTCGATCGACATTGCCGGCTGGATGCATACGGGCGATCTGGCCACCATGGACGGTGAGGGTTTCGTCAATATCGTCGGCCGAGTCAAGGACATGGTGATACGCGGCGGCGAGAATATCTACCCGCGGGAAATCGAGGAGTATCTCTACCGCCATCCCAAGATCAGCGATGTTCAGGTCTTCGGGGTTCCGGATCCGCGCTATGTCGAGGAACTATGCGCCTGGATCCGCCTTGCCGACGGTGAAAGCGCGGATGAGGAGGAGATCCGGGCCTTCTGTCAGGGGCAGATCGCGCATTACAAGATTCCGCGCTATATCCGCTTCGTTGACGAATTCCCGATGACGGTTACCGGAAAGATCCAGAAATTTGCTATGCGGGATGCCATGATCGAGGAACTGGATCTCAAGGTGGCCGCCACGGCGTGACCGCGAGACGAGTTGCGGCCTGCCATCTTGCCTCGATGGTTCAGGCCGGCGTCTCTTGAGTTCGAGCCCATCTATCACTATGACAGGGCACCATGACAGGGGCCGGGATAAGAACCGGCTCCGTTGGCTTGCGAAAAAAGGAATTTTTAATGGCGCGTCGGAAATCAAACGGCAAGGCGCCGGCATTCATGATGTTCAATGTCACCTACGAGGATGGCACCGTTACCTCGAACCGCCGGATCGCCAACGAGCAGCTTGATCAATCCTTTGGAGATTCGATCGAGGACCTGGCGCGCACCGCCATCGAGACCCAGGACAACGAGATTGCGCAACGTTCCGGTCAACGCCGGGCGAAAATCAAGTCGATCGCCAAGGCCTGAGGTTCCCGGCTCGAATCGTTTCAACGATCAGTTCTAGAGCGAGGGCGAGGAACTCAGCAGTTCCGGATTCGGCAGGACGTTGGCATGCATCATCACCATGCAAAGGTCCCACGGCACGACCTTGTCCTGGCGGAGCAGGTCATGGACGGTCATGAAGCGCATCTCCGCGCCTTCATTCAGAACCAGGTCCGGGATCGCCGTGTCCGGAATTTCGGCTTCGAAAACCGCGACGCGGCGAATCGGCACGCCATGTTGGGGAATTGAGTATTCGAACCGAAGCGCCGGAGCCAAATGGCCCGGTTCGAATCGAAGTTCCTCGCGCAGCTCCCGGCGCATCCCCGTCAGTTCATCCTCGCCCGTCTCGATGGCGCCGCCGAAAAGGCACCAGTGGTCCGGATAGGCGATTGTCGGTTTGTCGTCGCGCAATTGCATGAGATAGCGCCCTGACCTGTCGAAGATCAGCGCCTTGCAGACCTGCATCTCGTCGATAACGCGATTGTCGCGCATGCCTTCACCTCAAGCGTCCGATCGAATGGCAATAACTAACGCCCAGCGGAAACATCTTTTCGCTTAACATACCGAAAGCGCTGGGTCTTGCCCGGGATTTGGTCTAGTGAGTTAAAAATACGGACGGGCCCGTTGAGCATGGCAACCAACTGGGGAACAAAGCCGTGAGGTGCCTATTGACGGGCGGTAACGCCTTCGTTTCCAGGGCGCTCGGCCCGGCTCTTCTTGCTGCGGGATTTCGGGTTACGGTCTGTGCGCGACCGGGGCAGGCCATGCCCGATTGGGTTGCGTCCAAAACGGGATCGATAGACCTGCGGTTCGTCGATCTCGCGCAACCCGGCGGTATCGCTGATTTGGCAGGTGACCAGGACGTCATTATCCATACCGCCGGCAAACTTGAAGATCCGGCGATCCCCGCTTGGGTTTTCGAACGCGACAACGTGCGTGCAACCGAAGCCTTGATCGATGGCGCGCTGGCCGGTGGGTGTCGGCGGATCATCAATTTCTCGACGCTGTCGGTTTACGGGACAATCGATGTTCCGGTTGTCGATGAGACCACGCCGTCAGTGCGTCCGACCGACTACGGCGCCAGCAAAGTGGCCGCGGAGGTAGCTCTGCGCCGCGCCGCGCCGGAGCTTTCCTCTATCAGTTTGAGATTGCCGGGTATCGTCGGCTCCCACGCGCACAGCAACTGGCTCTCCCGGTGCCGGGCGGCATTTTTGGCCGGAGACCCGGTTGCCATTACCAATCCCGGATTCCGGTTCAACAATGTGGTGCATGCGGAGGATCTTTCGGCTTTCATCGTCGCCCTCTGTTCGCGCGGCTGGTCCGGCGCATGGGCGTTTCCGATTGGTGCCGGCGAGCCGATGCCGGTGCTGGCGATGATGGAAAGGATGAAGGTGGCGACGGGCTCGATCTCGCCTTTGACAATAGTCGAAAGTGACCGTCAGCCGTTCTCGATTTCCTCACAACGCGCAATTCGCGAATTCGGATACAGGCCTGTTGATGTGTCCGAGATCATCGATCGGTTCGCCGCCGAGCCGTGACGGTGGAGCGGCTATTCCAGGATCGTCCAGTCGTAGTCCCCGGTATAACCGGCCTCCTCGAAGACCGACAGCCATCCGTCCGGATAGTCGTGAAAGCGGGCGGTCAACACCCAATCCTCGAACAGGGCCCGTTGCTCCGGCGTGCTGTAGGAATCAACCCGCAGGTAACCGCGTCCCGGCGCCAGACGCTCCATTTCCCGCAATGCCGTGACGCATCCGGCGCGGTCCAGATTGTGGATCGTATTGATGGAGAGGACGGCGCTGAAACTGCCGTCGGGAAACGGCAGATCGTCGGCGGAACCGCGATGCAGCCTGCCGATCACCTCCGGCTCGCAATGGGTCAGCGCATAGGTGGAAACATCGATCCCGAAGACCTCAAGCCCGGGGCAGACTGTCAACAGGTCCTTAACCAGGAATCCCTTGGCGCAGCCGATATCGAGGACCCGGTCGCCGGGCTTCAAGGCGAAATGACCGATGATATCCCGCGCCACCGGTATCCAACGCCCGTCGTACCGGTAGCCGCCATAGCCATATTCACGCGGACCATCGAAATACATCTCGCCGAATTCGCTGGAGATCCGGATCACCTCGGCTGATTTGCCGTCCTTGCGGGCCTGAAGGTTCCGTTTTGAGGTCGGCAGACTGCGAAGCAGATTGACGCGCGTCCCCATCAGATTGCGCCCCTCTCGTTTCGACGTGCCTCATCTCGTGCCCGTGCGAGGCCGTCTTCAAGAGAGGTGTAGGTAAAATCTGGAAATGCCCTCGCCGTTTCCGACGGATCGAAGGGGCGGTAGCCGTTATGCGGCATGGCGCCGATTCTTGGCGATCCTTTGATCGGCACTTGCCGACCCGACAGCGCAACCACCTGTTCGGCAACCTCGCGGAACGAGGTCACGGTTCCGGTTGCGGCGTTCAGAACGCCTTCGCTTCGATGCATGACGAGGCGGGTTGCGAGCTCTGCGACATCGTCTACATCCACATGATCCCGGCGTTCCTCGCCCTCGCCGAACAGCACGATATCCGCGCCGGTCTCGGCCAGACGGCGGAACCGGTTCGGCCCGTAACCGTTGTGCGGATCAAGCGCTCCGTAAACCAGGGTCGGTCGCAGGATCGCCAGGGGAATTCCAAGCGGCCCAGCGACTTCCGTTTCCAGGACAAGTTCGCGGGCGCGATGCATGACGCCGTGCAGCGAACCTGGATCGGCGGGAGAGGTCTCGTCAAGTGGTTGCATGCTGTCGCGGTAGACCGCGTCCGAGCTGATATACACCAGATGATCGGGAGGAGTGAGCTGGGTGGCGGCAATGATCGGCCCGAGCATGGACAGATTCTCGACCAGCATCGCGTGGTTTTTCACCGGAGCCCTTGCCGAGACAAGCACCAGAGAATCGCCCTTTTGCAGATATCCCGCTAGCTGATCCGCGGCGGTGTCCGACAGCAGATCTACCTCGGAGCGTCCGAGGGCGATAACCGGAGCGCCGAGAGCCTTCAAACGCCGGGTGATCGCCGCGCCGATAAAGCCATGGGCGCCAATGATCACGGCACGTTGCGGTACCGTCGGACGGGTGTTGCCGTGTTTGATCATCGGTTCATCCGCTTGTGCATCCATCCATTCGGGGGTTCCATTCCGGCGCATGGCGTCCGGGAAAGCGCTTTTAAAACAGCCGGGGGTAAATTAAAAGTCCGCCTCCCGGCGCTATTGGAAGGTATTGGTGTTCGGAGATCATTGGTACAGGAGTCCAACGTGGATTTTCGGATTGTCCATCATCACGTGGGCGCGCGCGGCAATGTGCCGTTGCCATTGGATAGTAGGAGCCCGATTCGAGATGACTTTAGGGTCTACTACTACGATGCGGATTAATCGGCCTTAAATGACAATCTGCGGAACAGGATCAAGGTGGGCGAGGCGACATTGTTGCCTTACTGCCTTGGGGCCGAACGCGGGAAGCGCGCGTTCAATATAGCCAACGATGCCTTCGCGAGCTCCCTTTATCCGTTTAATACCGCATATCAAAACTTCAACAAGGCCACCTATCTTGGACAGATGCGCATGGGCGATAGCCACGCTGCGGCGCGAGTTGTCGACGTTGACGTGGTAGCGCTGGACGATTTGTGCGGTCCGGGCGGAGAATCTCCCGCCCCCGACTACCTCTCGATTGATGTCGAAGGAGCAGAATTCGACATATTGCAAGGCGCGGTGCGAACCCTTCAGGACTCCGTGGTTTGGCTCAGATCGGAAATGTGGGCGCATCCGGTCTATGAGGGTGCGGCCACGATGGAAACCTCGATGGGTTTTTTGAAGCAGGTCGGCTTTGAGTTATTCAAAATTGAACCCTATGGGGAATACGAGGCGGAACGCATGACAATAGGCATGCACGGTGTCGGACAAACATTGGGGGCTGAAGTAGATTTTTATAGGTCCACAAATGGCTTCACCCTGGCGTCGCGTAACTCCTCCGATGAGGCGCTCTTGAAGCTTTACAAGCTCGCGCTCATGGCATTTTTGAAAGGCGGCAATGGGCTGGGCTATCGAGCCTTGAAGCAAGCGGAGACGAACGGCGGCACCTTTTTCGCCGCGGAAAACGGCGACCGGCCGGCGAAGTATTTGGACTTTCTGGCGGAGGTCTGGGTGGTTTTCGAGAATATGAACAAACATCTTCCCAGCTTTCCGGACCTGAGCCCAATCGTCCATCAAAGGCGACAGCAAACCTATGACTATGAGCATGCCCAGGACCGCAACGGACGTGACGCCATACTACGATCTATCCGCGCGTCTCGTCGCGAAGTGGAACAAAAACTCCACCCGAAAATGGAATGGGAACACAAATTGAAGTGGATGACGGTTTCACCTCTGGAATCGGTGTTTCGCAAATTCGGCTTGGCGGAACAGGCAAGCGCGATCGAGCAGAATCGCAACAAGCACTGTGAGAATTTCATCAGGCTTTTTACAGCTTGGGAGAAGGCCCGCTTCGCTGACTGCGGTCTGGAGCTACAACGAACCAACGCCCAGACGCTGCCACTCGAAGTTAAGCGCCTTCGGATCTTGGCCGGCAAGGACTCCGTATGGGTCCAGCAACAGCCGGCCCGGCATCCGTTCCGCTATGCTTGCGAGATCGAGAAATCGGAATTCAGGCCATGGTGTAGCGATGATCAACGCGTGGGCGCCATCGCACGCTTCCTTCGCCGAGGTCACGACTTCGACCCCCGAAGGCGCCGCATCCGGAGGAACCACGGGATCGTAAGCGCGGACCCGGCGGCCCTGCAATCTCCGCAAGAGCGCGATCGACGGGGAATTCTTTGTGCTGTCCGTGTTTTCCTTGTACGCCAGCCCGAGGATCGCGATCAGCGGGTCGACCGGGAGCTTCGGCATCGCTTCTTCCAAGCGCCGTATGAGCCAGGACTTGCGCCATTCACTGTTGGCGCGCCAGGCGTCGATGGTGCCTGCTTCAGTCCTGTTCGCGGCGGACATGGCGGAGACGGTGGCCAGATCCCGCTCGAGGTTGCCGCCCGCTATGCCCAACCCTGGTACAAGATAGGAGTGCGGTCCGATGCGCCTGTCCAGCCGAAGGGCGGGCGCGATTTCGGACCAGTCGGCACCGATGGCCTCGCAGATCTCTGCCAGGGTATTGGTGGTGGTGACCTGAGCGACCAGAAAGCAGTTGATCGCGATCTTCGCGAGCTCGGCGCTTTCGTATCGCATTGGAAGGACTGGGCAATCGCTGGTGGAAAGCGCCTCCGCGAGAACTGGCGGAAGCGGTCGCAGCGGATCAGCGCAGCCAATGATGTAGCGCTCCGGGTTGCACGCTCGTTCCACGGCGCGACCGAATATCAGGGTTTCAACCTGGTAGAACAGCCGCTCTCCGGAAAGTCGCTGCCGACGGGTGAAGCCCGGCGGGACCTGACACAGAATGGTCAGGATGGCAGCGGAGCCCAGCACTGAAATGACGTTGTCGATCAGCGCCTGAATACCATCTAGATGACTGATGCCCCGGGCGTCCGTGGGAACGTCGGTGGCGATGTAGACAAGATCCGCTTTGGCCAAATCGGCGAGAGTAGTGGTGAAGGTAAGCCGCTCGCGATGGCGCGCCAACAGATCTGTCAGATCCGGTTCCGAGATGACGGGGTCTCCGGAGTCCAATCTTTCAACCCGCGCCGGATCCGGGTCCCAGGCGATGATGCGAAATCCCTTGCTCGCTAGGCCGGCGCCGGAAACGATGCCGAGATGAGTGAGACCGGCGATTCCGATTGTGGTCATGATGCCGGGATTTCGTTCGCCAAACGGGCGAAGGTCCCCTGCAGCCACCTGTCGCCCGACAAGTCGGTGGATGCGCTGTCCGCACAGAGCGACTTGAAATGAGCATATTCGGCCTGCCAAGTCGGGTCTGGTTGGGTCAGTGTTCTCGAGTCTTCCGGTGGTCTGCCGCTGGGCAAAATCCGGTCGCGAATGGTGAAACGAGTGGGGCCCCATTTGCACAAGGAGTCGATATGCGCACTTCCTTTCTCACCAAAAAGGTCGCAACTGAAGGTATTGCGCCAGGAGAGTAGGGTCATTTCCAGTTCCAACCGCGGCTCGCCTAGATTCGCCGCCAGAATCACATGGTCGGGCGCGCGGTTCTCGAACCGATTGGCCGCGACAAGGTGAATATCGTCCGAGACAGAGCCGAACCAGAAGCGCGCCGTATCGAGCAGGTGCGAGCCCAGGTCCGGCAAAACCCCTGCGCCTTGATCGCGCCATGCCGAGTCGCGAACCTGCCGCGCCGTTCCGTTACCGTAGAACATGCGGCAATGATAGAGCCTGCCGAGCCGTCCGGACCGGATAAGGTCGCGCATGGCCTGAAAATGTGGCTCGAAGCGGTGATTATACGCGGTGTAGACGATTACCTCGGCGGCTTGGGCCCGGTTCTCCAGGGCTTTCAAATCCCCATCGTTCTCGGCCCAAAGCGGCTTTTCGACCAGAACATGCTTGCCGTTGGCAATGCAGAAATCGATCAGGCCAACCTTCGGAGCGTCAGGTGTGCAGGCTAGCACCGCATCATAGTTCCGCAACGGCACTGATTCCAATTCCGTGAAATCCGCCTCGGGATTGACCGGATCGACGGTCGCGACACATTCGGCGCCAGCGATGGCGCGGCGCTTATGACCCTGAATTCCGAGCCCGGCCACTACGACCCGCATGCCCTCCACCCTTCGGCGTGACGTCAATTGAAAGTCGCCATCTGTTCCACTGTATTGATCTTGGCCAAAACATCTTTCGGTGTCACCGGCACATTGCCGTCATGTTCACATTCCACGGCGGCGGCGAGTGAGCCCAGAATCGTCGCGGTAACCGCATCGTTCCGCACCAGCATTGACAGCGTTGCGTAGGCCAGGAGCGCGTCGCCGGCGCCGACGGGATCGCGGACATTGTCGGCGAAGCTATCGATGATTACCGCGTCGTCGACCGCGTAGTGATCCGGATCCCGGCAGGTCAGCACGCCGCGGTCGCCAAGTTTAAGCATCAATGTCTTGCAGCGCGCCAAATCGTAAAGATGTGAGGCCAACGGCCTGATATGGGAATCCTGGTCGCCGGTGCTGAACCGGGCTTCCCGCTCGTTCGGCGTGATCAGATCGAAGTCGCGAAATTCAGTGATGTTGCCCCAACGGCTGGCGACCTGGCTGTCGGCAACCCGATACGTGTTAGGCGGGATCGCGGCGATCAGGGTCGGTATGGTCCCGCGGCTGAAGATGCCGTGCCGGAAGTCGCTGAACACCACCGCGTCCGCGGGAGTGTTGACCAAAGTGTCACAGACATCGGCAAGCACTTCGGCCGAGATCGGCCGGTTGTCCAAGGTGTCGATCTTCAGAAGCCGGTAACCGTCCGCGACGATGGCATTCTTGTTGGTCGTGGGCCGGGTCGCGTCGACATGCGCGTGCACCGTAACCTCGGCCTTGTCCAGGTCGTTCAGTACGAAGTCCTTGAGATCATCATCGCCCAGAACCGTGGAGAAGGTGACGTCGGCGCCTGCCGCCTTGAGATGCTTGGCGACGATGGCCGCACCTCCGACATAGTCGCGCCGGCTGTCGTAGCGGACACTGATGGTCGGGGTTTTGGTCTGGCCGCCGATGACCGTGGTTTCCGTGAAGCTGTCGACGATCGTGTCTCCGACGACATGGACGCGTTTTCCCTTCAAGGCGGCAAGCGTGTCGCGGATATCTTGAAAAAGGATCTTCTCCGAGCTCAGCAATGTCGCAAGCTTGTCGTATTTGATGCTTGGCGGCGCCAGATTAATGAGATTGCTGGAGGAATAGACCAGATCACCTGGAGTGAAGATCATCTCGCCGCCGTAAGAGCGCACGAGGTTCATTTCCTCGTGCGTTTTTGGCGGCAGACCCTCCGCGACGTATTCATAGCCCTTGGCGAAGAAATCCGGCTGAATCAGTTCAATATTCGCCA
>JAYOEU010000085.1:16243-17764 GCA_038116915.1 Alphaproteobacteria bacterium
CCAAGCATCTCAAGGCGGCAGGCGCCGACGTCACCTTCTCCACGGTTCTCGTCGATGATCACATGGTCGACCATCTCGAAAGCCGCGAGGTTCAACGCGCGCAACTCCTGGGGCACATGTGGCCGGAACCGGCCTTTTTCGATATGCGCATCCCGGGTCAGGCTGACGATAAGGATATCGGCCTTCGACTTGGCGTAAAGCATGTGCCTGAGATGGCCGGGATGTACCACATCGAACACGCCATGACACATGATCGCCGCCTTGGCGCGCGGGCGCGGCCCAATCGCGTCGCGTACCTGTGCCGGGGTCTTTATCTTGTGGCCGTAGAGTTCCTTGAGATCGATCATTCAAGCTTTTCCGCCGAGATAGGTGAACCAGGTACGCGTTGCTTCGGCAATCGAGGCGGGGTCCCAGAGCGGCGCGTCCCGCCAATGCTCGATGTCGGCCATCATCATCGCTACGCCGTCTTCGAAAGAAACCCTTGGTTCCCATCCGAGTTCCATGCGGATCTTGGTGATATCCGCCCAGGTGCAATCGGGTTCGCCGGGGCGTTTGGGCACGTAGGTCACGGGGCCGCCGATCAGTTCCACCAGCCGGTTTACCGGTTTGGGATCTCCGGCGCCGATATTGTAGATCTCCCCAACCCTGTCGGTCTCGGCCGCGGCGAGAAAAGCGCGGGCCACATCCGTGACATAGAGGAAGTCCCGGGTCTGGGTGCCGTCGCCGACGACCGTGAAGGGCTTGCCGGCAAGCTTTTGTCTCAGGAACACACCGAATACCGCGCCATAAGCGCCGGTAGTCCGCACTCTCGTGCCGTAGGCATTGAAAATTCTCACCGAATTGACCGGCAATCCATAGACCTGGTGCCAGTGAAATACCGCCTGCTCGCCTTGATTCTTGCTGAGCGCGTAAGGGTATTGAGGGGCGATCGGGTGAGTTTCCGTGGTCGGCGTCGCGGCAAGACCGTAGCAGGATGACGATGCCGCATAGACCAGTTTTCCGATCCCCGCGCGCCGCGCGCCCTCGAGGATCCGGACCGTGCCCTGGACATTGACGTCCATATAGTCGACAGGGCGCTCGATCGACGGAACGATGTCGCCGATACCGGCGAAATGGAAGATGTAACGTACGTCCGAAAAGACCGGGTCCTCCGGGTCAAGTGTCCGGATGTCCCGGTAGTCTACCGTTAGGTCCGGGTTTTCCGCATGGTGCGCGAGATTCGCCGCGTGGCCCCCGGTGAAATTGTCGATGACGCGAACCGAGCAACGCTGTTCCAGCAGCAGATCCACCATGTGGGAGCCGATGAAACCGGCACCGCCTGTGACGATCGCGATCGGTCGGATGGTCATGCCGCGTTCAGTGCCTTCATTCGCTGAACATTGAAATATTTGTCATCCTCAAGACTACCCGGCAGTTTGCCTTCCCTAAAGGCGATGCATAGCTCGCGAATCGCGTCCTCGACGGTATGACGCGGCTTGAATCCGATGGTCCGGGTGATCTTGTCCGAATTGATGTGATAGG
>JAYOEU010000086.1:0-17651 GCA_038116915.1 Alphaproteobacteria bacterium
GAGATCGCCGACATGGGTCTTCACATAGTCGGCGTCGATCAGAACCGTCTCGCCGGGGCGGTCGGAGGCGCCGAAGCTGATTTCGTCCAGCAGTTTCTCCAAGACCGTGTGCAACCGCCGGGCGCCGATATTCTCCACGTTCCGGTTCACCTCGACGGTCAGATCGGCGAGCGCGTCGATGGCATCTTCCTTGAATTCCAGGGTCACCTGTTCGGTGCCGAGCAGGGCGGTGTACTGGGTGATCAGGCTGTTTTCCGGTTCGGTCAGGATACGTTTGAAATCATCGCGGGTCAGGGCCTTCAGCTCGACCCGGTTCGGTAGCCGGCCCTGAAGCTCCGGCAGGAGATCCGATGGTTTGGCCAGATGAAACGCGCCCGAGGCGATGAACAGGACGAAGTCCGTGCGGACCGCGCCGTGTTTTGTGGAGACGGTGGTCCCCTCGATCAGCGGCAGGAGGTCACGTTGAACACCTTCCCGCGAGACATCGGCGCCTTGGCGCTCGGAGCGGGCGCAGATCTTGTCGATCTCGTCCAGAAAGACGATCCCGTTCTGCTCAACCGCATCGATGGCCTGGCGGACCACGCGGTCCTCGTCCAAAAGCTTGTCGGCTTCCTCGGCCAGCAGCACGTCATAGGACTCGGCGACCGTCATGGTGCGCATCTTGGTCTTGCCGCCGAAGGCCTTGCCGAGCATGTCATTAAGATTCAGCATGCCGACCTGGGCGCCGGGCATGCCCGGGATTTCGAAGGTCGGCAGGCCGCCGCCGGAATCGGCGGTCTCGATCTCGATCTGCTTATCCGCAAGCTCGCCCTCGCGCAGCATTTTGCGGAACTTCTGGCGGGTTTCCTCGCGGGCGTTTTCGCCGGCCAGCGCCGTGATCACCCGGTTCTCCGCCGCCAGCTCGGCCTGCGCGTTCACGTCCTTGCGCATCTTGTCGCGCACCATGGTGATGGCGATCTCGACCAGGTCCCGGATGATCTGCTCGACATCCCGCCCGACATAGCCGACCTCGGTGAACTTGGTGGCCTCCACCTTGATGAACGGCGCTTCCGCCAGCCGGGCGAGCCTGCGGGCGATCTCGGTCTTGCCGACACCCGTCGGGCCGATCATCAGAATGTTCTTCGGCTGAACTTCCTCGCGGATCGCGTCGGGAAGCTGCTGGCGGCGCCATCGGTTGCGCAGCGCGATAGCGACGGCGCGCTTCGCGTCGGTTTGTCCGACGATGAAGCGGTCGAGTTCCGAGACGATCTCGCGGGGGCTGAAAGCGGTCATGAAGGTTTCCCGGTAAGCGCCGCTCAGAGCGACTCGATGGTTACGTTCTCGTTGGTATAGATACAGATATCGGCCGCGATCTTCATGGCGCGCCGGGCAATCTGTTCGCTGTCCATGTCGTCCCGGTCGATCAGCGCCCGGGCGGCCGACAGGGCGAAGGCGCCGCCGGAGCCGATTCCGATCAAGCCGTCCTCGGGCTCCAGAACGTCGCCGGTACCGGACAGAATGAGCGAGGTTTCCGCGTCCGCGACCGCCATCATCGCCTCGAGCCGGCGCAGATACCGGTCGGTCCGCCAGTCCTTGGCGAGTTCGACGCAGGCCCGGGTCAACTGCGAGGGATGCTGTTCCAGCTTGGCCTCAAGGCGTTCGAACAGGGTGAACGCATCCGCCGTTGCGCCCGCGAAGCCGGCGATGACCGATCCTCCCGAAAGCCTGCGGACCTTGCGGGCCTGGCTTTTGATCACGGTGTTTCCGAGGGTCACCTGTCCGTCACCGGCGACGACGACCTTGCCGTTCTTGCGGACCGATAGAATTGTCGTTCCGTGCCATGTGGAGCCGCTTTCGCTCATCGGTCGTCCATTCAGTCACTGTTGTTCCGCGTTCCGCCGGCCGCCGGTCCGGAACATGTGGGATGCTTCCCGTTCATATCAAGCGCCCCGGCCGGGCTGGCCAGCCGTGGTTCTTCCTGGTACATAGCGCGCCGAAGCGACGGGATAAACGATCATGAGCGACCAGCGCACCGCGACCATCGAACGCGTCACAAAAGAGACGCGGATTAGCGCCGACGTCAACCTCGACGGCACCGGAAAATACGATGTCGTCACCGGGATCGGTTTTCTCGATCATATGTTGGAACAACTGTCCCGGCATTCGCTGATTGATCTGAAGCTGCGGGCCGAGGGCGACCTGCATATCGACTTTCACCACACCACCGAGGATTCCGGCTATGTGGTCGGCGAGGCGGTTCGCAAGGCGCTCGGCACGCGGGCGGGAATCACGCGGTACGGCTCGGCCAAAATCCCAATGGATGAAACCCTGACTGAAGTCGCCCTGGATATTTCCGGGCGCCCGTATCTGGTTTGGAGCGTCTCCCTGCCGATGGCCAAGCTCGGAGACATGGATACCGAGCTGTTCAAGGAATGGTTCCAAGCCTTCGCGCAGTCCGCGGGCATTACCCTACATGTCCGCAATATCTATGGCGAGAACACGCATCATATCATCGAGTCCTGCTTCAAGGCGCTGGCGCGCGCGCTTCGTCAGGCGGTGACCATCGACCCGCGCATGGCGGGCTCGGTGCCGTCGACCAAGGGAACGCTGGGCGGGACCGAAAGCGCTGGAGCGTGAAGGCGCCATGACCGTCGCGATCATCGACTATGGTTCCGGGAACCTGAGATCGGCGGAGAAAGCCTTCGCTTTTGCGGCGCGGAGCTTGGATCACGCGCCCAAGGTCACTGTAACCTCCGATCCCGAAGCGGTGTTGGGCGCCGATCACATCGTGTTGCCGGGCGTCGGAGCCTTCGCGGATTGCATGGCCGGCCTCAAGGCGGTTGATGGCATGCGCGAGGCGTTGGAGGACAGCGTGGTCCGGGCCGCCAAGCCGTTCCTCGGGATATGCGTGGGCATGCAGCTGATCGCGGATAGTGGCCACGAGCATGAGGTCACTCAAGGCCTCGGGTGGGTGGCGGGCCGGGTCGAGCCTCTTGATCCCGCGCCCGATGCCGAGGGCCGGCGCCTCAAGATCCCTCATATGGGCTGGAACCAGCTATCCGTAACCGGCGGCGGACACCCGATCCTGGAGGGGCTGGAGAGCGGTGCGTTCGTCTATTTCGTGCACGGGTATCACTTGGCCGCCAAGGATCCGGAGGAGGTTCTCGCGACCACGGACCACGGCCAGACCGTGACGGCGATGGTGGGCCGGGATAATATTGTCGGGACCCAGTTTCATCCGGAGAAAAGCCAGGCGCCGGGATTGCGGCTTATCAGCAATTTCCTTGCCTGGAAACCGTGAAGGAGGCTGTCATGAACGCCGACACACCGCCTTTCACGCCACCCGAGATTCGTGTTGAGCTCGTGCACAGCCTGAGCACAGCGGACCTTCATGATATTTGTGATGCCGCAGAGGCAGCGATCCGTGATGGCGGCGGCTTCGGCTGGCTAAGTCCGCCGGAGCAGGAGGTTCTCGAAGCCTATTGGCGCGGCGTGATCCTGATACCGGAGCGTCATCTTCTGGTTGGGCGCCTGGACGGGGTGATCGCCGGCTCGTGCCAGATTCTGATCCCGACCCGAAACAATGAAGCGCAAAGTTTCGCGTGCAACCTGACGACCAATTTCGTCGCGCCTTGGGCGCGTGGGCACGGCCTGTCCGCGAAACTGATCGAAGCGGCGGAGGATCATGCCCGGAAATCCGGTTTTCAGATCCTGAATCTCGATGTGCGCGAAACCCAGATCGCCGCAATCCGGCTATACGAGCGTTTGGGATATGTCCGGTTCGGCACACATCCACACTATGCCCGCGTGGCCGGACGCGATGTTGTCGGGCATTTCTATTACAAGGTCCTGATTTCCGAGTCCGCTAAAGAGAGCAAGACCTCGTGATCCTCTTCCCGGCGATAGATCTCAAGGCGGGCGCCTGCGTGCGGCTGCTGAAGGGTGAAATGGACAGCGCGACGGTCTACAACACGGATCCCGGTGCCCAGGCTGCTGCTTTCCGTGACGCCGGCTGTGCGTGGATCCATGTCGTCGATCTTGACGGAGCATTTGCCGGACGGTCGGTCAATGGACCGGCGGTCGAATCGATCCTTTCCGCCGGCATACCGGTGCAGCTCGGCGGCGGAATTCGGGACATGGCGGGGATCGAGAGCTGGCTAGATCGCGGCATTGCCCGGGTGATCCTCGGGACCATCGCTCTCAGGAACCCGGACCTTGTGATTTCCGCCTGCCGTCTGTTCCCGGGCCGGGTATCGGTCGGCATCGACGCCCGCGGCGGCATGGTGGCGGCGGAGGGCTGGGCCGAAACCTCCACCGTCTCGGCGCTGGATCTGGCCCGGCGGTTCGAGGATTGCGGCGTCGCCGGGATTATTTTCACCGATATCGATCGGGACGGCGCTCTTGTCGGCGTCAATGTCGAGGCGACCGCCGCACTTGCCCGGTCGATCACCACGCCGGTCATCGCGTCCGGCGGGGTATCGTCCTCGGCGGATCTGATCGCGCTTCAGGCTCATGCGGAAAGCGGTATCGCCGGGGTGATCTGCGGCCGCTCCCTGTATGACGGAAGGCTTGACCTCGCCGAGGGATTGAAAATTCTCGGCTCCGCCGCAAGAGCCGGCGCGCCATGCTGACCGTGCGAGTCATCCCGTGTCTCGACGTCAAGGACGGACGGGTAGTGAAGGGGGTCAATTTCCTTGATCTGGTGGATGCCGGCGACCCAGTGGAACAGGCGCGTATTTATGACGCCGAAGGCGCTGACGAGTTGACCTTCCTGGATATCACCGCCAGCAGTGACAACCGCGACACGCTGTTTGACGTTGTGGCGAAAACGGCGGAGCAATGCTTCATGCCGCTCACCGTGGGCGGCGGGGTTCGGACGGTTGACGATATTCGCAAGCTCCTGCTCGCCGGAGCCGACAAGGTGTCGATCAACACCGCGGCCGTACACCGCCCGGAATTCGTGCGCGAGGCGGCACGTAAGTTCGGAACCCAATGCATCGTTGTGGCGGTCGACGCAAAGAGCGTAGGCCCGAACCGGTTCGAGGTCTTTACCCATGGCGGTCGGAACGCGACCGGGCTGGACGCCGTGGCTTGGGCCCGCCGGATGGTCGAATATGGCGCGGGCGAGATTCTGCTGACATCGATGGACCGGGACGGCACCAAGAGCGGGTTTGATCTGCCGCTGACACGGGCGATCTCGGATGCGGTTTCCGTGCCGGTGATCGCATCCGGCGGCGTCGGTGCCCTTGATCATTTCGCCGAGGGGGTTACCGAGGGCGGCGCGTCCGCGGTTCTGGCGGCATCGGTATTTCACTTCGGCCAATTTCGCATCAGCGACGCAAAGGAGCGGATGGCCGCCGCCGGCATTCCTGTGAGGCCCCATTCATGACCCACGCCATCGATGAACTCTTCAAAACCGTTTCAAGCCGCAAGGGCGGCGATGCGGATACGTCCTACACCGCGCAGCTGCTGGCGCGCGGAACATCGGTCATCGCCCGCAAGGTGGGTGAGGAAGCCGTTGAAACCGTGGTCGAGGCCCTGGCCGGTTCAAAACGCGGCCTGACAGCGGAAAGCGCCGACCTGCTCTATCATCTGCTGGTGCTTTGGGTGGATGCAGGTCTGGACCCGCAAGAGGTTTGGGATGAGTTGTCGCGGCGCGCGGGAACATCCGGACTGACGGAGAAGGCCGGCCGGCGACGCGACGCGTCGGTCGGGGAGGAATGACCGGTGGCCTATGATCCGCAGAACATATTCGCCAGAATCCTGCGCGGCGAGATTCCGAACCGGACGGTCTACGAGGATGAACACGTCCTCGCCTTTCACGACATCAATCCTCAGGCTCCGGTCCATGTGCTGGTGATCCCGAAGGGCCCGTACGAGAACATGGCGGTCTTTGGCGCCGAGGCAAGCGCCGAGGAACAGGCGGCGCTGATCCAGGCCGTGGCGAAGGTGGCGCGGATCATGGGCGTTGAGGAGGCCGGCTTCCGGACCATCGCCAACAACGGACCCGACGGCGTCCAGGAGGTTCCGCATCTTCATATACACGTGCTGGGTGGGCGCCGGCTGGGTGGAATGCTCCGCCGTCCTCCCGAATAGCCGAGCCGGCGCGCCCGATTTAGATCAAAATACCTAAAAGTTTCTCTAATTCATTGAGAAACTTGACACAATTAATAGCAGGCCTATTCTTCCGGGGCGTCGGCTTGCCGCGACTAATTTTCGCGGCTCGTAAAAGGGATGTTCCGATCCGATGACGGAAAACGGGGCCCGCAACGCGCTCGACGACGCGGTGGCGTCACCAGGGGGCAATGAATGGTCGATGAGGCCACCAATGACCGGTTGAGCAAGGCTGTCGCCAAGCACGAGGCATTTTTGCGCCGGTATCCTGGCGGAGAGATCGCGGATCTGCGCAATCAGGATTTGCGCGGCGTGGAGCTTCCGGGCGTCGACTTGCGCCAAGCCCTGCTGGCCGGCGCCAACCTGCAGCGCGCGGTGTTTGCCGGCGCCGATCTTTCCGACGCCCAGATGCTGACCGTGCGGTTGAGTCACGCCGATCTTTCGGCAAGCAAGCTCGTCGGCGCCAATCTTCGAGGCGCCTCGCTGGCGAACTGCAAGCTCATGGCCGCGGATCTGACCGATGCCGACATGCGCCCGATGGAGCTCACGGACGTCTATCATTCGATCCAGCAGGTCACCGACCTGCAAAACAGCGATCTGTCGGACTCGAACCTGGTGCGGACCGATCTGAGCGGGGCCAATCTTTCCGGCACCATCGCCTCGGGCGCAAAATTTCTCGAAGCCAATCTCGAGGGCGCGAACCTGCATCACGCGGACCTGTCCAAATGCGCGTTCATCGGCGCGAATCTGGCCGGCGCGAACCTGCAGGGCGCGAACCTCGGCTCGGCGAAGCTGGAAGACGTGGATCTGCATGGCGCTGATTTGCGGTCCTGCAATCTCGACGGCGCGAATCTGATCAATGCGGATATCTCCAATTGCCGGATCGCGGCAGGCATGGACAACATGCCCGATGACATCCGGCGGGAGCTGATTTCGCATTTCAACTTCATCAGTTCGTCCGGAAAGTCAGGCGCGCGCGGACCTGCGGGGCAAGAACCTGAACGGCCTCGACCTCTCGGGCATTGAACTCAGCGCCGCCGATCTTTCCAATGCCAGTCTGGAAGGGACAAAACTCAGGGGCTGCACGCTGCGGTTCACCAATTTCGGTTCCTGCAATCTGCAGAAAGCCGATCTCTCGCGCTCGGATCTGCGGGGAGCGAATTTCAAGAACGCCGATCTCTCGGGCGCTTCGCTGACCTCGGCGCGGCTCTCGCGGATCGCGATCCTGCGCCCGCGTACCCTTGAGGTTTTGAGGGAGTGGCCGACCGATCTGCGCGGCGCCAAGCTGGTCGGCGCTAATCTTCAGAAAGCCGATTTCGCCGGCGCGCTTTTGGAGAACACGGTGTTCGACCATGCCGACTTGACCTCCGCGTCCCTGGACGAGGTCACCCTCGCGGCCGGCTCCTTCGCCGATGCCCGTGGAATGAAGCCGGCAAAGGCCTAAGAACCCCGATTCCTATCCCGGAAAACCGCCGGGCTCCTAAAAAACCGCTCTCGGCCGTCCATAACGTCAGTGGATGGATCGCCGGGAGAGCGTCGCATGGTCGCCAGGGTCAATACGGTCGCGTTCAGGGGTATCGACACCCTTGAGATCGATGTTCAGGTTCATATCGCCAACACGATGCCGGCGGTGAATATCGTCGGATTGCCGGCCAAGGCGGTCGATGAAAGCAAGGACCGGGTCCGCTCCGCTCTCGCATCCTTGGGCCTGGCGTTTCCGCCCCAGCGGATCACCGTCAATCTGGCGCCGGCGGACGTCATCAAGGAAGGCAGCCACTACGATTTGCCGATCGCGCTCGGCATTCTGGCGGCGATGGGGGTGATTTCCGAAGAGGATCTGTCGGGTTTCTGCGCGCTTGGGGAACTGGCCTTGGACGGCCGCCTCACCCCGGTGGCGGGGGTTCTTCCGGCGGCGATCGGCGCGTCGGCGCGCGGGCGCGGAATCATCTGCCCCGCCGCTTCGGGACCTGAGGCCGCCTGGGCGGGCCGGGTCGAGGTCCTGGCGCCCGCGACCTCATGGCGCTGATCAATCATTTCAAGGGAACCCAGATCCTGACCCCGCCCTCCAGCGCGTTGGCCATCGATGAGCCGAGCTATCCCGACCTTCGGGACATCAAGGGCCAGGAATCGGCAAAACTGGCCATCGAGGTCGCCGCCGCGGGCGGTCACAATCTGCTGATGATGGGCCCGCCCGGCGCCGGAAAGTCGATGCTCGCGGCCCGGCTTCCCGGCATCCTTCCGCCCTTGGAGGCATCCGAGGCGCTGGAGGTCAGCATGATCCAGTCGATCGCCGGGGTGCTGACCGAAGGCCGGATTTCCCGGCGGCGGCCCTTCCGCGACCCGCATCATTCCAGCAGCATGCCCGCGCTGGTCGGTGGCGGCGCGCAAGCCCGTCCGGGGGAGGTTTCGCTCGCGCATCGCGGCGTGTTGTTTCTGGATGAGCTCGCGGAGTTTCCCGGAATTATGTATCAAACGCACCAACGGAAGCCTCCCGGCTTAACCCGCATTTCCATACACTTACCGCATGGAACGCCCCAACACAGTCTCAGGACTGCTCGAATTGCGCCGCGAGATATCCGGCAAGATCGAACACCACCAGCGAGCGCTTAACGATCTGATCGTTGACCTCGACCACCTGGACCACACCATTCACCTGCTGGCACCAGACCAAGACCTGGCTCTAGCCAAGCCAAAGCAGTTCCCAGCCCGTCACGGGGCCTACAGAGGCGAGATGCAGCGGTTTGTACTAGGAGCGCTCCGCAACGCTTCCGAGCCCATAACATCGCTTGAGATCGCCGTTGAAGTGGTCAAGGGGCGCGGGCTAGATCCGAACGATGCCCGCGCCGTGTCTCTCATCCGCAAGCGCGTCGGTGCCTGTTTGTGGCGGTTGGTCGAGAAAGGCTTAGCCCGTGAAGTCCCGATGGAGGGGACTTACAAGGGTTGGAAACCGATGGAGAGATCCTTGAAACCGTCGCGGCGCCGGATCAGGCGGGCCGAAACCTGCTGAAGACCTCGGCGGAACATCTGGCGCTTACGGCACGCGGTTACCACCGTGTGCTTCGGGTTGCGCGGACCATCGCGGATCTGGATGGCGCGGAGAGTGTTCGGCGATGTCACGTGGCCGAGGCGCTGGCCTATCGCGGTCCACGCTTCGTTTGAGTCGCCACCTAATAGGAAAAGGAGAGGCGCCTAAATCCTTCAAATTAAAGAACCATGAGTAATTCACTATTCAGAGCAGTGAGTAACGTGTTACTCACTGCCTATGCGCAATCGCTGCCTGGGATCGCTGTTTTCGGCCTGGCGAGGCTGGAGGCTTTTGCTTCCGGTCATGGCAGTCGGTGTGGTGTTGCTGTCGGACGGCTCGATAAGCCGGGCCGAGGAACGCGGGCAGGCCCGGGACACGGTGCTGGCCTCGGTGCCCCCCGCGCGACCGCTTTGTCTGGCGGGTTGCCCTTTGGGAGCGCCGTCGGGAAACCGGGTGATAAGCGGCGACATTCTGATATTCAGCAATAACGGCGCGACGAAATTCGCCGATTGGGCTGCCTATATCGTTGCCCCGCGCCATTTTGGCCCGACGCGTACGCGGGGCTGGCGGGCCGACCCGCGGCTGCCTGAAAGTGAAACTTTGGAACCGGAAGATTATCGAGGCGCCAACCGGGCGCTTGGGGTCGACCGCGGTCACATGGCGCCGCTCGCGAGTTTCGCCGGCGCCGCCGACTGGCGTTCGACGAACTACCTGTCCAACGTGACGCCGCAGGCAAGCGCGCTCAACCGAGGGCCCTGGGCGCGGCTTGAGGCCGCAATCCGACGCCTCGCCACCTCATCCGGGACGCAAGGCGTTCACGTGCTGACCGGGCCTCTTTTTGAACGACCCATGCCGGGTCTGCCCAACGCCGACGAAGCACACAGAATTCCCAGCGGTTATTGGAAGGTCGTCGCGATCACCGGTACAGAAGGACTGGAAGCCACCGCTTTCGTGATGGATCAGACCACGCCCGGATCCGCGGATTACTGCGCATTGCCCTATCGAATCACAATTGCCGATCTGGAGCGGCGCTCCGGATTGCGCCTGTTTCCGGATCTGGAACCCCGGTTTATCCCTGCCCTGACCGCCCGCTCTACGGAACTTGCGCATCGTTTGGGTTGTTCGAACTGAGATGGCCTATAGCCGGGATTCGATGGCGTCCCAGATCATGGCCTCGACATTGATCCCATCGAAGCGGCCCAGTTCCTGGATGCCGGTGGGCGAGGTCACGTTGATCTCGGTCAGATAGTTTCCGATGACGTCGATGCCGACGAAAATCAGCCCCCGTTCCTTGAGAGCCGGGCCGATCGCCTCGCAGATCTCATGGTCGCGTTTCGTCATCTCGCATTTCAGGGGCGTGCCGCCGACATGCATGTTCGAGCGCGCCTCGCCCTCGGCGGGCACCCTGTTTATCGCCCCGACCGCCTTGCCGTCGACCAGGATCACCCGCTTGTCGCCTTGGCGGACCTCCGGCAGATAGCGCTGTGCGATAATCGGCTCGCGATAGAAATTGGTGAACATTTCCAGCAGGGAGTTCAGATTTTCGTCACCCGGCTTCACATGGAAGACGCCGGCGCCGCCATTGCCGAACAGCGGCTTGACGATGATGTCCTTGTGTTCGTTGCGGAAGGCGTGCACCTCCTCGCCGTCATTGGTGATCAGGGTCGGCGGCATGAGGCCGTCGAAATGCGTGACGAAGAGCTTTTCCGGCGCGTTCCGGACATGGGCGGGGTCATTGACGACAAGCGTCTTCGGGTGGATGTGCTCCAAAATATGGGTGGCGGTTATATAGGACATGTCGAACGGAGGATCCTGGCGCATCAGCACCACATTCGCCTCGCTCGCAAGGTCGATCACCCTGGTTTCGCCGAGAGTGAAGTGATCCCCTTTCACCCGCCGCACCGATAGCGGTCGCGCCTTGGCGGTGACCCGACGATCCTTGAAGGATAGATGCCGCGGCAGATAATGCAGCAGATCGTAGCCGCGCTTCTGCGCTTCGAGAGCCAGGGCGAAACTGCTGTCACCGTTGATGTCTATGGGTTCGATCGGGTCCATTTGGATGGCGACGGTGAGGCCCATGCGGTGATGCTCCAAAAACTGGTTGTGAGGTCCCGAGGCGATCGAAACCGGTGTGTGTTTGGCCGAATGCGAGCGGATCATGCGCGGGACGGTCGCGGGATTCAATCCCCGCTTCCGTCGACCGCGTCGATTTGCACCGGATCAATTCAGACGCTTCTCCAGATCCATCAGAACCCGCGCGGCTTCGTGCCGCGCGGCGCTGCCGCCGCCGCCGGTTTCCAGAAAATCCCGCAGCAAGGCGATCGCCGCACCGAGATTGCCCAGGCGCGCGTTCACCATTCCTGCCTCGCGCTGCAAATCCGGCAGATCGGGAGCGAGCAGGCGCATGCGCTCCAAAATGCCGAGGGCTTCGGAAAACCGCTCGTTCCGATACAATCTCAGTTTGATGTTGTTTTGCAGGCGCAACAGAACCTGACGGTCGGACACCGCCTGCGTGGCTTCAGGCGATAGCTCCGCCTTGCCGTTGCTCATGTCGCGGATCAGCGCCCGCAGGGACGGCGCGTCCATTGTCCGGCCTTCATGAAACGGATCGAGAATCACCTGGTCGCCGCCGATCCTGACGCGGATCAGAAAGTGATTTGGAAAGTTCAGGCCCTCCGCCCACCAATCCTGGCCCCTGGCGGCGTGCATATAGAGAATCCCGAGCGCAACCGGCAGGCCCTTGCGGCGGTCGATGACCCGCATGAGGTTCGCGTTCTGCGGATCGTCATAGGTCGAGCCGTCGCCCTTGAAGGAATAGTCCTCGGCCAAAACCCGGGCAAGGCATTCGGCCTGCTGTTCGGCTGTTCCACCGGCGCTGAGCGCCGATACGCGTGCCGCCACCGCATCCACCATCTCCCCAAGATCCCGGCGGTATCGGCCGAGGGGGACGCCGACCCTGTCCAGGGCCGCGAAGGCGAGGGCGACCTCCGCGATATCCAGTGGCTCGTCACCCAGACGCGCCGCTTCCCGCAGAATGTCCGCGGGTCCCGATTCGTTGAATTCAGGCCCGGCCGGCATCAGGGCTTCGACAATGTCACGTAACTCACGACGTTCGTGACATATTCGATGTTCCGAGCATGGTTGATCACCCGGTTCAACTCGGATTGGCTACGGGCGACGCCGAAGACGTAAACCACACCGTTGACCGTGTCGGTTTGGAAATTGATCGATTTAATATCCTTGTCGAACAACAGTGTGCCTTGCAGGCGTTTGTTGATCAGAATGTCCTGGGCCCGGTCGGTGATCCCGGCGCTGTTACGGACCTGGATTTCATTGATGACCTCGCGCACCCCCTCGGCCTGCCAGGCCAATCGGGTGGCCTCTATCCGGTCTTGCGGATTTTCAACGGAACCTGTCAGCAGCACCCGGGCGCTTTCGACCGACAGCGAAACAGCGCTGAACAGCTCGACATTCTTCTGAAACAGATAGTGGTTGATCTCGGTGCGGATCCGCAGGTCCGTCGCCGCGGCCTTGATCCCCTTATCGGTTTGGCTTGCCGTGGCGACCTGTGCGCCGGCGCCGATCGCCGCCCCGGTCGGATCGCATCCCGCGAGGCCCAGCATCACGAGACAGGCCATGGCCGCCGTGGCAAGGATGGGTCTCGGACGATCGGCATTCATGCGGTTTCTCCCTGACGAGCCGGTGGATATCTGCATAAGGGCGATCGGGGCAAAAATCTACTCATTGCCTTGCCATGCATTCTCAATATGAGACGGAAGCCGCCACGGCGCCACCACGAAGACATCGAACCGCACGCCGTTGGTGCCATGTTGAGGGTTCGCGCGCATGTACCAGAGCAAAGCCCGCTCGATTCGCCGTCTTTGGCGCCAGCCGATCGATTCGATTGCGGCGGCCCGCGTGGCGCGGGTTTTCACCTCGACAGCCACGAGGCGGCCTCCGCGTGTCGCGAGAACATCTATCTCTCCAACCCGGGTCCGGTAACCGATCTCGAGAATGCCATAGCCCTTGATCCGCAAAACCCAGGCGCAGAGCTTCTCGGCGAGCCGGCCCTGCTCATACGCCATCTGGCGATTTGCCCGCGCCGATTTCATGGTCGGCGCCCGAGATGTTCACGCAGGCCGGCAAGGCGCGAGTCATTCGCCGGATGCGCGTGAAAAGCGGGCGTCTGCATGACGTGAATGATACTCCTGGTGTCGATGGCCACACTCTTGCCATCTTGGCCCGGTTTACTGCCGCCGTCAGCTTGATTAGCTTTCGCAGGAGCGTGACGCGGTTGGGAGATTGAGAGTGATCGCGGAGAAATTCGGAGACCGGATGAGGTGGGGTGCTGTCCTGCTCCTTGCTGCGGTGACGTGGGGATGCCAGACGGCGCCGAATACCGGCGCTGGGAATACAGCGGGGGCACCTCCAGGGCAAACCGCAACGGCGCCGGTGAACACACCGGTTCCATCGGCGCAGGACGTTCCGCCCGTTCGGTCGACGGGACCGGCCTTGCGGCCCGGCAAGCTCAATTTGATCGCACCCGCCGGACCGGTTGTCGCACCGGCGCCCAAGGTCCAGGAACGCCGACTCGCCCTGCTGCTTCCCTTGACCGGACGCGGGGCTTCCATTGGCCGCGCGCTTCTGGAGGCGGCGCAGATGGCCCTGTTCGAGACCGCCCAGGATGATCTCGAGGTTCTGATTTTCGATACCCAGGGGACCACGGCCGGCGCCGAGGACGCTGCCCGGCTCGCCGTGGCCGATGGTGCGCGCCTGATCCTCGGGCCCCTGTTCGGCGCGTCGGCCCAGGCGGCCCGCCCCATCGCCTCGGCCGCGGGGGTGAGCATCGTGAGCTTCTCGAACAACCGCCAGATCGCGGGCAACGGGGTTTATGTCTTCGGGTTTCTCCCCGATCAGCAGGTCCGCCGGGTTGTCCGATTCGCCGTCGCAAGGGGACATTCTAAGATTGGCGCGCTGGCGCCCTCCTCCGGATTCGGTGAGCTGGTGGTGGCATCGGCGCGAGTTGCCTCCGAGCAAACCGGCGCCAGCGTGGTGCGGGCGACCTATTACGACCCGACCAGCTCCGACCTTTCGCCGCTGATTCGCCAGTTCGCGAGCTACGATTCCCGGAAATCCGCGCTTGCGGCGCAAAAGGCGCTGCTGGCCGGAAAGACCGATCAGATTTCCAAGCAAGCTCTGAACCGTCTTGGTGGATTGGAGACGCTCGGGGACCCGCCCTTCGATGCTGTCCTGCTGCCGGCCGGAGATCCGGAATTGCGCGGCATCGCCCCGCTGCTCGCGTATTACGACGTCGATCCGGCGCGAATCCGGCTTCTCGGCACCGCGCTTTGGGATGAGGCGCGTGGTCTTGGCTCGGAGCCGGCGCTGGTGGGCGGCTGGTACGCCGCCGCGTCTCCGGACGCGCGGGTGAATTTCGAAAACAAGTTCGAACGTGCTTTCAACCGGCGGCCTCCCCGGCTCGCGTCACTCGGCTATGATGCCATGCTGCTTGCGGTGGCGCTTACCTATGCCGAGAGCGGGACGAACTATTCGCCGGAAGCCCTGACCGACGGCAACGGATTCGCCGGTGTCGACGGAATATTCCGGCTGATGCCGGATGGAACAAATCAGCGCGGTCTGGCGGTTCTCGAGGTGGAGAGCAAAGGCGCGCGGGTGATCGATCCGGCACCGGTCAGCTTCGCGGATTTCGTTTTTTAAGGCGCGTGCGCGCTTGGCTGAATCAACGCGTGCTTTCATCTCGCGCGGGCTCGCTCTGGAGGCGCGCGTCCAGCAGCACCTCGAGAACCGCGTTCAATCTTTGCCGGCCCTCTTTCGTCGCCCGCAGACGCGTATTCGAGAGCGTCATGTAGCCCGCATCGACAAGATCGGCGATTGCGGCGGGATCGATGATCTCTTCCAACGGCAATCCGGTTTCCCGCCGCAGCCGGGCGAGCGGAATGCCTTCGCTAAGGCGTAGCCCCATCATCAGCACCTCGACGAGACGCTCGCGGGGATCAACCGCGCTTTCCTCGACAAGGGCGTGACCGTCGTGTTCGACCCGGTCCAACCAGACCGACGGCGCGCGGTGGGTTCGCGTCGCCGTCCATTGACCGCTCCCGCCGCTCAGGCGCCCATGCGCGCCGGGACCGATGCCGAGATACTCCTGACCACGCCAATAAACCAGGTTGTGCCGGCTTTCCGCGCCGGGTCTGGCATGGTTGGAAATCTCATAGGCCGGCAGCCCGGCGCCCTCCAGAATGTCGCCGGTCGCTTCGTACAGCACCCCGCCCTCTTCGTCGTCGGGGATCACGAGGGCGCCGCGTTGGTGCAGCGCGTGAAACGCCGTGCCGGGCTCGATCGTCAATTGATATAGCGAGAGATGGTCACCCGCCAGGGCGAGGGCGTCGTGCAGCTCTGTTGTCCAGGAAGCGACGGTTTGCCCCGGCCGCGCATAGATCAGATCGAACGAAACCCGCTGAAAAAGACGGCGCGCCATCTCGACGGCCGCAATAGCCTCGCGCGCGCTGTGGCCGCGTCCGAGGAAACGAAGCGCCTCGTCGTTCAGCGACTGGACCCCAAGCGAGACCCGGTTCACGCCGGCCTCGCGAAAGCCTGTCAGACGATCCGATTCAACCGAGGTGGGGTTGGCTTCGAGGGTGATTTCAAGCTCCGGTCCGGCCGGCCAGAGCGCCCGTGCCGTCTCGATGATCCGGGATACGGTGTCCGGCAGCATGAGCGACGGCGTTCCGCCTCCGAAAAAGATGCTGGTCAGCGTTCCCGACCCGGCTTTCGCGGCAAGCGTTTCGAGTTCCCAGACCAGGCCCCGGCGCCAGCGGTCATGGTCGATGCTTTCGGCGACATGACTGTTGAAATCGCAATACGGACATTTCGAGAGACAGAACGGCCAGTGGACATAGAGGCCGAAGCCCGGTTCGTCCTCGGCGCAAAGCGGGGCGGGATCGGTCATGATCGCTTGAAGACCGTTGCCAGAAGTTGGTTGAACGCATCTGCCCGGTGGCTCACCGAGTGTTTCCAGTCCGGGTCAACTTCCGCGAAGGTGCGGTCATGTCCTTCCGGCACGAAAATCGGGTCGTAGCCGAAACCGCGTTCGCCGCGCGGTGGCCAAACCAGGTCGCCGATCACTTTGCCTTCCACGGTTTCGACATGGCCGTCGGGCCAACCAAGACAAAGCGCGCAGACGAAATGGGCGCGGCGGCTTTGAGTTTTCCCGGTTTTCGCCTCAATTTTGAGGATCGCGTCATGGACCTTGCGCATGGCCATCGCGAAATCCTTTTCGGGTCCGGCCCAGCGCGCGGAATAGATCCCGGGATCACCCCCCAAGGCGTCGACGGCGAGACCGGAATCATCCGCCAGCGCCGGAAGTCCGGAACCTTTTGCCGCGGCCAGCGCCTTCAGTTCGGCGTTTCCGGTAAAACTATCAGCGGTTTCCTCGGGCTCGGGCAGGCCCAGGGCGCCGGCGGAAACCGCTTCAATGCCGAGCGGACGCAACAGATCGTTGATTTCACGGACTTTTCCGGGGTTGTGACTTGCGACGACCAATCGGTTTCCCTGGAAACGCCGCCCCGCAAAGGGTTGATCCTTGTCGTCCGTCGGCATCGAAGTCTCAATCCAGCCCGAGCGCCGATTTCTGAAGCTTCACCAGATCGGCGATCCCGGCCCGCGCCAGGTCCATCAGCGCGTCGAACTCCGAGCCGCCGAAGGGCTTGTCTTCGGCAGTTGCCTGAATCTCGACGATCCCGCCGGAGCCGGTAAGCACGAAATTCGCGTCCGCCTGGGCGCTGGAATCCTCGGCATAGTCGAGATCAAGGACCGGAATTCCCTGGTGAATGCCGCAGGATACCGCCGCCACATGATCCGTGAGGGGAACCGATTTCAGGACTCCGAGATTGACGAGACCCGTCATCGCTTGATGGAGAGCGACAAAGCTTCCGGTGATCGATGCGGTCCGGGTTCCCCCATCCGCCTGCAGAACGTCGCAGTCAATGCGGATCTGGCGTTCGCCCAGCGCCACTTCGTCTGTAACCGCGCGGAGCGAGCGCCCGATCAGCCGCTGGATTTCAAGCGTGCGCCCGCTTTGCTTGCCCCGCGCCGCCTCGCGGTCCGTGCGGGTATGCGTGGATCTCGGCAGCATACCGTATTCCGCTGTAACCCAGCCCTTGCCGCGCCCCTTGAGAAACGGCGGCACCCGGTCCTCGATGCTGGCGGTGCACAGCACGTGGGTATCGCCGAATTTGATCAGGCACGAACCTTCGGCATGCTTGGCGAAGCCCGGCTCCAAGGTAACCGTGCGGAGCTGATCCGGAGTGCGTCCGGATGGACGGGTGGAGGAAGGGGTCATGTTCGTCTGTTCTCCGGACCGTGCTTTTGAAGAGCGGCGGACCCTATCGGACCGAACCTCCGGCGTCCAGCTTTCGAGGATCGCCGGATCCGATCGGCGCGCGTTGACGCCAGGGCTTTCGGTTCCTAAATTTCCCCCATGCCGAGTTCGCCCGTCCATA
The DNA here is from genome assembly GCA_038116915.1 of Alphaproteobacteria bacterium. Taxonomy (GTDB): domain Bacteria; phylum Pseudomonadota; class Alphaproteobacteria; order Thalassobaculales; family Thalassobaculaceae; genus JADHLJ01. The sequence continues at coordinate 17,638 of JAYOEU010000086.1, forward strand.
CGCTGAATGAACGA
>JAYOEU010000087.1:0-17563 GCA_038116915.1 Alphaproteobacteria bacterium
GCCAGAAGGTCAAACGCTTCATCACCACCTGCGAGACCTTCAATATTCCGATCCTCACCTTCGTCGACGAGCCCGGGTTCATGATCGGCCCAGAAGCGGAGAAGGCCGCGACCATCCGATACGGCGCCGAGGCGGTGCTGGCCGCCGCCGATTGCAAGGTCCCCTGGGCGACGGTGGTGGTCCGGCGGAATTTCGGCGTAGCGGCGGTGGTGCATTACGGCCCCGGCGCCTATGTGCTGGCCTGGCCGTCGGCGGAGATGGGGGCGGTGCCGGTCGAAGGCGGCGTCGCCGTCGCCTTTGGCCGCGAGATCGCCGCGCACCCGGACCCCGAGGCCCGGCGCGCCGAACTCGAGGCGGCGATGGCGCACCGCTATTCAGCGGTACCGAGAGCCGAGTCTCTGGCAATCCACGATCTGATCGACCCGCGCGAAACCCGGCCCCTGCTTTGCGACTGGATCGAACGGGCCGAGGGGGTGATTCCGAGCATCATCGCGAAGAAGCGGCGACCGACCCGTTAGTTGAACCGGGGACAAGGCCCTTCGAGACGGCGCGACCGCGCCTCCTCAGGGTGAGCCCTCATTCCTGTTCAACTCACCCTGAGGAGGGCGCCTTGGCGCCCGTCTCGAAGGGTCATGTCCACCACCAGTCCACACAGCTCGAACCCGGCCGGGGGCCATTATGTCCTGAACAGACCGACTGCTAACGCCGGTAACGCTTGTTGAATTCCACCTGCTCTGGCGTCAGTTGGAACCCGATCAGCACCCTGTAACCCGTGAAATCATGTTTCTTGGGGCCATAGGGAAGGAATGGTTCAACCTCCTCTTTGCGACCCACCCGCCGGCGGTTGTCGTTGAAGGGGATTTCAACCTGGAAAACCTCCTTGGCGATCACATTGCCCTCGGGGTCCGCAACGGCGACAAAATAGCTCGGGCGCGCCAAGCGGTCCCGGTCGCCGAGACCGCGGTCCGCGATCATCAGGAAGTTGGCGGTCACCTGAACGCCTTTGCTTTTGAAGACGCATACCGCGCCCAATTTCGTGACCTCGGCGCTGTACCGGACATTTGCGAGCTCGGCACCGCCTTGTTCCCCGAAGACCGTCATCTTGTCGAGCCCGTCCACGAAACTGACCACCGGGCATACTTCAACCGGGGGCGGGGCCTTGGTACAGGACGCGAGCATCAGAGCGGCGAGAAATGTCGGTAAAATGGCAATGCCGCGCATGACGGGGTCCGTGTTCCTGATCGAGGCGGCCACCATATCCCGCCGGCTCCCAGCCCGCAATCATGGGGCTGGTTCAAGCCGCCTCGCGTTCCGCTATGGACAAGCCGAGGGAATCGCGACAAAACCGGGATCATGACTGGACCTCAACTCACCATCCGCCTCGCCGCGCCTAGAGGATTCTGCGCCGGCGTTGACCGGGCTATACAGATCGTCGAAAAGTGCCTGCAAAAGCATGGCGCGCCGGTCTATGTGCGTCATGAGATCGTGCATAACCGCCACGTCGTCGAAGAGCTTGAGGCCAAGGGCGCGGTCTTCGTCGAGGAATTGGACGAGGTTCCCAACGACGCCCCGGTAGTGTTCTCGGCGCATGGCGTGCCGAAAGCCGTGCCGGCCGAAGCCAAGCGCCGGAAGATGACGTTCGTCGACGCGACCTGCCCCTTGGTGAGCAAGGTTCATCTCGGCGCCGCGCGCCACTTCAAGGGCGGACGTCATGTTCTGCTGATCGGCCATGAAGGGCATCCCGAGGTGATCGGCACCATGGGCCAGCTCGAGCCGGGAGCCATCAGTCTGGTCGAAACCGTGCAACAGGCCCGGGAGCTCGAATTTCCGAGCCACCAGCCGCTCGCCTACATCACGCAAACCACGCTGTCGCTCGACGATACGGCGGAGATCATCGCCGTGCTCCGCGAGCGCTTCCCGGACATCAAGGGACCGACCAAGGAAGATATCTGCTACGCGACCACCAACAGGCAGGGCGCGGTAAAGGCGATTGCCAGCGCCTGCGACGCGCTGCTGGTCCTCGGTGCGCCGAATTCCTCCAACTCCAGACGCCTGGTGGAGGTGGCCATGCAGAACGGCTGCCCCGACGCGAGGTTGATTCAGAATGCCGGTGAGATCGACTGGACCTGGCTGACGGGTAAGCACACGCTCGGCATCACCGCCGGCGCATCGGCACCGGAACTGCTGGTCGAACAGGTGATTGCCGCCTGCCGCACACGGTTCGATGTAAATCTGGAGGAAGTTGAGATCGCGCGGGAAGACGTGCGCTTCAAACTGCCCTCCGGCCTTGTTGCCTGACCCGCGGGTGCAGCGTCATGGCCGTTTACACCCACATCACCGACGACGACCTCTCGGACTTCCTGACGCAGTACGATATCGGGGAGCTGACATCGTTTTCCGGGATCGCTGAAGGCGTTGAGAATTCGAACTTTCTGGTCCGCACGACCACCGGCTCGTACATTCTGACCTTGTACGAAAAGCGCGTGGATCCCGATGACCTGCCGTTCTTTCTCGGGCTGATGGGGCATCTGTCGGCGGAAGGCATGTCCTGTCCGACGCCGATCCGCGCCAAGGACGGCAAGGCGCTGAAGCAGCTCAACGACCGGCCCGCCGCCATGGTGACCTTCCTTGAAGGGGTCTGGCCCCGGCGCATTCAGCCCGGGCATTGCAAATCCCTCGGCGGCGCTATGGCGGCGATGCATCTGGCGGGCGCGAATTTCGAGATGCGGCGGGTCAACTCCCTCTCGGTCGCAGACTGGCGTCCCCTGCTTGCCTCCTGCGGATTGCCGGGGCGTGAGATCTATCATGCGCTGCATAACGAGTTGAACGTGGAACTCGCCCGGCTCGAAAAGGACTGGCCCGACGACCTGCCGACCGGTGTGATTCATGCCGACATGTTCCCGGACAACGTCTTCTTTCTGCACGAGGACGTATCCGGGATCATCGACTTCTATTTCGCCTGCACCGATATCCTGGCCTACGATCTGGCGATCTGTCTCAACGCCTGGTGTTTCGAGACCGACGGTTCCTTCAATGTCACGAAAGCCCGGCTGATGCTTTCGTCCTATCAACGGGTCCGGCCGCTTACGCCGCGCGAGGTGGAGGCACTTCCCATTCTCGCGCGCGGCAGCGCCATGCGATTCCTTCTGACCCGGCTTTTCGACTGGTTGAACCAACCGAAGGGCGCTCTGGTGAAACCCAAGGACCCAATGGAGTATCTTAAAAAGCTGCGGTTCCACCAGCAGGTGACCGGCCCCGCCGCCTACGGCATCGAATGACGGGGCGTGTTGAAATTTTCACCGATGGTGCCTGCCGAGGCAATCCGGGTCCCGGCGGCTGGGGCGCGATCCTCAGATACGGCGCGGCCGAAAAGGAGTTGTCCGGCGGCGAGGCGGAAACCACCAATAACCGCATGGAACTGATGGCCGCGATCTCGGCGCTGGAGGCGTTGACACGGCCGGTCACCGTCGATCTGCACACCGACAGCACCTATGTCCGCGACGGCATCACCAAATGGATCCACGCCTGGAAAGCCCGCGATTGGCGAACCGTCGACAAGAAGCCGGTGAAGAACATTGATCTCTGGCAGCGCCTGGAGGCCGCCATCGTGCGTCACCAGGTCGAATGGCACTGGATCAAGGGTCATGCCGGCCATCCGGAAAACGAGCGCGCCGATGAGTTGGCGCGCCAGGCCGTCCCCGGCAACCAGGCCGAGCCGGACCCGGCGTAACCGTCGTCCGAAAGCCGGGACGGCTGCGGAACATCGATCAGGCGATCCCCCGTGCCTCCAGGAAATTGCGGACTTCGAGCGCGCATTCCCGGGCATGGGAGCAGGCGATGCCGTGGCGGGCGGACGGTATGACCTTGAGGCGCCCATCGGGCAGCAGATCCTTCAGCTCCGCCGGTACTTCCAGGGGGATGAACGGGCTTGAATCCGGCTGCATGAGCAATACCGGGGCGGTGATGCGCGCAACCCGGTCCGAAAGGTCGCTTCGCACCAGAACGTCCGCCATGGCAAGGATGGTTTCCCCGTCGCTGCGGCATTGCGCGCTGTGGAACCAGTCGCGTACAGGTGCCTCGATCGCGCCGGGCAGGAAGCGCCTTTCCAGCATCTCATTCGACCAGCCTTCCATGCCCTCTTCATCCATGATCTCGCGCCACGGCCGGATGTTGCGCAGGGTGCCGCCGCGATGCGATGTCGAGCAGGTCGCCACCGCCTTGACGCGCTCCGGCAACTCACCCGCCGCATAGAGCGCGATGGTTCCGCCCATGGACTCGCCAATCAGCACCAGACTTTCGATCGCCTCCACATCGATCAATGCCCGAACGAGCCTCAGGTAGAAATCGAAACTCAGGGGAACCGAGGGATTCCATGGCGCTGAACTGCCGTGCCCAGGCAGGTCGACCCGCAGCAGAGTGAACCTGTCCGACAAAGGAGCCACCCAATCGGCCCAAATATCCCGATCCGCACCCACGCCGTGGATGAACATCACGGTGGCGGCCGGGCGCCGCCAGGGCGGGGTCAGATCAATCCGGTCGTAAGCGACGGTCTGTTCATCGACGACGACTTCGGGCATATCCTGTCCTCTCCAACCTTTCCGACGGGCAACATTGATAGTTAGGCAGCCCGGCATCACTCCCGCAAGACTGGATCGCACGCACGCCATGACCACCGATCCGCCAGCCGCCTCGCCGGCAAACCCGGAGGCGCGAACCCGCTGGGATATCGTCATCCTGGCGATTCTCGCCGGCGTGGTGGCGGCGATGCAGGTGGGCAAGGTGCCGCCTGCCCTGCCGATCCTGCGAGAGGAGTTGACTATCGGTCTGGTGACAGCGGGCTGGGTCGCGTCCCTGGTCAATATCTGCGGCGCTACGTTGGGCGTCGCATCGGGCCTGATCGTTGCACGGATGGGAACCAGACGCATCGCGCTTGCCTCGCTGGTGGTTCTCGCCGTCGGCGGGTGGATCGGTGCCGAGGCGGAGTCCGGCGCGATGCTCCTGGTCTCGAGATTTCTGGAAGGCCTTGGCCTCGTCGGCACAGTAGTGACGTCCCCCGCCATCGTCCGCGCCGCCTGCCGGCCGGCCGATCGCAACCTGGCGCTTGGCCTTTGGGGCGCCTATCTGCCGGGCGGCGTCGCGGTCGCGCTTCTCGCCGCGCCCCTGATGATGGAAACCTTCGGCTGGCGCGGTTTCTGGTGGGGAAATGTCGCCCTGACGGCGGTCTTCATCCTTATCGCCGCCGCCGGTTTTTCGCCGCGCTACTGGGCGCTCGCCGCCGCTCCGGCCGCTACCGTCCGGCCGAAAGTGCTGACCACCCTCGCGCGCCCGGGTCCCTGGCTGTTCGGACTCTGCTTTTGCGTCTACGCGCTGATGTTTTTCGCGGTCACCGTCTGGCTGCCGACATTTCTGATCGAGGCGAAAGGCTGGAGCCTCGGCGAGGCGGCGTTCGGCGTGGCCATGGCCGTGGTCGCGAACACCGCCGGCAACATCATTTCAGCGGCGCTGATGCACCGTGGGGTCCGGCGCTGGAAATTGCTCCTGACGGCCTATGGCGGCTATATCGTGTTTTCCTGGTTCATCTTCGCCGACCCGGCGCCGGACCTGCTGCGCTTGCCGGCGGCGATGCTGTTCACGCTGATCGGCGGCCTGCTGCCGGCGGCTTGCATGGCCGGCGGAGCGGCCCATGCGCGCGAGCCGAGCGAGGTCGCAACCATGAGCGGCATCATCGTCCAGGGCGCCAATACCGGCAGCCTGCTGGGCGCCCCGGTGATGGCGGTGGCCGTCACCGTGCTCGGCGGCTGGGATCAGGGCTACTGGGTGATCTTCCTGTTCGGCGGCATGGGCGTGGCCTTGGCGTCGACGCTGTTGCGCCGAACCGACGCGCCGCTCGACACAAGAAGCTGATCACGGCGAAAGGCGGCGGCAGCCGTCACAGCGGAATATTGTCGTGCTTCTTCCAGGGATTTTCGAGCTGCTTGTTGCGTAGCATGACAAGGGCCCGGGCGATCCGCCGTCTTGTGTTGCGGGGCATGATCACGTCATCGATATACCCCCGCGCGCCGGCGACAAAGGGATTGGCGAATTTCTGGCGATACTCCTCGGTGCGCTGGACGATCTTCTCCTCGTCGCCCAGATCGCCGCGGAAGATGATCTCCACCGCCCCCTTCGGTCCCATAACCGCGATTTCCGCGGTCGGCCAGGCGAAGTTCACATCGCCGCGCAGATGCTTGGAGCTCATCACGTCATAGGCCCCGCCATAGGCCTTGCGGGTAATGACCGTCACCTTGGGCACCGTCGCCTCGGCATAGGCATAGAGCAGCTTCGCGCCATGTTTGATGATCGCGCCGTATTCCTGCGAGGTGCCCGGCAGGAAGCCTGGAACGTCGACGAAGGTGACGATCGGAATGTTGAAACAGTCGCAGAACCGCACGAACCGCGCCGCCTTGCGCGAACTGTCGATATCAAGGCACCCGGCCAGCACCATCGGCTGATTGGCGACGATACCGACGGTCGAGCCCTGGATCCGCGCAAATCCGATCACGATATTGCCGGCGAAATCGGGCTGGATTTCGAAGAAATCCTCCTCGTCCACGACCTTCAGGATCAGTTCTTTCATGTCGTAGGGCTTGTTCGGATTGTCCGGGATCAGCGTGTCCAGAGACGGCTCGGGCCGCTCGGCCGGATCCGCCGTCGGGCGGGCCGGCGGCTTCTCGCGGTTTGACGCCGGCAGGAAATCCATCAGACGGCGCAACTGCAACAGCGCTTCAACATCGTTCTCATAGGCGTTGTCGGCAACCCCGGACTTGGAGGAGTGGGTGACCGCACCGCCCAATTCCTCCTGGGTCACCGTTTCGTGGGTGACGGTCTTCACCACATCGGGCCCGGTGACGAACATGTAGGAGCTGTCCTTCACCATGAAGATGAAGTCGGTCATCGCCGGGGAATAGACCGCGCCGCCGGCGCAAGGTCCCATGACCATCGAGATCTGCGGCACCACGCCCGAGGCCAGGACATTGCGCTGGAACACCTCGGCATAGCCGCCGAGCGAGGCGACCCCCTCCTGGATACGCGCGCCGCCGGAATCGTTGATCCCGATCACCGGCGCGCCGACCTTCATCGCCTGATCCATGATCTTGCAGATCTTCTCGGCATGCGCCTCGGAGAGGGCGCCGCCGAAGACCGTGAAATCCTGGCTGAAAACGAAGACAAGTCGCCCGTTGATGGTGCCGAAACCGGTGACCACGCCATCGCCCGGAACCTTGGTCTCGTCCATGCCGAAATCGACACAGCGATGCTCGACGAACATGTCCCATTCCTCGAAGGAATCGGCGTCGAACAGGATCTCGATACGCTCACGCGCCGTCAGCTTGCCCTTGCCGTGCTGAGCATCGATCCGGCGCTGTCCGCCCCCCTCGCGCGCGGCTTCGCGCATGCCCTCAAGCCGCTGGATGATGTCCTGCATGATCCCGTTTCCTCCCCGCCAGGGCGGCTGGCGCCGCTCAATGTTTTTTAGCCTGTGACGCGGCGCCGCACTAGTTCCAAGCGCGGCTCAATCGCAAAAACTCCTCGGCGGCAAGGAGGTCCGCGCGCATGTTCGCCAACCGCTCCATCGCTTCCTCATCCTCGCCGTTGCGTTCGATCTGAAACAGCTCGTCGAGCTGCGCGGCGGCAATGCCGTCCTCCCCCTCGAGCCGCCCTTCCGCGATTGCAAGTCCGATCACCACGGAACCGCTGATCGCCGTCATTTCGTGCAACGCCGTCATCGACAAAACATCGTAAGCGGACACCGCCTCGCGAATAGCGTTCAGCGCCTTCGGCTCCTGAGCGACGGGCATGATACCGGTGGTTACCTTCAGTCGCGCCTGGAAGGCATCGGCACACCAGTCCAACAACGGTTGCCAGGTCTCGGTCTGGCGCCGGACAAGATCTTCCGGCGTCTCCGCGCGATAACACAGCAGGTCGGAGCCGGCATAACCGACGATCGTGTCGATGACATGCTCTCGCTGCGTTTCGACCCGGTCCGCCGCCGTCGCCGCCAGGGACATGATCGGCATCGATCTCGGCTCGACGGTTTCCGCCTGTGCATCCCACTCCGCCGCCACCGCCTCGGCGAGCGCGCGGTTCGACAGGGTCAGATCACGCCGCGCGGGCGAGCGAACCGGTCGGCCGTCCAGCAGGACGGTAAAACCATGCTCGCTCGCGGTTACCGAAACCGCCTTATAGACGCGTTTCAATCGACCACCTTCTTCAAACTGTCGAACAGTCCCTTGATGGCCCCCGGCTTCTCCTCCTGTTCGGTCTTCGAAGCGTCGCCCGTGGCCGCCGGGACCGCTTTCGGCACCGGTTTTCCCTCCGCGATCGCAATCGCCGCCGGGCACGGCTCGTCAGCGCTACCGGCGCTGAGGAACGGCAGGGCCAAGGTCAGCGGATTGACGCCCGCAAGCGCGATCGCGCCGACGCCCTTGGCAACCGCCAGCGGATCCGGGATCACCGTCGGCGACGTCGCCGGTCCGGAGATCAGCAACGGCACCGCCAGACTGACGAGGCTTGCGTTTTTCGGCTTGGGGGTCAGCTTCAGATCGAGTTCCTGGCTCGCAAGCTTGATCGTACCCTCGCCGGCGACAATCACCCGGTCACTGTCGACCACCATCGCCTTCGAGGTCGCGATGCCGTGCTGGATGTCAAAACGGCTGACCATGCAATTCAGCTTGCCGCGATCCGATCCGTCCAGAAACGGCAGAAACTGGGTGGCGACATCCGCGGCGATCAATTCCCAATAGGCGTTGTCGACCTTGCCTTCCCTGATAATCAGCGCCGTGTGACCACCCAGGGTGGCGAGGATCTGACGCGGCGTCTCGCCGGCGCCGGCGAGCTTGGCCTCCGCATAGCCTTTTGCGGCGAGTAGGTCGTTGGGCTGGAATATCTTCGCAAGGGCGCCGAAATCGGCACCGGTCCATTTCTCGGCAACGGAGATCTTCGCCACCGGCTGGCGCCCGTCGAGGGTGCCGGACAAATCCACCTTGCCGCCACTCAGCACTGCGGAAGATGGCTGAATCGTTAAAAGCCCCGCATTGAGGGTGGCAACCAGATTGACGTCGCTGACGGAAAGCTTGTCCGTCAGCTTCAACGTCTTGACCGCCGCCTTGATGTCCGCATCGGCGGCCTTCAACCCCTCAAGCGGCAAGGGTTCGTCCAAGGGGTTCTTGTCCGAGCCGCCGCCACCCGCGCCGCCTTCGGATTTCGGTGCCTTGGCCCGGAGGGCAACCAGATCGAGCAATGTGCTCCGGATATCCGCCGTCACCATCGGACGGGCGCCACCGAGAGCAAGCGAAGCGGAACCGGCAACATCGCTTCCCTCGACCGATGCCTTGAGATCGGCGATGTCGATTTTGAGGGCGCCGGCCTTACCCTGGTTCACCGTCACCGTGGCGGCCACATCGATCGCAAAGCCGAAGGCCGAGCCGCCAAGCGACAGGGGCAGGGCCTCTCCCGGTTTGATGATCGCTGAAACCGCGGGCAGGACTCCGGTCACGTCGATCACCTGGCCGTCGACCTCCAACTTGATCCGCGTGTCCAGCGCACCCGACGAGGTGCGCTTCAGTCCGATGGTCTCTATCGCAACGGAGTTCTGCGATCCCTTTGCGCCGTCACGATAGGTGATCTTGATGTTTTCCAGCGTCACAGCGCCGATATCAGGAACGCCGCCGCCGTCATGACGCTCGCCGGCGGAAGGCTTGCCCGCGCCGCCGCCCGCCACGTCCCAGTTGCCCCGGCCGGACTTGTCGGTTTTGAGCAGCAGATCGACATCGCGCAGCACGACGCGCTGAACGTCGATCTTGCTGGACAGAAGCGGCATCAGATTGACCACCACGTCCAGCGCTCCGACCGTCGCCATATCGGGCCGGGTGCCCCATTCGGCGTTCTGGAAGCGCACGCCGGATACCGTCAGGCGCGGCGTCATGGAAAGTTCGAGCCCGATATCGCCGGCGATCTCGAGATTACGTCCGGTCGCCTTCTTGACCTCTTCTCGGATCTCCGCCTTGTAGCTGTTGAAGTCCAAGGTCGCGAGATAGATCGCGCCGCCGCCGATGATTACGACGACCACCGCGAGCAGGCCGAGCGGGATTTTTACCGCTTTCATAAAACATCCTCCGTGGTTGCCGTTCCCAGCAAGTCATTCATGACCGTGTCCAGCCGGTCAAAATGGTCAATCACCGCATGCGGCCGCGCGGAATTCAATTGCTCGGCCCCGTGATACCCCCAGGAAACCGCGATGCTCTTGACACCGGCATTATGGGCCATTTGCAGATCGAATACCGTATCGCCGATCATGACCGTCCCGGCGGCATCCGCGCCGGCCTCCGCTATCGCCTGGCGCAGCATGGTCGGGTCCGGCTTGCCCGGCGCGTCGTCAGCCGATTGCAACGAGACGAAGCGGCTGCGCAATCCATGTGCCTCAAGCACCGAAATCAGTCCCCGCCGGCCCTTGCCGGTGGCAATCGCCAGCAATACCCCCGCTTCGTCCAGGCGGTCCAAGGCTTCCCGGGCGCCGGGCATCAGCGGCTCAGGTGCGCCCGCGGCCGCGCCATGCGACAGATGGGCATGATGCTTGAACCCCTCGGCCACCCGCTGGGTCAGCAGACCGCGCACGTCCTGGTTGATCCGCTCGATCGCAGTGTCCAGTGGCAGGCCGATCACCGCGCGCACGGCCGCCGCCTCGGGCGGGACCAGGTTCTGGCCCTCAAAAGCGGCGCGCATGGAAGCAACAATGGCGTGCTGGCTGTCGACCAGGGTGCCGTCGAGATCGAAAACGGCAAGACGGAGTGGCGCGCCGGCCATCAATCCGTCTCCTCGTCATCTGGGAAAGTCACATCCCTCGCTTTCGGATCAAAACCCAGAAACTCCCAGGTTCGGGCCATATGCTCCGGAAGCTCCGCCTCGATCTCGAGCCAGGAGCCGTCGGGACGTTGAACCGCGATCGACCTTGCGTGCAGATGCAGCTTCCTGGAAAGGGCGCCGGCATCCAGAAAAGCTCTCTCGCCGCCGTATTTACCATCACCGAAGATCGGGGTGCCGAGCGCGTTCATATGCACCCGGAGCTGATGGGTCCTGCCTGTGCGCGGTCGCATCGCCACCCAGGCGGTCCGGCGGCCCAGTTGTTCGACCACCACGTAGTCCGTGATCGCGCGCTGGCCTTGGTCCTGGTCGACGGTCATCTTCTCGCCCGCGCGTCCCGGTAGCTTGGCAATCGGAAGATCGATGGTGCCGGAGGCGAAGCGCGGTTCACCCACCACCACAGCCCAATAGGTCTTGCGGGCCGAGCGGTGGCGGAACGCCTCTGTCAGCCATTTCGCGGCATTCGCCGTGCGCGCCAGCAGCAGCACGCCGGACGTATCCTTGTCCAGCCGGTGCACCAGCTTGGGCCGCTTCGGCAATTCGAACCGGAGCCCGTCTAGCGCGCCGTCCACATGCTTGTTCGAACCGGTACCACCTTGAACCGGGAGCCCCGGCGGCTTGTCCAGGGCGATCACCTCGTCATCCTTGTAGAGGATCGCATCCGTCAGCCTGCCGATCAGTTCGGTGTCCGGACCCCGTTTCGCGGCCCGTTCGGCTCGGGGATTGCGGGCCGGCGCCTCGCCCTCATCGACCGGCGGCACGCGCACCGCCTGACCGCTTTCCAGACGCTGCCCGGCCTTGGCGCGCTTGCCGTCGACCCGCACCTGCCCGGTGCGCAACATCTTCTCGAGCCGGCCATGACCGACCGCCGGAAAATGCCGCTTGAACCAGCGGTCAAGCCGGATCTCCGCATCATCGGCCTCGACGGTGAGAGTGCGCACGCCGCTCATCCGAGAATACTCCGCATCAGCCAAAGGCCGAAGAACAGGCCGGCGATCGAAAGTACCACCGACAGCGCGATATAGGCCCCCGCGGCGATCAGGTTCGAACGGTCGGTCAATACCGACACGTCAAGCGCGAAACTGGAGAATGTCGTGAAAGCACCGAGAACGCCGACCGCGAAGAAGGCCCGGATCTCCGGGCTGCTGTTCAGCTTCGCCGACAGGAACTCGACGAACAGCCCCATCAGGAACGAGCCGAAGACATTCACAAAGAGCGTGCCGTACGGAAAGCCGGCGCCCATCCAGCGGGTCAGAACGCCAATGGACTGATATCGGGCGACCGCGCCGATGGCGCCGCCGAGAGCGACCGCGAGCATAAGTTTCATGGCTGTCTAGCTACCCCAGTCAACGCCGAATATCCAGCCCTCGGCAGTCCGCGCCGCCGGCACCGTCATCGGCGTCGACCACGTGGCGCGGTTTGCAGCCAAACCCCGTAGCGCTGCGGTCGAGACAAGTGCATCGGGCTCATCCTCGCGCGTCGGCGCCCAGGTTCGAGGCAACGAGGCCGAACCGTAATGCGCCAACACCTTGTTCAGGAGCACCGGATCCCGCCAGCCGCGCGGATCGGCATCGGCCCGCTTGAAATAGAGTCTGGGAAAGATCTCCACCAGAACCGAACGGTCATCGAGAGCTTCGAAGGGCCATACCGCGACCCGGTCCGCGATGTCCGCTTTCAATCGGTTGAGCAGCCGCATGCCGGCAAGCGATCCGGTTCCGACATTCGCCGCGCCCACGCATTTCATCACCGGGTGCGGCCAGGTGATATGGGCGCAAGCGGCTTCCGTCAGTCGGCGGCGCGAGGTGAAAAGATCGCCGCTGCCCTTGGGCGTCAGAAAATGGCGGTGAAACGCCAGATCGCGGCGGTTGTAAAAGGGCGCGCCATAGAGTTCCGAGGCGCCCTCGCACACGCTGTCGACCAGAGCCCAGAGGGCCCGTGCGTCTTCGATCTCAGGACCAGTTTCCGGGAAATAGCAGCCTAGATCCGCATGGGCATAGGCGAAGGCGAAATCGAACCCGGCGAGGACCCGTTTGGCTTCCATTCTCGCACGCAGCCAATCCAACACCATCGGACGCGTCCACCATTTACCCCGGACAGGAGGGACAAGAACCGGCGGTGACGCGCCGGGCGTCGCGAGCGCGATCTGGATACCGGGGAGTGCCGGACCCTTGGCGCCCGACCAGTCGATGCCGATGAATTCCTCGAAGGCACCCGCGTCCGTCAAACCGCGCCATCCCGGCGGCGGGATCGAAGCTTGTCCCAATAAGCAAGCCGTTTGGCGACCTCGCGCTCGAACCCGCGCTCGGCCGGAGCATAGAAGCGTTGCCGCTCCATGCCGTCCGGAAAGTAATTCTGGCCGGAGAATCCGTCCTCGGCATCGTGGTCATAAGCGTAACCGGCGCCGTAGCCGAGTTCCTTCATGAGCTTCGTCGGCGCGTTCAGAATATGCGCGGGCGGCGTCAGCGAGCCCGTTCCACGCGCCGCCCGCGAGGCGGAACCGAACGCCTTGTAGGCGGCGTTGGATTTCGGCGCGGTGGCCAAATAGATCACGCATTGCGCGATGTTGAGATCTCCCTCGGGGGAGCCGATCCGGTCATAGGCGTCCCAGCAGGACAGCGAATGCGCCAGCGCCTGCGGATCCGCCATGCCGATATCCTCGGATGCAAACCGGGTCAGGCGCCGCAGGATATAAGCCGGGTCCTCGCCCCCCACCAGCATCCGCGCAAGCCAGTAAAGCGCCGCATCGACGTCCGAGCCGCGCAGGGATTTGTGCAGCGCGCTGATCAGATTGTAGTGCTCTTCCTTATTCTTGTCGTAGACCGGCGCCCGGCGCTGAACGGTCGCCGCGACTCCCGCCGCATCGAGCTTCGGTTCAGGCGGCAGGCGGAAAAGCTCCTCCACCAGATTCAGCAGGAACCGGCCGTCGCCATCCGCCATCGCCTTGACGGCCGTGCGGCCGCTCTCATCAAGCGGCAGAGAGCGGCTTTCCAGTTCCTCGGACCGCGCCAGCAGTTTCTCCAGCGCCGCATCGTCGAGCCGGCGCAGCACAAAGACCTGGCAGCGCGAGAGCAGCGCGGCATTCAGCTCGAAAGAGGGATTTTCGGTCGTTGCGCCCACCAGCACCACGGTCCCGTCCTCCACATAAGGCAAAAAGCCGTCCTGCTGAGCTCGGTTGAAGCGATGCACCTCGTCGATGAACAGCAGCGTGCCCTGCCCCATGCCGCGGCGCTCGCGCGCGCGCTCGAAGACCTTGCGCAGATCCGCGACGCCGGAAAACACCGCAGACAAAGGCTCGAACGCTAGATCTACCCTGTCGGCCATCAGTCTCGCGAGCGTGGTCTTGCCGCAGCCCGGAGGTCCCCAGAGAACCATAGAGGCCACCCGGCCCTGGCCTAGCATCCGGCCGACCGGCGCGTCAGGTCCGAGAAGATGATCCTGGCCGACCACATCCTCGAGCTCGGCAGGGCGCAATCTGTCGGCAAGCGGCCTCGGGGCCTGGGCTGCGAAAAGTCCCGCCATGTTCAGCCCTTGATTTCCCGGCGCAGGATCTGATCACCCCGGCGGATTGCGATGCGCCATACTTCACGAGCCCGGTCGACGGCGCGCTTCAGATCCGCAACAGACTCGATGTCGGCGCCGTTCACCTTGAGCACGATATCGCCCGCCGCCAACCTCAACCGGTCGGCGATGCCGCCCCGGCGTATCCCCATCACGATGACGCCGCGCGCCAGATCGTCCAGGCCATTCTCGATCGCGAAGGCGGGTGACAGGTTGGCCACGCGCGCGCCACTGAACGGGTGCGGGCCCTCAAGGTCGCTGATCTCGGGCGCCGGTTCGGCCAGGGGCTCCCGCAAGGCGAGGTCCAGATTGATCCGCTTGCCCTTGCGGATGATTTCGGCACGTGCCTTGTCGCCCAACGGGAGGGTCGCCACGCGGTAGCGCAGCGCCTCGTGATCATCCACCTCCTTGCCATCAAGGGCGACCACCACATCGCCGACCTTCAATCCGGCCTGATCGGCGGGGCCGTCCGGGAAGACATCGTTGATGATCACGCCGCTCGGCCGTTTAAGGCCGAATTCGTTGGCCAGTTCCGGAGTGACCGACTGTCCGGACGCTCCGAACCAGGGCCGCACGATCTTGCCGCCCTTGGCGGCACGCAGGACCGTCCTGACCATGTTCGACGGCACCGCGAAGCCGATCCCGACCGAGCCGCCACTCCCGTCCCGCTGGGTCGAAAAGATGGCCGTGTTGACCCCGATCAGCTTGCCGTCCATGGCGATCAGCGCGCCACCGGAATTGCCGGGATTGATCGACGCGTCGGTCTGGATGAAGAAACTGTAGTCGGTGATACCGACCGCCGTGCGCGCCAAGGCGGAAACGATACCGCTGGTCACCGTTTGGCCGACACCGAACGGATTTCCGATGGCAAGCACCAGATCTCCCACCTCCACGCTGTCCGAATCCCGCATCTCGACGTATGGCAGGCGCTCGCCGCCGGTACCGATCCGCAAGACCGCAAGGTCCGTGCGCTCATCCTTCAGCAGAACCTCGGCGTCAAACTCCCGCCGGTCCGCGAGCACGACCTTGACCTGGGTCGCGTTCGCGATCACGTGATGGTTGGTCACGATCAGACCTTCCGGATCGAGGATCACCCCGGAGCCGAGTGCCTGCTGGCTGCGCCGGCGCGGCTGACCCTCGAACATCTCGCCGAAGAACTGCCGGAAGAACGGGTCGTCGAACAGCGGCGAGACGCGGCGCTCCATCACCTCGGTTTTGGCAAAGATATTCACCACCGCCGGCCCGGTCTGGTGCACCAGGGGAGCGAAACTCAGCTCGATCTGGGCATTCGATCTCGGGACCGTGCTTTCCGCGTTCGCCGAGGTCACCGCCACCAGGGCACCGGACACGACGGCGACCACCACAAGGTTGCGGCAAATTGCGAAGATCCGGAGAGGGACTAGGAGCATTGATCGTCCAAGAAACGATAGCGGCCGGCGGGCCCCGCGCCGCCCGCTCTGACGGCAGTCTATACCTGGAACCGCGGCAGTTGCAGTTCCATTTGGGCATCCGGCTCCGGCGGCGCAAGTGCTTGCAGCCTCGCCCCCGAACGCGAACGGCCGCCCGAATGACCGGGCGGCCGTCTCAAGATCGTCGGCCCCTCGCGAGCGAGGAGCAGAAGCATCAGATCACCGAGGGCGTCGCTTGCGCGTATTCCTCTTCGGCGCCCTGTACCGGGCCCGAATCCTGTCCGCGCGCATCTTCGTCCCGGTCCACCAGTTCGATCACCGCCATCGGCGCGCTATCGCCGTAACGATAACCGGCCTTCAGGACTCTCGTATATCCGCCATTCCGCTCCTTGTAGCGGTCGGCAAGCACGTCGAAGAGCTTGCTGGTCATGCCGTCGTCGCGAAGCTGGGCGAAAGCCAGACGCCGCGCATGCAGCGAATCCTTCTTGCCGAGGGTGATGAGCTTCTCAACCACACGCCGTAGATCCTTCGCCTTGGGAAGGGTGGTGATGATCTGCTCATGCTTGATCAGCGCGTTCGCCATATTCTTGAACATCGCTTTGCGGTGGCTCGCGGACCGATTGAAACGGCGTCCCGCCTTTTGGTGGCGCATTGGATCTACTCCTGATCTAAAACCGGTCGGCTATTTCAGAATGGCTCTTCCAGCCGCTTAGCCAATTCCTCGATATTGTCCGGCGGCCAATTCGTGATCTCCATGCCGAGCGACAGCCCCATGGTCGACAGCACTTCCTTGATCTCGTTCAGGCTCTTGCGGCCGAAGTTCGGCGTGCGCAGCATCTCCGGCTCGCTCTTCTGAACCAGATCGCCGATATAGACGATGTTGTCGTTCTTCAGGCAGTTCGCCGAGCGTACCGACAGCTCAAGCTCATCAACCTTGCGGAGCAGGTTCTTGTTGAACGGAAGCTCCGCGGCCTCGTCGCTTTCGACCGCATGGCTCGGTTCCTCGAAGTTGATGAACAACTGGAACTGATCCTGCAGAATGCGCGCCGCATAGGCCACCGCATCCTCCGGCGTCATTGAACCGTTGGTATCAACCGTCATCGACAGGCGGTCATAGTCCGTGACCTGCCCGACGCGGGTATTGTCGACCTTGTAGGTGACCTGACGAACCGGGCTGAACACGGCGTCGACCGGAATGAGACCGATCGGGGCGTCCTCGGGCCGGTTGGCGTTCGCCGGCACATAGCCCTTGCCGCTTTCGACCGTGAATTCCATGGACAGGGTCGCGCCCTTGTCCAGAGCGCAAAGCACGAGATCCGGATTCATGATCTCGATGTCCGCGCCGGTCTCGATCATGCCGGCGGTAACTTCGCCCGGACCATCGGCCTTCAGACGCATCTTCTTGGGCCCGTCGCCATGCATCCTGAGCGCGATCAGCTTGATGTTGAGCACCATGTCGGTGACGTCCTCGCGGACGCCCGGAATCGACGAGAACTCGTGCAGCACACCGTCGATCTGAACCGACGTCACCGCTGCCCCCTGGAGGGAGGAAAGCAGAATGCGGCGCAACGCGTTACCCAAAGTCAGGCCGTAACCCCGCTCCAACGGCTCCGCGACCACGGTCGCCGAGCGTACCGGGTCATTGCCCGGCTGGATTTCGAGCTTGTTCGGCTTGATCAATGCTTGCCAATTTTTTTGAA
>JAYOEU010000088.1:0-17445 GCA_038116915.1 Alphaproteobacteria bacterium
CGGTGTCGCGGGCGATCGACTGGGCCATCGCCTCCATCTCGAGCATGGTGCGGTGATCGAGGTTATAGGACTGGTTCATGACGTTCTTGGCGAGCCCGATCGCCTTGGTCGGAGCGTGCACGAACCGGCCGGCAAAGGCGCGTGCGTCTTCCATCGCGGTCGCCTGACCGACGATATCGAGGATCAGTCCCATCTCCTTGGCTTCCTCGGCATAGACCCGGCGGCCCGAATAGACCAGCTCCTTGGCGCGTTGCAGGCCGACCAGGCGCGGCAGGATGAACATTCCGCCCCAGTCCGGCACCAGGCCGATCTTTACGAAGGCCTGCATGAAGAAGGCGCGGGGCGTCGCCAGCACGAAATCGGCCGCGAGCGCGATATTGGCGCCGGCGCCGGCGGCCGGTCCGTCGACCAGGGCCACCACCGGCACCTCGAGATTCATCAGGTCGTACATGTTGGAATGGCTGTCGCGCAGAGCCTGGCGCGCCCGTGTCGCCGAGCCAAGCCGCGAGCCCATGGATTTCACGTCCCCGCCCGCGCAGAAGGCCCCGCCGGCTCCGGTCAGGATCACCGCCATCACGTCGTCGCCGGCCCGGCTCCGGATCTCGGACATGGCGTTGTCCAGATCGACGCGCATTTCGGGCGACAGCGCGTTGCGCGCCTCGGGCCGGTTGAGCGTGATCGTCGCGATCCCTTCCGCGACGTCGAAAAGGATGTGAGTGTAGGTCATCGGAATTCACTCCCTGGCTTGGCGCGCGGCATTCGAAATTCGGTGCATCATAGTGACCCTCCGGCGCCCGGTCACCGTCAATCCCGTTCCGGCGGCCGGCAAATGCGCCAGAGCCGTGATCATCCTATCCACGATCACCGGGCAATCTTCGCGGCGCTATGCTGCTGCCTTATCGGGCAGCGGTTGAACCGCCGCGCGCGTTGCCATTGGTGGGAGGTAAGGGATCATGAAGCGTTTGGATGGAAAGATCGCGCTCATTACCGGCGGGGCGTTCGGAATGGGCGCGGCGACGGCGAAGCTGTTCGCGGCCGAGGGTGCCAAGGTGGCGATCTGCGACCTGCTGGAGGATGAGGGGGCGAAACGCGTCGCCGAGATCGAGGCGGATGGCGGCACCGCGATGTTCATCAAGCTCGACGTCACGGACGAGCCGAACTGGGAAGCCGCGGTCAAGGCGGTGGTCGGTGCCTATGGCGGGCTCAACATCCTGGTCAACAATGCGGGGATTTCCGGCAGCGGGTATCAGGATCAGGGCGACGTGAAGGCCTGGGAGGATCTGATGCGGGTGAACGCGACGGGCCCGTTCCTTGGAACCAAGCACGCGGCGCCGGCGATCATCAATGCCGGCGGGGGCGCGATCGTGAACATCTCCTCGATCTCCGGCATGGTCGGCCAGGGCTATATCCATCCGGGCTACAACGCCTCCAAGGGCGCGGTCCGGACCATGACCAAGCAATCGGCCGTGCGTTTCGCCAAGCACGGTATCCGGGTGAACAGCGTGCATCCCGGGATCATGCCGGCAATGCGGACCTCCGGTGTGACCGCCGACCCGGTGCACCGGCAGAAGATCCTGGACAGCTATGTGCCGATGAAACGCGCGGGTGAGGCGATCGAGGTCGCCAAGGCGGTCCTGTTCCTCGCCTCGGATGACGCGTCCTATATTACAGGCGCCGAACTGCCGGTGGATGGCGGCTATATGGCGATCTGAGAATCCCGGGCGGCGTTTTCGGCGGTCTCTGGCGGGAGCGAGCATCCACATGATTTCAAGCCCGTACCGGATGAAAGCCGGAAAAATCGCCTGATTGCGTTGACTCCGGGGCAATTATCCCCGGATCATATCGGCACTCGAGACCGACCACGGGTAAACCGTGGTCCAATGAACGGGTGTCAAAAAGGACACAGGGAGAGATCAATGAAATCGCAACTGCTCACGATTGGGCTGGCCGGTCTGCTCGGCCTCGGCGCGGCCGGAACCGCGCAAGCCCAGCAAAAGCTCGATATGGCGACCCCGTGGGGCGGCGGCGTTATGCTTGATTATGCCGCGCGCGGTGCCGCCAAGTACATGGAAACCACGTCGAACAACACGTTCAAGATCGAGGTTTATCCGAGCGGCACGCTCGGCAAGGCGCTGAAGGTGACCGACACCGTTTCCAAGGGTGTCGCCCATACCAGCCATAACTGGCCGGGCTACGACTGGGGTGTCGACAAGACCGCCATCCTGTTCGGCGGCTTCGCCGGCACGATGGAATGGGACAAGATGATGCACTGGGTCTTCAAGGGTGGAGGCCAGGAAATGATGATGGAATGGCGGCTGGAGAAGTTTGACGTCGCCTCCGTCCCCTGCGGTTCCGCGCCGCGCGAGCTGTTCCTGCACAGCCACAAGGCCGTGCGCAGCCTGGAAGACTACAAGGGCATGAAGGTCCGCACCGCCGGCGCCTGGGCCGAGATCGCCCAGAAGCTCGGCGCTTCGACCGTCATCCTGGCCGGTGCCGAGGTTTATCCGGCGCTCGAGCGTAAGGTTGTCGACGGCATCGAGTGGGGCACACCAACCCACAATATCGCCGCCGGTTTCGAGAAGGTCGCCAAGTACATCATCGTGCCGGGTGTCCATCAGCCCATCGCGATGCATGAGTGCGAGTTCACCAAAAGCGTTTGGGACGGTTTCAGTGACCTGCAGAAGACCCAGATGAAGCTGGCTGGTCAGCTGATCACCTGGGATCTGTACCTGGACCTCGGCCATTCCGATGCGCCGAACTGGCAGATTTATGCCAACAATAAGAACAACGAAGTCATTGATCTTCCCAAGGAATTCATCGACGCCGCCAAGAAGGCGACGGATGAGTGGGTTGCCGAGCAGGATCAATCGAACGAGTGGTTCGTGAAGGTCTGGAAATCCCAGCAGGACTATGCCGGTATCTGGTCTCAGGCGCATCGCTATCGTTAAGCGAGAACTCTGAGATGTGACATGCCGCGCGCCGGCCCTGGAAACGGGGCCGGCGCGTTGGATTCCGGCCGGACCCGCACCGGTCCCCGGGCGGTCGCGTCCGCCCGCTCTTCGGGATTGCCGGCAATCGTCATCCGGTCCAACCCGGGTCGTTGCATTTGAGCGCTTTGCCGCTATAGTCCCGCGATTCCGAAACGGGCGGAAAGCAGGCTGCCCGAGGCAATGTGCGAACACGCTCGGCCGACGCCGAGGAGCAAGGAGAAGGCCATGTTGATCTCGCCAGCATATGCTCAGGCAGGAGGCGCCGGAGGGTTTGATCTGATGGCCTTGGCGCCGTTGGTGCTCATCTTCGTGGTGTTCTATTTCCTGCTCATCCGCCCGCAGCAGAAGCGGATGAAGGAACACAAGGAAATGCTGAGCAAGGTTCAGCGCAATGACCGGATCGTGACCAACGGTGGTCTGGTCGGCAAGGTCGCGAAAGTTCACGATGAACGCGACGAGCTTGAAGTGGACATCGCCGAGAACGTCCGGGTGACCGTTCGGCGCAGCATGATTTCCGAAGTGATCAGCAAAAGCGGCGGCTGATCTGCATCGGTTCATCTATTGGATGAAAAAAATCGGATAGAGTGTTCTGATGCTTCAGTTTTCCCCTTGGAAGACAACCATCGTTCTGCTGGTTTGCCTGCTCGGCCTGATCTATGCCGCGCCGAACCTGTTGACCGCCGATTATTCCCGTGACGTGCCGAACTTCGCACCCGGCAAGAAGGTTAGCCTCGGCCTGGATCTGCAGGGTGGCTCATACCTTCTGCTGAAGGTCGAGCTCGACGTGGTCATTGATGAACGTCTTGAGAGCATCACCGCCGCCGTCCGTCAGGATCTGCGCAAGGAGAAGATCGGGTACCGGGGGCTCGGCGCCGACAATGGCGCGGTGCGTCTGACCATCCGCGAGACCGGCGACATCGACAAAGCGCGCGGCATTCTGGAGAAACTGGATCCCCAGACCGTGGTGACGGTCGATGATGCCGGCAATGCCAGCATTGTGCTCACCGAACAGGCGGCCAAGGACGCCCGCTCGGCCGCGGTCCAGCAATCCATCGAGATCGTCCGCCGCCGGATTGACGAGACCGGCGTGCGCGAGCCGACCATCCAGCGTCAGGGTGAGGACCGCATCCTGCTCCAGCTTCCCGGAGTGGACGATCCGGAGCGCATCAAGGCGCTGCTCGGCCAGACCGCGAAGATGACCTTCCGGCTGGTCGACATCACGGCGTCGCTGGCCAATGCCCTGGCGGGGCGCGTGCCGCCAGGCGCGCAGCTTCTGGAAGCCGCCAATGCCGGGCCCGGCCAGCAATCGCACTATGTGGTCAAGCGCAAGATCGAGGTCAGCGGCGAAAATCTCGTCGATGCCCAGCCGACCTTCCAGGATGGTCAGCCGGTGGTGAGTTTCCGCTTCGATACGGTCGGCGCAAAACGGTTCGGCACCACGACGTCCGAAAACGTGAGCCGGCCCTTCGCCATCGTGCTGGACAACAAGGTGATCAGCGCGCCGGTGATCCGGGAGCCGATCCTGGGTGGAACAGGTATCATCTCCGGAAGCTTCACGGTCGCGTCGGCCAATGATCTGGCACTGCTGCTGCGGGCGGGAGCGTTGCCGGCGCCGCTGGTGGTGCTCGAGGAACGGACCGTCGGACCGGGCCTCGGCGCGGATTCGATCGAGGCCGGCAAGATCGCCAGCATCATCGGTCTTATCCTTGTCGCGGGGTTCATGATCGTCGCCTATGGCCTGTTCGGCGTGTTCGCCAATATTGCGCTGATCTTCAATATCACGCTGATCGTCGGCGCTCTGTCGGCACTGCAGGCCACGCTGACCCTGCCGGGCATCGCCGGGATCGTGCTGACCGTGGGCATGGCGGTGGATGCGAATGTGCTGATCTTCGAGCGGATCCGCGAGGAGATCCTGATCGGCCGCTCTCCGATGTCGGCCATCGACGCCGGCTACAAGCGGGCGCTCACCACGATCATCGACTCCAACCTGACGACCCTGTTCGCGGCGATTTTCCTCTATTCCTTCGGGTCCGGGCCGATCAAGGGATTTGCCGTAACCCTGGCGATCGGGATCGTCACCTCGATGTTCACCGCCGTCATGGTGACCCGGCTGATGGTGGTTCTGTGGCTGCGCCGCCGGCGTCCCACGGCAGTGCCGATATGAGCGGCGGGAGAGAGCCATGCTGAAACCCATCCGCTTCATCCCGCCGGGAACCAACTTTCCCTTCGTGCCGAACCGGCGGATCGCCTTTCTCTTTTCCGCCCTTCTGGTGGTCGGCTCGGTGATCGCCCTGTTCACCCAGGGGCTCAATTTCGGCATCGATTTTCGTGGCGGCATCCTGATGGAGATCCGCACGCCGGGGCCATCGGACGTGCCGACGATCCGCTCCACCCTGTCGGAGCTGGGGCTCGGTGATGTCAGCATTCAGGAGTTCGGAACCGAGACCGACGTGCTGATCCGCATCCAGCGCCAGGACGGCGACGAACGCGCGCAGTTGGCGGCGATCGAGGCGGTCAAGGCGGCCCTCGGCTCGGAAGTCGACTATCGGCGCACCGAGTTCGTCGGACCGACTGTCGGCGAGGAGTTGAAGGAGGCGGGAACGCTCGCGGTCGGGCTCGCGCTGATCTCGATCCTGCTCTACATCTGGTTCCGCTTCGAGTGGCAGTTCGGCGTCGGAGCCATCATCGCGCTCAGCCACGACATCATAAGCACCATCGGTCTTTTCGCCTTGATCCAGCACGAGTTCAATCTGGCCACGGTTGCGGCGGTGCTGACGATCGCGGGGTATTCGATCAACGATACCGTCGTGGTTTTCGACCGGGTCCGCGAAAATTTGCGCAAATACAAGCGCATGGATCTGGTTGAGCTGTTCAACATGTCGGTGAACGAGACCCTTTCGCGCACCACGATGACCTCGCTGACCACCTTGCTCGCGTTGCTGGCGATTTATTTCTTCGGCGGTGCGGTTCTCGCCGATTTTGCCCTGGCGATGATCTGGGGGATCTGCATCGGCACCTATTCCTCGATCTTCATCGCGGTTCCGATCCTGCTCTACATCAATCTCAAGCGTAGCGAGGAAGATCCGACCGGCGTTTCGGTTCCTCAGGACGAGCGCATCGGGGATAGCTGACCCGATGGACGTCACTCCGCTTGTCCCTGAAGGCCGGCAGATCATCGAGTCCTACGGGGGCAACGGCTTCAAGGTTTCCGGCGTGGCGTTCGACGGTCCCCTGATCGTTTTTCCGGAGCGTTCCGTGGCGTGGCCCGAGGGCGCGCTCGAAGGCTTCTCGGCGGCCATGCTGGAGCCGGTTTTCACGGGCGGCCCGCCACCGGAGATATTGCTGATCGGCTGCGGGAGCCGGATCTTTATCATTCCGCCGAGCCTGCGCGCCGAAATCCGCAAGCGCGGACCGGTTGTCGATGCCATGGATACCGGCGCCGCCTGCCGCACCTATAACGTGCTGATGACCGAGGAGCGGCGGGTCGCCGCCGCGCTGCTTCCCGTTGACTGACCGGGCCGCCGTCGCCCGCGGCCTGGATCTGAGCCGCGCGATCGCCGGCCGCGCCAACGCGAATTTTCTGCACGCCGCCCGCCTGCTGCCGAGGGTGCGCCAGGATTTCTTTTTCGCGACCTACGCCGCGATGCGCGTCATCGACGACCTCGTGGACGAGGGATTTCTCTCCTTGCCCCGCCATGAACGGGATTCCCGGCGAGCCGGCATCCTCGCGGAAATCGAACAGTGGACGTCCCAATGCACCGCTTTCGGCTCCGAGCCGGGGCCGCTGCATCCGGATATCGTCGCGGCCCTGGAAGCGACGGCGGGGCGCTCGGATCTCGGGGGGTGGCCCTGGACGGCGCTTGCGGGCACGATGCGCGCGGATGCCGAGGAGCGCGAGATGCGTTCCTGGGACGATTTTCTGAACTATTGCTCCGGCGCGACCGTGGCCCCGGCGGCGATCTTCGTCTATCTGCTCGCAGCCGAGCCCGATGCCGAGCGCGGGTTCCGCTACGGCCTTGCTGTGAGTGCCCGCGATCACGCGCTGGATCTTGCGATCTATTGTTACATCGTCCATATCCTGCGTGATCTCGCCAAGGATGCGGCGCGCTCTGCCCGGTTGATCACCATCCCGGCGGAGATACTGGAGGAGGCCGGTCTGAGCCGCGCCGGGCTTGGCGCGGCGCTGTCGGAAAAGTCGCCCGCGATCAATCGTTTGGCCGCGCGCCTGATTGCGAAGGCGGAGCCGTACCGGCAGGCGGGCCATGCGGCTCTGCACGTGCTTGCCACCGATCTCGCGCTGATCGAGAAAAGCGCTCTCTTCGGATTGATCGCGATTTATGACCGACTGTTCGAGCGAGCCCGCAAGAATGCCCTGTCGGTGGCCCTGGAGGGACCGGCCATGGAGCTGGAACTGCGCCGGGACCTGCTGAAACCGGGACCTGACGGCGACCGGGACGACGCGTGATGCCGGATCTGTCGCCCTGCGGAGCCATTGTGCGTACCCAGGATCCGGACCGCTATCTCTGTGCGCTTTTCGCCGGGCGAAAGGAACGGGAGGCGCTGTTCGCGGTGCTCGCCTTCAATCACGAGGTATCGAAAACCCGTGACGTGGTCAGCGATCCCTTGCTGGGTCAGATCAGGCTGCAATGGTGGCGCGAGGCGATCGACGGGGTCATCGCCGGCACGCCGCGCCGCCATGAGGTGATGCTTCCGCTCGCCGAGGCGTTCGGGACGTTCGGGCTCGCCCGCGCGCCGTTCGATCTGCTGCTCGATGCGCGCGAGGCGGATCTGGAAGATACGCCTTTCGAAACAACCGAAGATCTGATGCGCTATGTCGAAGGCACCGCCGGCGCTCTAGCGGATATCATGCTTGATGTTCTCGCCGTCGGGCAAGCGGAAGTGGTCTCCGCCTGCCGGTCCGCCGCCAAGGCTTGGGCATTGACTGGTTTGCTCCGTTCCCTGCCTTTCCATGCCCGGGCCAAGCGTCTGATGCTGCCCGGGAATTTGTTGGCGGAACATGGGGCGAGGATCGCGGACTATCACGAACTGCGCGATGTTCCGGCTCTGCGGACCCTGGTCGCCGGGCTTGCCGGGAAGGCTTCCGAGGCCGTTGCGGCGGCGGGCGGCGTGCCGCGGTCCGAATTCAAGGCCGCGGCGCCGGTTCTGTTGCAGGCGCGTCTCGCGCGGCTTTATCTGAACCGTTTTGAGCGGGCCGGCCATAACCCGTTCGATCCCGGTATCAACGCCGCCATGCCGCTGACGTCCTGGCAGCTCTGGTGGGCTTCCGTTAGGAAACGGGTCTGAACTTGGCAGCGCGGCGTGCGGCATAACCGCTCTAGAATGTCCCGTGGCCTTGCCGCGCGTGGATTTCATCCGTATATAAGGCGCAACCTCGGAATTTATCACGTTAGGATTGCGCCCCATGGCTCGGGTAACCGTTGAAGATTGCGTCGAGAAAGTCCCCAACCGTTTCGATCTGGTGATGGTCGCTGCGCAACGCTCGCGGGATGTGTCCGCCGGCGCCCAGATCACTCTCGACAGGGACAACGACAAGAACCCCGTTGTCGCGCTTCGCGAGATCGCCGAGGAGACCATCGATATCGACGCGACCCGGGAATCCCTGGTTCGCGGGCTGCAGCGTCATGTCGAGATCGACGAGCCCGAGGATGACTCCATCGAGGAACTGATGGGCGAGGAAATGTCGCTCGGTGGCGAAATTAGTGGCGCTTCCCGTTCCGGCGATACATCATCTTACGATGATGAGATGGCTGAACGGATGGGAATGCGGATCAGAACGGGTGCGGACGATGCCGAGGGTTTCAAGGACGTCGACGAAGCGGATCTCGCCGACGAGGACTAAACTGACCTCCGCCGTGCCCGCTTCGAGCGGGCGCCGAGCACTCGGGCGGGCCTG
Source organism: Alphaproteobacteria bacterium (assembly GCA_038116915.1). Taxonomy (GTDB): domain Bacteria; phylum Pseudomonadota; class Alphaproteobacteria; order Thalassobaculales; family Thalassobaculaceae; genus JADHLJ01. The sequence goes on from JAYOEU010000088.1 coordinate 8,905, forward strand.
TCCATGATCCGCCAGTTCGAATTGGTTGACCGCGTAAAAGCCTACGACCCGTCGATGGACGAGGACGCGCTCAACCGGGCCTACGTTTATGCGATGCAAGCCCATGGCGCCCAGACACGGGCCTCGGGCGATCCTTATTTCTCCCACCCCATCGAGGTCGCCGGCATCCTGACGGATATGCGGCTCGACACCGCCACCATCATCACGGCGCTGCTGCACGATACCGTCGAGGACACCCACGCGACCCTTGCCGAGATCCGCAAGCTGTTCGGAGGCGATGTCGCGCGTCTGGTGGACGGCGTCACGAAGCTGAACCGCATCGAGCTTCAGTCGGACCGAACCAAACAGGCGGAAAACCTGCGCAAGCTGGTGATCGCCATGTCCGAGGACATTCGCGTCCTGCTGGTCAAGCTGGCCGACCGTCTGCACAACATGCGGACCTTGCACTTCATCAAGAACGAGGAAAAGCGCAAGCGGATCGCCGCGGAGACCATGGATATCTATGCGCCGCTCGCCGAACGGATCGGCGTGCAGGGCATTCGCGATGAACTGGAGGATCTGGCGTTCCGCGAGCTGAACGCGGATGTCTATCAGACGATCACCTCGCGCCTCGATTTCCTGACCGAGGAAGGCGGCGACATCGTCGAGCATATCGCGGCGGAGCTTACCGAGACCTGCGAGAAGGCCGGGCTTCAGGCCATCATTTCCGGACGGCGCAAATCGCCGTTTTCGATCTGGCTGAAGATGCAACGCAAGAGCATGCCGATCGAACAATTGTCGGACATCGTCGCCTTTCGTCTGATCGTGCCGAGCATCGCGGAGTGCTATACCGCGCTGGGCATTATTCACAGCGCCTATCCGGTCATTCCGGGCAGGTTCAAGGATTATATCAGCACCGCCAAGCCGAACGGCTACCGTTCCCTTCATACCGGTGTGATTGGCCCGAAACGGCAACGGGTCGAGATTCAGATCCGGACCCAGGAGATGCACCAGGTCGCGGAACTCGGCGTCGCCGCGCATTGGGTCTACAAGCAGGGTGAGGCCGGCGCGACCGAGGGGCGGAAATACCGCTGGCTGCGTGAGTTGCTGGAGATTCTGGAACAAGCCTCCGGTCCGGAGGAGTTTCTCGAGCACACCAAGCTCGAGATGTATCAGGATCTGGTGTTCTGCTTCACGCCGAAAGGCGATCTGATTTCGTTGCCGCGGGGCGCCTGTCCGGTCGATTTCGCCTACGCGGTTCATTCCGAGGTCGGCGACACCTGCATCGGCGCCAAGATCAACGGGCGCCTGCGGCCGTTGACCACGGAACTTGCCAACGGCGACCAGGTCGCGGTTCAGACCTCCAAGACCTCCACCCCGTCGCCGACCTGGGAGCAGTTTGCCGTCACCGGCAAGGCAAAAGCCGCGATCCGCCGGTTCGTGCGTCAGCAGAAGCGGGAGCAATTCTCAAGCCTCGGCAAGGCGATATTTCAGAAGACCCTGCGGCAGGAGGGCGTGCGCTACTCCGACAAGCTCGTCTCGAAGGCCCTGGTGCCGATGGGCTATGAACATGTCGAGGATCTGCTGGCGGCGATCGGCGAGGGGATCGTTACCGCCAAGGACGTCTTCTATACGGCGATGCCGGAACGCAAGTCCGTGCCGTCCGCGACACCCGACAATGTCGTGCCGCTCAATCGGGAGCGCAAGAAGAAGGCACCTCGCGGATCCACCATTCCGCTGAAGGGACTTATTCCGGGCATGGCCGTGCACTACGCCCGCTGCTGTCATCCGCTGCCGGGTGAACGGATCGTCGGTATCGTGACCACCGGCAAGGGGGTGACGGTGCACACCATCGATTGCGAGACCCTGGAGGGTTTTCAGTCGATGCCGGAGCGCTGGCTGGATGTCGCCTGGGATATGGAGGAGGTCGGGCCGAACCATATCGGCCGGCTTGGAGTCGTCCTTCTGAACGAGCCGGGGAGCCTCGGTGGACTGTCAACGATCATCGGCAAGAACCAGGGCAATATCGTGAACCTCAAGGTGGTGAACCGGTCGGTGGACTTCTTCGAGATGCAGGTTGATGTCGAGGTCGATAACATTCGTCATCTGACCAATATCATCGCCGCCTTGAGAGCCACGCCGCTGATCACGTCGGTGGAACGGGCACGCGGCTGATCTGGTCCGGTGCAGGGGTTTGAAAAGTTCGGAGGCGGAGCAATGAGCCATCTGAGGCTGGGCGTGAACATCGATCACGTGGCGACCATCAGAAATGCGCGCGGCGGCGTTCATCCGGATCCGGTCCGCGCGGCGCGGGCCGCGGCCGCCGCCGGTGCCGACGGGATCACCGCGCACCTGCGCGAGGATCGCCGGCACATCTCCGACGATGATATCGAGCGGCTGGTCCGCGAGATCGAGCTGCCTCTCAACTTCGAGATGGCGGCGACGGAGGAGATGCTGGAGATCGCGCTTCGCCATCGCCCGCACGCCGTCTGCATCGTTCCCGAGAAGCGCGAGGAAGTGACCACCGAGGGCGGTCTGGACGCGGCGGGCCAGCACAACCGGCTGAAGCGCTACTGCCAGGAACTCGGCGCGGCCGGCTGCCGGGTTTCGCTGTTCATCGAGGCCGATGCACGCCAGCTTGAGGCCGCCGTCGGCCTCGGCGCGCCGGTGGTTGAAATCCACGCCGGCGCCTATTGCGAGGCGGAAGAGGACGGACGCGCGCGCGAATTGGCCCGCATCGTGAAAGCGGCGAAAGTCGCTGAGGATCTTCGCCTGGAATGCCATGTCGGTCATGGGCTTAGTTTCGACACCGTCGGCCCGATCGCCGCGATCCCGACCGTCGCGGAGCTCAATATCGGCCATTTCCTGATTGGCGAGGCGATCTTCGGCGGTCTGGAAAGCAGCATCAAGCGGATGCGCGCATTGATGGACAATGCCCGTGCCGCGGTGACCGGCCAGGTTAGCGCCTGAGAGGCCGTCCATGATCATCGGCATCGGCAACGACATCGTGGATATTGACCGGATCGCCCGGACCCTGGAGCGCTTCGGCTCGCGGTTTCTGGATCGTGTCTTCACCGAGGAGGAACAGGCCCGTGCCGAAGGCAAGGCGAGCCGGGCGGCCATCTACGCCAAGCGCTTCGCGGCCAAAGAGGCGGTCTGGAAAGCCTTGGGCGAAGGCACGCGGCTCGGTGTCGCCTGGCGCGAATTGGCGGTTGGAAATGAGCCGTCGGGAAAGCCTCGGCTGACCCTGAGCGGCGCCGCGGCGGATCGGCTGGCTTGGCTGACCCCGCCGGGAATGACGCCGCGGGTGGATCTCAGTCTCTCGGACGAACCGCCGCTGGCGCAGGCTTTCGTGGTGATCTCGGCGGAACCCGCGGAGCATAGCGCGCTCAGGGTCGAATAAGCGTCAACCGGTGCCGCCGAAAGCTTGCCGAGTCCGGGGTTTTGCGTCATAGATCACGCCTCGCGGCAATGTCCATGACTCGGGCGGCGTGCCCGGCCCGAGATTGAGTTTCCGTCGTGTAACCAGCCGAAATGCCACAATGATCGCATCGACAGCCAACAAGTCCGGCGGGTTCCGGGAACTCGTGAAAACCGTCGTCATAGCGGTTCTCATCGCGATCGGCATACGGACTTTCGCCTATGAGCCTTTCAACATCCCGTCGGGCTCCATGAAGCCGACGCTGCTGGTCGGCGACTATCTGTTCGTCTCCAAGATGTCGTACGGCTACAGCCGCTATTCACTGCCGTTTTCCCCGCCGCTGGTGCCGGGCCGCATTCTGTTCACCGAGCCGGAGCGGGGCGACGTTATCGTCTTCAAGAAGCCGTCCGATACCAGCACCGACTTCATCAAACGGCTGATTGGTCTGCCCGGCGACAAGATTCAGGTCATCGAAGGGGTTCTGCATATCAACAACATGCCGGTGCCCCGCCGGGAAGTCGGCGCCTTTATCGAGCAGGATGCCTTCGGGCGCGAGCGCAGTGTGCTGCAATACATCGAAACCCTGCCCAACGGGGTGCAGCACTTTATCCTGGAGGCCCGTGGCGACAATGGCGGCGCCGACAACACCGCGGTCTTTACCGTTCCCGACGGTTATTACTTCATGATGGGCGACAACCGCGACAATTCCGTCGACAGCCGGGACCCCAGCGTCGGCATGGTGCCGAGACAAAACCTCGTGGGCCGGGCCGAGATCCTGTTCTGGGCATGGGATCAGCGGTGGTCGGCCTGGGAGATCTGGAACTGGCCGAGGGCGATCCGCTTCAGCCGTCTGCTGCAATTCGTTCGATGAACTCGGACGCCGACAGCCACCGCGAGCTTGAAAAAGTTCTGGAATACACGTTCAAGGTACCCTCCGTTCTCAAGCGTGCGACCACCCACGCAAGCGCCGCCAAGGCAGTCTGGAACGCTTACGAGCGGCTCGAGTTTCTTGGAGACCGCGTGCTCGCCCTGGTGATCGCGGACCAGTTGCTGGACCGTTTCCCGCACGAGCGCGAGGGCGAGATCGCGCGCCGGCATGTGCAGCTTGTGCGCAGGGAAACCCTGGCCGAGGTCGCGCGCAGGCTCGACATAGGCCGGCATTTGGCGCTGTCTCAAGGCGAGGAGGATGTCGGGGCCCGGACCAGCGAGAGCATTCTCGCGGACGTCATGGAAGCGATCCTGGGCGCGATCTACCTGGACGGCGGTCTGGAGGCGGCGCGCCGCCTTATTTTCAAGCACTGGACACCGCTTCTAGAGGCGGATCTTGAACCGCCGCGCGATCCGAAGACCAGTCTGCAGGAATGGGCGCAAGGCCGCCGGCACGGCCTCCCGGACTATACGGTCCTGGCCCAGGACGGGCCGCCGCATGCGCCCGAATTCACCATCAGCGTGACCGTCGCCCACTATCCGCCGCGAACCGCCAAGGGCCGCTCGAAGCGTCAGGCCGAGCAGGCGGCGGCGACGTTGTTGTTGCAAGACCTGACCACCGGAGAGGCCGAATGAGCGGAGCTGCCGCCACCCGCGCCGGCTTCGTTGCGCTGATCGGCGCTCCCAATGCCGGCAAGTCGACCCTGCTTAACCGCTTCGTTGGCTTCAAGATCTCCATCGTCACCCACAAGGTACAGACCACCAGAACCCGCATTCGCGGCGTCTGCATCACCGGGGAGACGCAAATCGTTTTCGTGGACACGCCCGGCATCTTCGAGCCGAAACGCAGGCTCGACCGGGCCATGGTGGATGCGGCCTGGCAAGGGGCCGGTGACGCGGATATCGTGGTGCTGATCCATGATGCCGGCAAGCGGAAGATTGACCCGGTTACACAGCGCATCATCGATGGTCTGCGCGGCTCCGGCCGGCGTGCGGTCCTGGCGCTGAACAAGGTCGATCTCGTGCGTCCGGAGGAGCTGTTGCCGCTCGCCGCGGCTTTCGGGGCCGCGGAAATCTTCGAGGAGACCTTCATGATCTCCGCCGAGAGTGGAGCCGGCTGTGACGATCTGCTTGCCCATCTCGCCGGGCGGATGCCTGAAGGACCGTGGCTCTATCCGGAAGACGAGGTCTCGGATCTGTCCGAGCGCCTGCTTGCCGCCGAGGTGACGCGCGAACAGGTGCTGCTGCGCCTGCACCAGGAACTGCCCTATGCCGCGACCGTCGAGACCGAGCAGTGGACCGAGCGCGAAGACGGCGCCGTGGTCATCAATCAGGTGCTGTATGTCACCCGTCCCGGTCACAAGAAGATCGCGTTGGGCAAGGGTGGGGCGATGATCAAGGCGATCGGAAGCGCTAGCCGGGCCGAACTCGCCAAGCTCCTAGACCGCCCGGTACACCTGTTCCTGTTCGTCAAGGTGCGCGAGAACTGGATGGACGATCCGGACCGCTATGCCCTTTGGGGGCTTGATCCGGACGCCTGAAACCGGCAGTGGGAAGGGGGCTGCCCCGCCGTCTCAGGCCGCCGAGGAAAGCACCATGTGCGCGGCCTTCTCGCCGATCATTATGGACGGGGCGTTGGTGTTGCCGGAGATCAGGGTCGGCATGATCGAGGCATCGGCGACGCGAAGGCCAGAGACGCCGTGTACCCGCAGCTCGTTATCGACCACGGCCTGGGGATCGCTGCCCATCTTGCAGGTGCCGACGGGGTGATAGGTGGTTTCGCCATAGGCCTTGATCCAGCCGAGGATTTCATCGTCGGTCGTCAGATTTTCTCCGGGCAGCACCTCGGTGACCAGAAGCGGTTTCATTGCCGGCGCGGTCATCACCGCCCGCGCGATCCGCACGGCGGCGATTGAGACGTCGATATCGATCTGCGTCGACAGAAAGTTGAACCGGATCGCCGGCGCGGCGGTCGGAGCCGCCGAGGTGATATGAATGCTGCCGGTGCTCTCGGGCCGCATCACGTGGGCATAGCAGGTAACGCCGGATTTCTTCGAAAGCTTGTATCCCGGCTCGTACAGGAGCGGAACCCAGCCGAGCAGCACATCCGGGTCCTCCAATCCCTCGCGGGATTTCACGAATGCCCGGAGCGGCGCCGCCGGAATCCCCATGATCCCCTTTTTGGTGACCGCGTAGCGCAACGCCTGCCAGACGATGCCGAGACCGCGCATCTTGTCGTTGTAGGTGACGCCAGGCGCATCAATGTACCAGCGGGTGCGCGGCGCGTAGTGATCCCTAAGATTCTCGCCCACGCCCGGCAGGGCGTGCTTGACCTCGATCCCAAGACTTTTTAGCCGCTCGGGCTGCCCGATGCCCGACAGTTCCAGCAATTGCGGCGAATTGATCGTTCCGGCGCAGATCACGACCTCGCGGCCCGCCCTCGCCTGGTGCTGGGAGCCATGCACCGAGTAGCGGACGCCGACGCAGCGCGCGCCTTCCAAAATCAGGCCCTCGGACAAGGCCTCTGTCTGGATCGTGAGATTGGCGCGTGATTTCACCGGATCAAGGAAGCTGTGGGCCGTGCTCATTCGGCGCCCGCCCGCGATGGTTGCCTGACTCATCGAGATGCCGTGCTGCGAGGCGCCGTTGTAGTCGCGATTATGGGGGATCCCGACTTCCCCGGCGGCCCGGATGATGTGGTCGTACAAGGGGCCGGTCTCGTCCGGGTCGGTCACCCGCAGCGGGCCGGAGCGTCCGCGATACGCGTCGTCGCCATCGCCCTCGTAGGATTCGATGCTCTTGAAGAACGGCAGAACGTCATCGTAACTCCAGCCGCGATTGCCCATCTGGGCCCAGGTGTTGTAGTCGCGCGCCTGGCCGCGCACGAAGACCAGTCCATTGATCGAGCTAGACCCGCCGAGCATCTTGCCGCGTGGGACATAGACCCGCCGGCCGCCGGTGCTTTCCTCCGGCTCTCCGGAATACATCCAGTTGACCTTGGGGTTGTTGATCAGCCTGGCAAAACCGATGGGGATACGCGACCAGAAATGGCTGGCCGGCCCGGCTTCCAGCAGCAGCACCCGATGCTTCGGATCGGCGGACAGGCGGTTGGCGACCACCGAACCCGCCGATCCGGCGCCGACGACAATGTAGTCGAATTCCTGGACGCTTGCGTCAGCCATTCCCCGCTCCACTTTCCTGCATCGTGTCCGGTGCCCCATGAGGAGTCTGGACTTTATTCGAGCGCATCCGGTTCGCGCAAAGAATCAGCGAGACGTAGCCATAAGCATCATCACCGTGACGCCTGCTTCGCCGGGAATCTGGCGGGGATATCCGGAAATTGACCGTGGGGGACGGAAGGGTCGCCTCGGACGGCATATTGCGGCGCACCGTGAGGAATCCCTTTGACTCAATTATTAAATAAATAAGATACTTTTCGAGTTAAAATTTCGGACGATTCTAAAATTATACGGTAATTTGGTATATGAATACAAAAGACCTGCTATCATTGGTTATTTTGGCGCTCTACGCATGTGCGCCGACGGTGTGCACGCTGGGCGGGCCGACATACCAGACATCCGCGGAGGCAGGTTGGCCAGCGCAAACGCGGCCGGCGGAAATAAGTCTCCGGGCGGCGGCAACGCGCCCACGCCCGCGTCTTCAAGCGGTGCGTCCGGCGCGATCAAACGAACCTTGAATTGACGGAAGGAAAGCGGGCATGAGGGTTTCGCCGCTCTGCTGTGTTCTGATGCTGGCAGGTGCTCTGACGGCTTGTCAGACAACTCAGGGACCCGACGGGTCGGTTTCATTCAATCCTGTGAGCGGAGGGTCCGGCACGCCGGCCTATTCGGTGTTCTGGGACCAAAGCGATCATTTGAAGGAAATGGTGGCCGCCAAGCAATGGGATCAGGTGGCGGCGCTCTATCGCAAGGAGCGTGGCCATTTCGACAAGAACCGGGATGACGCGGCCGTGGTAACCGGTCTGCGCACCGCGGCCGATGCCCTGGCCCGCAAGCGGATACCGGCCTTGGAGTCAGCGGCGAAGACGGTTGAAGCGGTTTCCTGGCCCGCGCCGCAAAGCGCGTGGCCGGCGGTCAAGCAGACGATCGCCGGAGCGCGCACGGAATTGAAGGCACCGGAAGATGAGCCGATCCTGAAAGAAGCGTCGGCCCATGAACCGGCGATGACGAAACTGACGGCGGCGATCACCACGC
>JAYOEU010000089.1:0-17081 GCA_038116915.1 Alphaproteobacteria bacterium
CGAACAACGAGAAGGAACTGCCGGACGCCTTCCTGCGCCGCTGTTTCTTCCACTATATCCGCTTCCCCGACGCCGAAACGATGGAGCGGATCGTGCATGTCCATCATCCCAAATTGAAGAAGGACCTGCTGCACGAGGCGCTGACCGCATTCTTCGAGGTCCGCGAGGTGCCGGGCCTGAAGAAGAAGCCGTCGACATCGGAATTGCTGGACTGGATCAAGCTGCTGGTGGTCGAGGACATTCCGCCCGAGGCGCTGAAGCTGAAGGACAAGAAGGATATCATCCCACCGCTCTATGGCGCGCTGCTGAAGAACGAGCAGGATGTGCATCTCTTCGAGCGCCTCGCCTTCCTGGCGCGGCGGGAGAGCCGGAGCTAGCGCGCCTTGGGCCGCCTATCGAGAGAAATTCTCCGGCCAGGCATGCTGGCGGCGTTCATCGTCGCCGGCTGCCTGACGGCCGCAGCGCCGGTCCATGCCGGCGGGCTCCTTGAAAAGGCCAAGGTGGAGCTGAAGGCGTTCGGCAGCCATGCCGGCTATATCGCCGCCACGATCGGGCCCTGCGGCGGCAATGAGTCCGAAGTCGCCTATTTCACCCGCCAGGTTCGTCTGATGCTGGACGGCATTGGCGGCGGGGAGGCGGATTTTGCGATCGTAAAGCAAGCAATGACCGAAGGGCGCGCCGCCGCCGAGCCCGAGGGCAAGGATTGCACCGACGAGGGCGGTCTGGCGCTGGCGACCAAACTGGGTATCCTGCGGGATGCCGTGCGCGACGCCGGAAAGTAGGGGTGGAACGATGTTCACGACATTCTTCTATTCGCTGAAAAAGGCCGAGATACCGGTCTCGCTCAAGGAATATCTGACGCTGCTGGAAGCCGTGAAGCAGGGCGTCGCGGAATACTCCATCGATAATTTCTACTTCCTTTCGCGCGCGACCCTGGTCAAGGACGAGCGGCATATCGACCGGTTCGATCAGGTTTTCGGACAGGTTTTCAAGGGCTTGGAGCTGCTCGACGAACTCTTCGGCAAGGAGATCCCCGAGGAGTGGCTGCGCTCGATGGCGGAGCTGCATCTCACCGATGAGGAGAAGGCCCAGATCGAGGCCATGGGCGGCTGGGAGGAGTTGATGGAGACGCTGAAAAAGCGTCTTGAGGAGCAGAAGGGCCGCCACCAGGGCGGCAACAAGTGGATCGGCACCGCCGGCAAGTCGCCGTTCGGCGCCGACGGCTACAATCCCGAGGGCGTGCGGATCGGCCAGCAGGAGGGGCGCAACCGCCGCGCGGTCAAGGTCTGGGACAAGCGGGAATACAAGAATCTCGACGACACCGTCGAAATCGGCATCCGCAACATCAAGGTGGCGCTGAGGAAGCTGCGGCGGTTCGCGCGCGAGGGCGTGCCGGATCAGCTGGATCTGCCCGATACCATCAGTTCGACCGCGCGCAACGGCGGCTATCTCGATCTCAAGATGGTTCCGGAACGGCGCAACGCGGTGAACGTGCTCCTGTTCTTCGATGTCGGCGGTTCCATGGACCCCTATGTCAAGCTGACCGAGGAGCTGTTCTCGGCGGCGCGGAGCGAGTTTAAGCATCTGGAGTATTTCTACTTCCACAATTGCCCTTATGAGGGCCTATGGAAGGACAACCGCCGGCGTCACATCGAGAAGATCCCGACCTGGGAGGTGTTGAACACCTACGGCGCCAACTACAAATGCATTTTTGTCGGCGATGCCTCGATGAGCCCCTACGAGATCACCGTCGCCGGCGGCAGCGTGGAGCATATGAACCCGGAACCCGGCGCGGTCTGGATTCAGCGGTTCCGCAGCCATTTTGGCCGCTGCGTGTGGCTCAACCCGACCCAGCAGAAATACTGGCGCTACACGCGCTCGATCGAGATGGTCGAGGAACTGCTTGAAGGCAACATGTTCCCGCTGACGATCGGTGGTCTGGACGACGCGATCAAGGAACTGAAATCGTGACCGACCGGCCGCTGGATCCGCGCGAACATCCCTATCGCGCCGATCTCGCGGCCTCCTATCTCAAGGGCAGGGTCGAGGCGGCGCGTTTCGCCGACGGCGAAATGGCGAAGGTTACCGCCGGCGTTCTGCCGCTCTATCGCCGGCCCGATCTCGAAATAGGGCGTGAGACGGAGCTGCTGTTCGGCGAGCGCTTCATGGTCTACGAGCGCGCCGGCGACTGGGCCTGGGGACAGAATCAGAGCGACGGTTATGTCGGCTACGTCGCCGCCGGCGGGCTGGCGGCCGAGGCCGGCGCGGCGCCGAGCCATGAAATCGCGGTTCTCAGAACCCATGCCTACACCAAGCCGGATCTGAAAACCCCGCCCGTCGCGATGCTGCACATGACCAGCCGGGTCACCGTCAGCGACGAGCGGGACGGGTATTGCCGGATCGATGCCGGTGGCTGGGTGCCGCGCCGGCATCTCGCCTCGATCGGCGCGGCCCGGCACGACATCGTCGCCGCGGCCCGGTGCTTCCTGCACGCGCCCTATCTCTGGGGCGGCCGGTCGAGCCTGGGACTGGACTGCTCGGCGTTGGTGCAGCTCGCGCTGATGCATGGCGGCCGTTCCTCGCCGCGCGATACCGATCAGCAGGAACGCGCGCTCGGACACAAGGTCGAGGGCGGCCTGGAGGCGGCGGCGCCCGGGGACCTGCTCTATCTGAAGGGGCATGTGGCGATCCTGTCGGCGCCGGACCGGGTATTGCACGCCAATGGCCATCACATGGCCGTGGCGGAGGAACCGCTGGATGGCTTTCTCGCCCGGATGGACGGGCTCGGCCTGTCGGTAACGACGGTCCGCCGGGCCTAACGGTCCAGATAGGCTCTGATATCGCGAAACACGTCCTCGAACATGGACTCGGTCAGCCGGCCGGTATTCGTGTTGTAGCGCGAGCAATGGTAGGAATTGGCGAGCGCCGGGCGATCAGGGAGTTCATGCAATGTCCGGTGCGCGAACTTGAACGTCGATTTCCTGAGCCCGAGCACACTCAGAACCGCGCCATGCGCCAGACCGCCGAGCGCCAGCATCACCTCGAGATTCGCCATCGCCTCGATCTCGGCCAGCAGAAACGGGGCGCAAGCCTTGACCTCCGCGCCGATGGGCTTGTTCTCCGGCGGCACGCAGCGCACGGCGTTGGTGATCCGGCAATCGGTCAGCGTCAGCCCGTCATCGGCGCCGGAGCCGTACCGGCCGCGGCTGAAACCGAACCGTTCCAGGGTCTGGTAGAGCAGGTCGCCCGCCCAGTCGCCGGTAAAGGGCCGGGCCGTCCGGTTGGCGCCGCGCAGGCCGGGCGCTAGCCCGACGATCAGCAGGCGAGCCCCGATCTCGCCGAAGGATCCGACGGGCGCATTGTGCCAATCCGGGAATTCGTCGCGGTTCCCGGCGCGAAAACGCACCAGACGCGGACAGAGCGGGCAGTCGCGTCCAGGCTGACGGGGATCAGGCATGAGCCGGCGAGAGGACGGGCGGGGAGGATGCCGACGCGGCGTCAGTAGTTCCCGCGCCGCGTGGTGACCTCCGCCTCATCGTCATATTCCTCGTCGTCGTAGTCGTCGTCCTCGATGTCGTCATCCTCGCGGTCGCCATAGCCGCCGCTTTGCGGAGCGCGTTGCGGGCGATCACCGTGGGAGCGCGCGATTTCTTCCGACAATTGCTGCAACTCGAGGAACACGTCGGCCTGCCGGCGCAGCTCGTCTGCGACCATCGGCGGGTGCGAGCGCACGGTGGACACCACGGTGACCCTGACGCCCTTGCGCTGGACGGCCTCGACGAGCTTGCGGAAATCCCCGTCTCCGGAGAACAGCACGATATGATCGAGCCGGTCCGCCATCTCGAGCATGTCGATGGCAAGCTCGATATCCATGTTGCCCTTGATCTTCCGGCGGCCCGACGCATCGGTATATTCCTTGGTCGGCTTGGTGACCATGGTGTAGCCGTTGTAGTCGAGCCAATCGACCAGCGGACGAATCGGCGAATACTCCTGATCCTCGATCAGCGCGGTGTAGTAGAAGGCGCGAATCAGATGCCCGTTCTTCGCGAACACCTCCAACAGACGCTTGTAGTCAATGTCGAAACCAAGGGACCGCGCCGCGGCATAAAGATTCGCACCGTCAATGAAAAGCGCTATGCGCTCTTGCGGATAAAAATGCATTAAGACTTGCCTTCCTCCCGGTCGCGCGGGAAATGAATGTTTGCCATGTAACGTCTAAGGTTCACGTCGCGAGGGGCGGACCAAACTAATTTGCCAAGCCACCAAGCGAATGTAAGGGGACTATACACGGTTTACCGGACAATGTCCTTAGTATTCGGTCCGGATTTCACCGGTTGCACCGTCCGGGAGACTTGTCGTGATCCTGATCGGAATTGGCGCGAATCTGCCGGCGGTGGGCCATGATGATGCCCGTTCGACCTGCGAGGCGGCGCTAAAGGCGCTTGAGGCGGCCGGTGTTGCGATCATCGCGGTCTCGCCCTGGTATGAAAGCGAACCGGTCCCGCGATCAGATCAGCCCTGGTATGTGAACGCGGTGGCCCGTGTGACGACGTCCCGCTCTCCGGCGGATTTTCTGTCGCTTCTGCATGAGATAGAGAGCCGATTCGGTCGCATACGGAGCGTGGCGAACGCCGCGCGGACCCTGGATCTCGATCTGCTCGATTTCGACGGGCTGACCGGCGCGGACGAAGCCTGGCCAGTCCTGCCGCATCCGCGCCTGCATCAGCGTGCCTTCGTGCTGTTGCCGCTTCGCGATATCGCTCCGGAATGGCGCCATCCCAAATTCGGCAAGACCGTCGATGCATTGGTTGCCGAATTGCCCCCGGGCCAGGAAATACGGCCGCTGCAGGCCTAGTCCGCGGCGCTAGCAGACGTTCCCGCTCCAGCCGCCGCCCATGTCCCGACATCGGCCAACGCGCGCGCGGCCATGGCCTGCTTTCGGTCACGTCCCTTCAGGCGGCGCTTCTTGCCGTTGGCGGTGATTTGCGGTTCAACCGGAGGGAACAGCCCGAAATTGACGTTCATCGGCTGAAAGGTTTTGGCATCAGCGCCGCCGGTGATATGCGACAGCAGGGCGCCGAGCGCCGTGGTCGGGGGAGGCGGAGACAGCTCGCGGCCAAGCCGTTCCGCCGCCGCCATGCGGCCGGCCAGCAATCCGATCGCCGAGCTCTCGAGATAACCCTCGACACCGGTGATCTGCCCCGCGAACCGCAACCTCGGCTCGGCCTTCAGGCGCAGCCGCTCGTCCAACAGGATCGGCGCGTTGATGAAGGTGTTGCGGTGCAGCCCGCCGAGCCTGGCGAATTCGGCATTCTGCAGGCCGGGGATCATGCGCAGCACCCGGGTCTGTGCGCCGTGCCGCATCTTGGTCTGGAAGCCGACGATGTTGTAGAGCGTCGCCAGCGCATTGTCCTGGCGCAGCTGGACCACCGCGTGTGGCCGCTTGCCGGTTTTCGGATCGGCAAGGCCGACCGGCTTCATCGGCCCGAACCGCAGGGTCTCCGGTCCCCGCGCCGCCATCACCTCGATCGGCATGCATCCTTCGAAATAGGGAGTATCTTTCTCCCAGTCCTTGAATTCGGTTGTTTCGGCCGCGAGCAAGGCGGCTATGAAAGCCTCGTACTCGGCTTCGCTGAGCGGGCAGTTGATGTAGTCCGCGCCGTCGCCCTTGTCGTAGCGGGACTGAAACCAGACGGTGGAAAAGTCGATGCTGTCCTTGTGCACGATCGGCGCCAGCGCATCGAAGAACGCCAGCGCATCCTCGCCGGTCAGCGCCCGGATCGCGTCCGCCAAGGCTGGTGAGGTGAGGGGGCCGGTCGCGATGATCACACTGCTCCATTCGGGCGGCGGCGCGCCGGCGACTTCGCCGCGCTCGAGCGTGATCAGCGGTTCGGCCTCGATCGCGCGCTGCACGGCGGCGGAAAAATCGTGCCGGTCGACCGCGAGGGCCGAGCCCGCCGGGACCTTGGCGCCATCGGCCGCGGCCATGATCAGCGAGCCGCAGCGCCGCATTTCCTCATGCAGGACGCCGACCGCGTTACTTTCGTGATCGTCGGAGCGGAACGAATTGGAGCAGACCAGCTCGGCCAGCCCCTCGGTCTGGTGCGCTTCTGTCATTCGGACCGGCCGCATTTCATGTAAGATCACCGGCACGCCGGCGCGCGCGATCTGCCACGCGGCCTCGGAGCCGGCGAGGCCGCCGCCGATGACATGAACCGCAGGGATGTCGAACATGGGGTTGGGGCTCCACACCTGATCTTCGACAGTGCATACTCCGGCAAGGCGCCGTCTTCAACGGTCGGTGCTTGCGCATTGGCTTCGTGCGGACGAACAGATCACGGAACGACGATGGCGGACGGTCCGAAAGTAGGCATGATCCCCGGCAAGGGGTCGTTCGTGCCGCGCAAGACGATCAACTACCTGGACAGCTATTCCGATCAGAAGCTGGACGCGAGCGATCCCGCGCTCTTTAAAAAATCGCATGCGCGCCTTCTGCAAGAAGAATGAGAACGCCGCGCGGGCCCTGCTGGCGGGCAACCTTCAGCTTCTCGGTTTCGATCATGTGCGCGAGAGCTTCGGCGAGAAATGGCCGGAGGTTAAGGCCCGGGTGCACCTGCTGACCGAAATGGTGATCAAGAAGCACATCTCGCGCGACGATATCTATCTGCTCGCCAATGACGAGCAGTTCATCGTTCTGTTCGCCAAGTCCGACCGGGAAATGGCCGACCGCCGGGCGAAACGCATCTCTGACGAGGTGAATCAGCGACTGCACGGTTTCAATGACGGCACCGAGGGTTTGAGCGCCAAGGCCATGGTGCTCGAGGTTCCGGTGGCGGAGCCCGAAAAGCTGACTTCCGCTGAGGGCCTCGGAAAATCCATGGAGGAAGCGAGGGCCGCCAAAGAGTCCGAGGAGTGCCGCGCCTTCGAGGACGCGAGGGACGAGATGCGGCTGAATTTCTGGCCGGTCGCCAATATTCGCAAGCGCCTGGTTTCGATGTACCAGGCAACCGTGGTGGTCCCCGACGGCAAGATGCCGGACGCGGAAAGCGAGTCGGGAGCGCTGGAGGCCGCCCTCGATACTTTCGCGCTCGGTGCCGCGCTTCCGGTACTTACCGAGGCGCTGGAGCAAAGGAAACGCGCCATTCTGATCGTGCCGGTGCATCTCGACACCCTGGATGTGAAACGCTTCCGCGAACCCTATATCGCGCAGTGCCGGGAGCTGCCGCAGATCTCCTCCAAGCGGCTGCTGCTGATGATCGACGGTATTCCGGACGACGTGCCGCAGTCGAAGCTGCACGGCGTGCTGTCGTATGTGGCGCCATTCGTTGCCGGGTTTGTCGGGCGGTTTCATGTCGGTTTCGAGCGGGGGGAAAAACTCGGTGGGATCTCCCTGGTCGGAATGGCGGCCGATGGCGGCCGGATCACGGCGCCGGCCGATTTGGACCACCGTGCCCTCGGCGCGTTCCTGAAGCGGAACCGGACCGGCAGGGTCCGGAGCTTTTTCACCGGCGCGGCGACTTTCGATGCGGCGAGCCTCGCCAGCAAGGCCGGGTTCGACTATGTCCAGGGTGCCGGTGTCGCTCCCGCGATGAGCCAGTTCGGCGCGGCTTTCTCGATCACCTGACCGCCGGGCCGCACTTCCGATTGCCTTTGCCCGGTCGCCTCGTCTAATGCTGTGCGCGGCAATGCGTTGAGTTGGTAACCAAGGGGATGCACACATCATGGCGAAAACGATCGCGATCATCGGAGGCTCCGGAGCATTGGGGGCGGGGCTCGCCAAGCGCTGGGCCAGAGCGGGGCATTCGATCGTCGTCGGATCGCGCGATGCCGCACGGGCGGCGGAAGCGGCGGAACGGCTGAACGGCGAGGCCGGAACCACGACGATCACCGGGATGGGCAATCCGGAAGCGGCCGCGGCCGCCGAGATCGTGGTGCTGACCGTGCCCTATGCCAACCAGATGCCGACCCTCGACGCCATCGCGCCGGCGCTGCAAGGCAAGATTCTGGTGGATGTCACCGTGCCGCTAGTCCCGCCGAGGGTGCGGACCGTGCATGTGCCCGAGGGCGGCTCCTGCGCGAAGGCGGCTCAGAGTAAGCTTGGCGAGGGGGTGCGCGTGGTCTCCGCCTTTCAGAACGTCGCGGCGACGCATCTCGACGATTTGAACCATGCCATCGACTGCGACGTTTTGGTATGCGGCAATGACCCCGACGCGCGGGAGGTTGTGGTGCAGCTCGCCGGAGAGGCCGGGATGAAGGCCTGGCACGCCGGTGTCATCGCCAACTCGATCGTCGCCGAGGCGCTGACATCGACGCTGATTTTCATGAACGCGCGCTATAAGATCGATGGCGCCGGCATCCGGATGACCGGAGAGCCCGGTTCCGCCGCCACGGAGTAGGGCCGTTCCATGTCCACCAGCGAGTCTCCCCGCCTGACATTGGCGGCGCTTCGAGGCATCCCGAAGGTCAAACCTGGCGACGATCTCGCGGCGATCCTGATCGCGGCAGTGGCCGAGAGCGGTGAGACCCTGGCCGACGGCGACATCCTGGTCGTCGCCCAGAAGATCGTTTCCAAGGCCGAGGGCCGGATCGTCGCGCTGGAGGATATCGAGCCGTCGGCGCGTGCACGGGAACTGGCCGCCGAGGTCGACAAGGACCCGCGCCAGATCGAACTGGTGCTGCGCGAGTCCCGCGAAGTGGTCAAGACCCGGCCCGGCGTGATCATCGTCGAGCAGAAGCTGGGCCTCGTGATGGCTAATGCGGGCATCGATCACTCAAATGTCGAAAGCGAGCCCGGACGCGAGCATCTGTTGCTGCTGCCCCTGGACCCGGACGGTAGTGCCGCGAAACTGCGAAATGAGTTGCGCGTCAGGTTGGGGATTTCCGTCGGCGTGATCATCAATGACAGCATCGGGCGGGCCTGGCGGATCGGCACGGTGGGCCATGCCATCGGCGTTGCTGGCCTGCCGGCGGTGGTGGATTTGCGCGGCAATCGGGACATGTTCGGGCGCGAGCTGCTGGTCAGTGAGGAAGCGGTGGCGGATGAACTTGCCGGCGCCGCCTCGCTGCTGCAGGGACAGGGCTCCGAGGGGCTGCCGGTAGTGCTGATCCGGGGCTTCCGCTCCGCCGCGCCGGTCCAGGGCGCGGACGCGCTGATCCGCCCGCGCCAGATGGACATGTTCCGTTGACCTCTCCCGGAACGGACGCGGGAATTGCGGTCCTTTCCGGCGGCGTCGGCGGCGCCAAGCTGGTGCTGGGTCTCTACCATGTCATGGATCGTGACCGGCTCCATGTGGTCGCCAATACCGGGGACGACATCCGGCATCTGGGCCTGCATATTTCGCCGGACATCGATTCCGTGGTCTACGCCCTGGCGGATCTTTCGGACCGGGAACGGGGCTGGGGCAGGGCGAACGAGACCTGGACCTTCATGACGGCACTCAAAGGGCTCGGCGGCGAGGACTGGTTCAATCTCGGCGACGGCGATCTCGCCATGCATGTCGAGCGCACGCGCCGTCTGGCGGCGGGGGAGAGCCTGACGGATGCGACGACGGCAATCTGCGCCAAGCTCGGCGTGACCGCCCGGATCCTGCCGATGACCGACGATGCGGTCGCAACCATCGTCGACACACCCGGCGGCCCGTTGACGTTTCAGCACTATTTCGTGCGTGACCGCTGCGAGCCGGCGGTGACCGGGTTCCGCTTCCAAGGCATCGCGGATGCGCGGCCGAACCCGACTCTAATCCGCGCGCTGGAGGACGGCGGGATCGCCTCGGTGCTGATCGCGCCCTCGAACCCGTTCGTCAGCGTCGATCCGATCCTCTCCCTGCCGGGCATGCGGCCGGCGCTGAAAGCCGTGCCGGGGCCGGTTGTCGCGGTCTCGCCGATCGTCGGCGGTCAGGCGATCAAGGGACCGGCGGCGAAGATGATGAGGGAACTCGGCGCGCCGGTCAGCGCGGCGGGAGTCGCGCGGCACTATGAGGGCTTCGTCGACGCGATGGTGATCGACGAGCTGGACCGTGATCAGGAGGCCGAGATCCGCGGCCTCGGCATGGAGGTGCTGGTGACGCAAACGGTGATGCGCACGCTCGCCGACCGCGAGACCCTGGCCCGGGAATGTCTTGATTTCATCGCCCGGATCGGAGCCCGGCCGTGACGGTCGCCGTGGTGCCGGTGAAGAATCTCGACCAGGCGAAAAGCCGGCTCGGCCCCTTGCTGAACGCCGCCGAGCGGCGCGGACTTGTCGAGGCGATGCTGTCCGATGTGCTGGCGGCACTCACCGGCGCGCGCGGAATCTCCGGAATTTTCGTGGTGAGCGACGGCGCGGGGCTGGTTCCGCGAGGCTGGACCCTGATCCCGGAATCCGAGAACCGGGGCTATGACGAGGCGGTGGCGACCGCGCTCAGCGATCCACGGGTGGCGGGGGCTGATGCGGTCATGGTTCTGCCGGGAGATCTGCCGCTGGCGACCGCGGCGGATATCGATGCCTTTATCGGTCACGGGAACAGGCCGCGTGCCGCCTCCGGCATCCGCATCGCGCCGGCGCGGGACGGCGACGGCACCAATGCGCTGCTGATGATGCCGCCGGGATTGATGGCGACCCGTTTCGGCCCCGGCAGCTTCGAGCGCCATAAGCGCGCGGCGGAGCAGGTTGCTTCCATGGTTGAGATCGTCTCGCCCGCCGGGCTTGCGTTCGATATCGATACTCCCCAAGATCTGCTCGAATTTCGCGCGCGCGCCGGCGACACCCACACCCACGCCTTCCTTCGGCGCTCCGGCGTGGCGGATCGCCTTGCCCGTGCGGCACGAGACTAGCGTGAACCGGCGACGGATCGGGGATGACCTTGTCGAACGATCTCTTTTGGACTGAACCGGAGAACCGGCCCGATCGCGCCGCCGCGATGGCGCTCGCCGAGAGGGCCGATCTCGCGGCTCTCATGGATGCCGCCGCGCGTATCCGCGACCATGGTTTCGGCCGCCATATAAGCTACTCGCGCAAGGTCTTCATTCCGCTGACCCAGTTGTGCCGCGACGTCTGCCACTACTGCACCTTCGCCCAGGCGCCGCGCGATCTGAAGCAGGCCTATCTTTCGCCGGAACAGGTGCTGGACATCGCCCGGGCCGGAAAACTGGCCGGCTGCAAGGAGGCTCTGTTCACCCTCGGCGATAAGCCCGAGCTGCGCTACGCCGCCGCGCGCGAGGCGCTCGCCGAAAGGGGCTATGCGACGACCCTCGACTATCTGCGCGCCATGGCGCTGCTGGTCTTCGAGGAAACCGGGCTGATGCCGCACCTCAATCCGGGCGTGATGACGGCGGCGGAGATCGCGTCCTTGCGCGAGGCATCGGTCAGCATGGGCATCATGCTGGAAAACACGTCGCGGCGGCTGCTTGACAAGGGCGGCTGCCACCACGGCTCTCCCGACAAGGACCCGTCGGTGCGGCTCGAAACCATGACCGAGGCCGGACGTCAGAAGGTCCCCTTCACCAGCGGCCTCCTGATCGGGATCGGCGAAACGCGCGCCGAGCGGATCGAAACCTTGCTGGCGCTGCGCGATCTGCACGACGAGCACGGCCAGATCCAGGAAGTCATCGTGCAGAACTTCCGCGGCAAGGCCGGCACAAAAATGCATGCGGCGCCGGAGCCGAATTTGGCGGATCTGCAATGGACCATCGCGGTGGCGCGGCTGATCCTGGGACCCGGGATGTCGATCCAGGCGCCGCCCAATCTTTCCTATGGCGACGCGGCGCGCCTGATCCCTGCCGGCATCAACGACTGGGGCGGGGTCTCCCCGGTGACGCCGGATCACGTGAACCCCGAGGCGCCGTGGCCGCATCTCGACGTGCTGGCCCGCGATACCGCGTCTATGGGCAAGGTCTTGGTCGAGCGGCTGTCGGTCTATCCGCCCTATGTGCGCGACGTGGAGACCTGGCTCGATCCCGGTTTTCGGGCCGCGGTGTTGGCCGCCGCCGACGCCGACGGATTGGCGCGGACCGAGGACTGGTCGCCGGGCCGGGCCGAAGCGCCTGATAATCCGATCCCGGAACTCGACGTCACACCGGGCTTTCTTGCCCATGACGATCTTGATGCGATCCTCGACAGCGCGATGTCCGGCGACAGCCTGACCGAGCGCGAAATCGTCCGCCTGTTCCATGCCCGCGACGGCGAGGTCGAGACCGTGGCGTCGGCCGCCGACGAGCTGCGCCGCAAGGTCAGCGGCGACACCGTGCGCTATGTCGTGAACCGGAACATCAACTACACCAATGTCTGCTATTTCGGCTGCAAGTTCTGCGCCTTCTCCAAGGGCAAGACCCAGGAGAGCCTGCGCGGCAAGCCGTATGACCTGGCGATGGAGGAGATCGTGCGCCGGGCCCGGGAGGCCTGGGATCGCGGCGGCACCGAGGTCTGCCTGCAAGGGGGCATCCATCCGGACTATGACGGCAACACCTATCTTGAGATCACCAGGGCCCTGAAGGCCGCGTTGCCGGACATGCACATCCATGCCTTCTCGCCGCTGGAGGTGCATCAGGGCGCGAGGACCCTGGATATTCCGCTGGAGACCTTCCTCGGCCGCCTGCGCGACGCGGGTCTCGGCAGCCTGCCGGGCACGGCGGCGGAGGTTCTCGACGACGAGGTACGCGCCATCCTCTGTCCGGACAAGGTCAACACCGCTCAGTGGCTTGAGGTGGTCGAGACCGCGCATCGGGTCGGTCTGCGCACCACCTCGACCATCATGTTCGGCCATGTCGACAAGCCGGTGCACTGGGCGCGCCATCTGATCCGCCTGCGCGAGTTGCAGGCGCGGACCGGCGGGATCACCGAGTTCGTGCCGCTGCCCTTCGTGCATATGGAGGCGCCGATCTTTCTGCGCGGCGGCGCCCGGCGCGGGCCGAGTTGGCGTGAGACGGTGCTGATCCACGCGGTCGCGCGTCTCGCCTTGCATCCGCTGATCACCAATATCCAGACTTCGTGGGTCAAGCTGGGTCCGACCGGCGCCGGCGTGTGTCTTGAGTCCGGCGCCAATGACTTCGGCGGCACCCTGATGAACGAGACCATTACCCGGTCCGCCGGAGCCAGTCACGGTCAGGAACTGCCGCCGGAGCGGATGGACGCGGTGATCCGCGCGCTCGGACGCGAGCCGGAACAGCGCACAACCCTCTACGGCATTCCGGACGAGGGGCAACGGCGGCGCTCCTATGATGCCGCGCCGCTCGCCGAGGTGATCAATACGCCGGTGCGCAAGTCCCGTAGGCGCGATAGTGCCGCCGATCTGATCCGGCCCGGTTACGAGGTTCAGGGAAGCGCCGACTGATCGGCCGAGGAAGCGAGCCCACCCATGCCCGATGCCCCGCTTACCTTCGGCCTGATGCTGTCCAACCGCGGACCGGTTCTGGGCTACAGCACGCCGTCGGATCTGATCGATCTCGGGATCGCCGCCGAGGCGAGCGGCAGGTTCAGCACCGCCTGGTCAGGTGATGCGTTCCTGACAAACCCGAGGCTTGATGCGATCACCCTTTTGACCGCCGTCGCGGCGCGGACCGAGCGGGTGCGCCTCGGCCCCGCCTGCATGGGCAGCTTCACCCAGCGCGCGGCGCTGGATCTTGCCTATCAGTGGGCCAGTCTCGACCAGATCTCCGGCGGGCGGATGGTGATGGTCGCCTGCGCCGGCGGCGGCAGCGGCGAGGCCTGGGCGCGCGAGGATCGCAACACGGGGGTCAATTCCGCCGACCGCCGCGCCCTGATGTGGGAGCGGATCGAACTGCTGCACCGTCTGTTCGCCGAGGATGAGGTGACCTTCCAGGGTCGCTTTCATGACTATGAAAAGGTGACGATCGTCCCGAAGCCGGTGCGCCGGCCGAGCCCGATCTGGGCGGCAACCAACATCACGCGTCTCGCCAGTGGCGGCTCGGCCGGCAAGATGCCGGTCAAGACCCTGGCGAAGGTCGGCGAGATCTGCGACGGCTGGATGACCCATTCGGTCAGCCCCCAGACCTTTGCCGAGGCCTGGGGACATATCCGCGCCTCCGCCGCCGCGCACGGCAAGGATCCGGACGCGTTCGACAACGCGCTTGTGGTCAATATCTGCGTGCGCGACGATCCGGCGGCGGCGCTGGAGGAGACCCGGGACTTCCTCGCCGACTATTACGGCATCCGCTTTACCGCCGAGCGCACCCGCGACTGGACCGCGCATGGTTCACCGGAGGCTTGCGCCGCGACCCTGCGATCCTTCATCGGCTCGGGCGTGAAACATATCGCGCTGCGCATGACGTCGCGCGATCAGGTCGGACAATTCAAACGCCTGACCGAGGATGTTCTGCCGCTGGTGAGCGGAACCTAGAGGAAAGGGAGAAGGCCATGGCGATCGGTGTCGGATTGGGGATGGCGGCGTTCACCTTCTCGAGCGCCGAGGGCTATTGGCGCTGGGTCCGGCGCTGTGATGAGGCCGGCGTCGACTCGCTCTGGCAGACCGACCGGCTGGTCTCCAAGGAGCCGTTTCTCGAATGCATGAGCACAATGGCGGGGCTGGCGGGAGCGACCAAGCGCATCAAGTTCGGCATGAATGTCGCGTCCATGGGGCTGCGCGATCCGTTGCAGACCGCCAAGCAATGCTCGACCATTGACTATCTCTCCGGTGGGCGGCTGCTGCCGGCCTTCGGTTTGGGCAGCAACCGGTCCCGCGACTTCATCGCCACCGGCACCGCCACCAAGGCGCGTGGCCAACGCATGAACGAGGCGCTGGAGATCATGAGCCGGCTCTGGGTCGAGGAAGAAGTCACCTTCGAGGGCAAGCACTACCAGTACGAGAAAGCCAGTGTCAGCCCGCGTCCGGTGCAGAACCCGCTGCCGCTTTGGGTCGGCGGTTCCTCCGACGCGGCGATCGAGCGCACCGCCAAATACGGCACCGGCTGGCAGGCGGCGGCGGACTCGCCCGCGGAAGCCGGAATCGTCGTCGACAAGATCCTGGCCGCCACGGAACAACAGGGCCGCTCCATCGACTACGACCATTTCGGCGCCGCCATGGGGGTGCGCTTCGGATCCTGGGACGAGGAGCCGGTCAAGAAGATGGGCGCGGATTTCGAAAAACGCCTCGGCAAGCCGGCCAAGGAAGGCTTCGTCGTCGGCGGCGCGGACGAGATGCTGGACCGCATCCAGCAATATGCCGATCACGGCATCTCCAAGTTCATCCTGCGCCCCATCGGCTCCGGCGATTCCGAGATGGAGGACCAGACCGAACAGCTCATCGAAAAGGTGCTGAGCCGGGTGAAGGAACTGAAGGCACCCAAGCGGGGGTAGGCAGGGTACCTTGTTATTTATCCGTCGTCCCAGCGAAAGCTGGGACCGATGCCTGAGACGGTTGAGCGTGACGGGTATTGGAGCGCTTGCGAGTGATGGTCAATTTGCTCCGCCGAGCGTCACGGGGAAAAGTTTCAGGCGTCGATCCCAGCTTTCGCTAGGATGACGTTATTTTTTGGGTTGATGGTAAGTAAGGTGGCCACAATGAAATTCGGTTTTCAGAACATGCTGCGCGGAGCGGCGTCGAGTCCGGAGGGACTGACGGCGATCGCCCAAAAGGGGGAGGCGGTCGGCTTCGATGTGATCGCGCCGAACGACCACATCATCGTGCCGGGCGGGATCGAGAGCACCTATCCCTATTCCGATGACGGGGTCTGGCCGGGGGCGGCGATTGTCGAATGTCATGAGCAGCTGACCGCGCTGACCTACATCGCCGGCAAAACCGAGAAGATCCGCATCCTGACCTCGGTGATGGTGGCGCCCTACCGCGCGCCGGTGCTGACCGCCAAGATCATCGCCAGCGCCGATGTCCTCTCCGAGGGGCGGGTGATCGTCGGCATCGGGGCTGGCTGGATGGCCGAGGAGATCGAGGCCATTGGCGCGCCGCCTTTCGCTGAACGCGGTGCGGTCACGAATGAATATATTAAAATTTTCAAAGAGTTATGGACGTCTGATAATCCAAAATATGAAGGAAAGTACGCGCGTTTCTCCGATCTGCACTTCAAGCCCCAACCGGTTCAGAAGCCGCATCCGCCAATCTGGGTCGGCGGCGAGAGCAAGCCGGCGCTCCGCCGCGCCGCGCGGCTGGGCGATGGCTGGTATCCGGCCGGGAACAATCCGCAATTTCGTCTCTCCACGCCGGAACAGCTTGGTGCCCGGCTGGACGTGCTTCGCCAGGTCTGTGACGAGGAGGGCCGGGAATATTCAGAGCTTGATATCGGTTATTTCTTCACTGGCGCGGTTCTGGCGGACGAACGCAAGGGCGCGGATGGCAAGCGTCAGATCATGACCGGCAAACCCGCGGATATCGCCGCCGATATTGCCGCCTTCGAGGCCGTCGGGGTCGGCACCATGATCTTCCTGTTCCAGCGCCCCGAGGTGGGAGCAACACTGGAGCAGATGGAATGGTTCGGCACCGAGGTCATTCCACTGCTGAAATAATCGGGGCTGCCATATCAGAGCGCCCAACCCAAAAGGGAGAGAGAAATGGTTTTCGGATTCGGACTTCCCACCCGCGGCCCGTTGGCCGAGCCGGCGGCGATCAAGAAAGTGCTGGGTCATGCCGAGCAACTCGGCCTCGGCTATGTTTCGGTGTCGGATCACATTGTGATCCCCTGGTCGATCAGCCCGCTCTATCCCTACTCGGACAGCGGGGAGCCGCCGTTTCCGCCCGACGGCGCCTGTCTGGAGCAACTGACGCTGATGTCCTATGTGGCGGCGGTCACCTCCAAGATCCGCATTCTGTCCTCGGTCATGGTGGTCCCGCACCGTAATCCCGTCCATACGGCCAAGACCATCGCCACCATCGACGTGCTTTCGGGTGGCCGCGTCACCATCGGCTGCGGCGCCGGCTGGATGGAGGAGGAGTTCGAGGCGATCGGCACCGAGCCGTTCAAGGAACGCGGACGGGTCACCAACGAGTATCTCGAGATTTTCAAGGAACTCTGGACCGCCGACTCGCCGACATATAAGGGCAGGTACAACAGCTTCACCGATGTGAAGTTCGAGCCCAAGCCTGTGCAGAAGCCGCATCCGCCGCTGTGGATCGGCGGCGAGAGCCCGGCCGCCAAGC
>JAYOEU010000090.1:0-16967 GCA_038116915.1 Alphaproteobacteria bacterium
TGGCGGCATGAGGGCAACGCCGGTTGGTAGAGACAATGCGAGCGGCGATCTGGCAAACACCTCGCGAAATGTTTCCGGCCGGCGCCTTTGTTGACGCCGATTCCCATCCATGAGACTTATCCGGCTATGGAAAACGGCGGGCGGCCGGGTCGCCGCCATATGATTGAATTTGGCTCACAGATCGAGATCGGGATCCCATGACCATCACGCTGCACAAAGGCGATCTGCCCGACGGCTTAAGCTTCGGTGATGCCGTCGCGGTTGACAGCGAGACCATGGGATTACGTCCCGAGCGGGACCGGTTGTGTCTTGTTCAGCTCTCAGCGGGCGACGGGGATGCGCATCTCGTGCAGTTCGCGCCGGGCCAATACGCGGCGCCTAATCTGAAAGCGTTGATGAGCGATGCCTCAGTCACCAAGATCTTTCACTATGCCCGCTTCGACATCGCGGTCATGCAGGCCTATCTCGGCGTGATGGCAACGCCGGTCTATTGCACCAAGATCGCCTCCAAGCTGGTCCGCACCTATACCGACCGGCATGGTTTAAAGGATCTGTGCCGCGAGCTGTTGGGAATCGAGCTTTCCAAACAACAACAATCGTCGGATTGGGGAAGCGATACACTTTCCGAGGAGCAGTTGAACTATGCTGCGTCCGACGTGCTGTATTTACATCGGATTCGAGGCATACTGGATGAGCGTCTGGCGCGCGAGGGACGCACGGAGATCGCCCAGGCTTGTTTCGACTTTCTGCCGACGCGCGCGACATTGGATCTGATCCGCTATGACGACGAGGACATCTTCAGTCATTGATGCAAGATCCCGGCCTGGCCGGAAAAGCCGACGGCGCGGCAAAGCGGAAGGCGGTGCCGGATGACAGAGGCCGGCGCATCAAGCGCGGACATATCGCCTACCGCGCGGCCACGGCGAAACCTGTTTCCCGGGCTCAATCGCCGCCGCCCGGCGGCGCGGGCAAGCCGCCTGGTCGCCTTCATGAAGCTTGTCCTGCCGGCGACGGCACTGGCTATTGTCGCGCTGACTTTCCTTTGGCCTCAACTGCTGCCGGATCATCGCGACATCCGCATCGGTGATGTACAGATCGCGGGTGTCAACGTGGACGGGCTAGTGATGGACAATCCCCGATTCGTAGGCACCGATGCCGAGCAGCGGCCCTATCAGGTTACCGCCGCCAGTGCGTCGCAACGCGGCAGGACCGATCAGCTCGTCTACCTGCGCGAGCCGAAGGCCGACATCCTGCTGAAGAGTTCCGGGTGGGTTGCGATGACGGCGCAGTCGGGAATCTACGACAAGAAGGCCGAAACCATCGATCTGTCGGGCGGCGTTACCCTGTTCTATGACCGGGGCTATCAATTCACCTCGGAAAGCGCCCGCATCGACATGCGTGCCGGCACGGCGGAAAGCCGGCAGCCAGTGGTCGGCCATGGCGAAGGCAGCCGCATCGAGGGAGAAGGGTTCCAGCTCTTTGACCGTGGTGCGCGGATCATCTTCACCGGCAAGGCGAAAGCGTTGCTCAACGGAACCGGAAGGAAGCCGTCATGACGGCCCGGCCTGCGCGACCGGTCTGGCGGGATTGGGCTGCCGGTCTGCTTTGCGCGGCCACGATGACGCTGTGCGCGACCACGCCGTCGTTTGCGCAGCTGAAGATCGACGGCAATTCCGATCCGGTCACGGTCGAGGCGGATGACGGTATCGAATGGTTGAGCGACCGCAACATGTATATCGCCCGCGGCAACGCCAAGGCGACGCGAGGCTCGATCAGCGTCAGCGGTGAAACCCTGACCGCGCTCTACCGCGAGACCGAAAAGAAGGAAACCGAGATCTATCGATTGGAGGCCTTGGGAAAAGTCGTGATCGCGTCGCCGGAAAGAACCGCCTACGGAGAGCGGGCGGTCTATGACCTGGATCAGGCGGTGGCGGTGGTTCTGGGCGGCAAACCGCGCATGGTGGCCGCCGAGCAGACGATCACCGCCTCCGAGAGCCTCGAATATTGGGAAAAGCGCCGGATCGCCGTCGCGCGCGGCGATGCCGTCGCCACCCAGGGCGACCGCAAAATCCGCGCCGATGCCCTGACCGCGTTTTTCGAGCCGCGCCGGGACGGCACGCTGGAAGCGACGCGAATGGACGCGGTGGGACGTGTCGTCATCACCACGCCAAGGGAGGTCGCGCGCGGCGACGAGGGGGTCTATAATGTAAAAAAAGGCATTGCGACCTTGTCCGGGAATGTCCGGATCACGAGGGGGGAAACGCAGTTGAACGGCTCGCTGGCGGAGGTCAACTTCAAGACGGGCATCAGCCGTCTGCTTTCAACCGGAAAATCCCAAAACGGCGAGCGGGTGCGCGGACTCTTCTCGCCCAAGAAAACCAACGAAAAGAAATGAGCCGCCGGTGAGCGAATCCACCAACGATCGGGACAACAATCCAGCCGGACCGGCCGGCGGGCCGAATGCGCCCCGCCTGATCCACGCCAACGCCGGTCTGGTGGCGCGCAATATCGGCAAGCGCTTCAAGATGCGCCCGGTGCTACGCGACGTAAGCCTGGACGTACAACGCGGGGAAGCCGTGGGGCTGTTGGGACCGAACGGGGCCGGAAAGACCACCAGTTTTTACGTCATAACCGGGCTGATTTCAGCCGACTATGGGTCCGTTCTTTTGGACGGCGCAGATATATCCGATCTTCCCATGTACCGGCGGGCCCGTCTCGGGATCGGCTATCTGCCGCAGGAGGCGTCGATTTTTAGGGGCCTGACCGTCGAACAGAACGTCAGGGCGATTCTTGAAGTGGTGGAACCGGACGAAGACCGCCGGGACGCTCTTCTCGATGATCTTCTGGCGGAGTTTTCGATCAGTCACCTTCGCCGCACCCCGGCGCTGGCGCTGTCCGGCGGCGAGCGGCGGCGGGTCGAAATCGCGCGCGCGCTGGCGTCGCATCCGAGCTTCATGCTGCTTGACGAACCCTTGGCCGGCATCGATCCGATCGCGCTCGGCGAGATCCGCGATCTGATCGCGCACCTCAAGGATCGCGGTATCGGCGTTCTGATCACCGATCACAATGTCCGCGAAACCCTGGATATCGTCGACCGCGCCTACATCCTTCACGACGGTGCGGTCCTGATGGAAGGCCCACCATCCGAGATTGTCGCGCATCAGGACGTCCGGCGCGTTTATCTCGGTGAACGTTTTCGCTTGTAGACGGGGACGCTGGAATGGCTTTGTCACAGCGGCTGGACCTGCGGCAGTCCCAGTCCCTGGTGATGACTCCGCAGCTGCAACAGGCGATCAAGCTGTTGCAGTTCTCAAATCTCGAACTGTCCGAATATGTCGACGGCGAGCTTCAGAAAAATCCGCTTCTGGAGCGTGACGAAGGCGATGCGCCGGTGATCCAAGACGCGGTCGCCGCCGACAATCTCAACGCCTATGATTCGGCGCGGGCCGGCGAGACCGAATCGGCGCCCGCGCCGGACGGTTTCGGCGACGAGCCGGCGGGCGACATGGTCGAGCGGGCCGAGGCGGCCACATTACCGGATCAGGCGAGCGATCCGAACGATATCGACTATGACAACAACTGGGGCAGCGCCGGCATTGAGGAAACCGATGCGGGCGCCGGGTATGGAGAGGTCGGCCTGTCGCTTTCCGGATCCCTGGGCGGCGGTGGTCGGTCCGATTTCAGCGACTCGGAATTCGGGCTCGATCAATCGGCCAGTGCCGAAAAAACCCTGCGCGAGCATCTGTACGAGCAATTGGGCATTGATTTCCAGGACCCGGCCGAGAAGTTGATCGGCGCGCATCTGATCGAGATGCTAGACGAAACCGGATACTTTCTCGCTGACATGAATGACGTGGTCGAGGTGCTCGGCTGCGAGCCCGATCAGGTTGAGGCGGTATTCAAAAAGCTTCAGCATTTCGATCCGCCGGGCGTTTTCGGCCGCGACCTCGCCGAATGCCTCGCCTTGCAACTAAGGGACAGGAACCGGCTCGACCCGGCGATGCAGGCGCTGTTGGACAATCTCGACCGCCTGGCGAAGCGGGACCTCTCCGGGCTCAAGAAGCTTTGCGGCGTCGACGACGAGGACATGATCGAGATGATCGAGGAGATCCGGTCCCTCGACCCCAAGCCGGGCCTGGCGTTCGAGCCTTCGGTCGACGAGCAGGTGGTCCCCGATGTCCTGATGCGCGCCGGACCCGATGGGAATTGGATCCTGGAACTCAATCCCGATTCACTGCCCCGGGTGCTGGTCAACAACAGCTATTTTTCGATGGTCTCGAAAAGGCCGATGAAAAAGCAGGACAAGGAATATCTCAGCGAGTGCCATCAGTCGGCGAACTGGCTGGTCCGCTCCCTACACCAGAGGGCCACCACGATCCTCAAGGTCGCCACAGAGATCGTCCGCCAGCAGGACGGCTTCTTCCGGTTCGGCGTCCAGCATCTGAAGCCCCTGGTCCTGCGCGACATTGCCGAAGCGATCAGCATGCACGAAAGCACGGTCAGCCGGGTGACCAACAACAAATACATTTCGACCCCGCGCGGCATGCTCGAGTTGAAGTATTTCTTCACGTCGGCGATCGCCTCCGCCGCCGGCGGCGAGGCGCATTCCGCCGAGGCGGTGCGCTTCAAGATCAAGGCATTGATCGAGGACGAGCCGAAAAACAAGATTCTTTCAGACGACCGCCTGGTCGAAATCCTGCGCGGGCAAGGTGTTGAAATCGCACGGCGGACGGTTGCGAAATACCGCGAGGCGATGCGTATCCCCTCCTCCGTGCAGCGCCGCCGGGAAAAAGCGATGGCGCCTTGAAAGAATTTGGTGCCGGCGTTCTTCCGGGGATCCACGCAAGGCGATGATAGGGGTCTCGCGGGCTTGACTCGCCCACCCCCCGATCATATTGTCCCGCGCCTTGCGGAAGGGCGGCGCCGAGGCGCGTTCGCCGACTTCACATTTGACGAGTCGGCACCACATAATAGGCATCGACGTTAATGATTGGGTCACCATGCAGATTGCTGTGAATGGCAAGCAATTCCAAATCGGCGATTCGCTTCGCGGGCATATAGATCAGTCAATTCGGCAAATCTCCGAGAAGTATTTTTCGAATCCGATTGATGCGACCGTAACCATGTCCCGGGACGGCGGGAATGTCCGTTCCGACATTTCGGTTCATGTCGGTCGCCGCATTCTGATTCAGGGGCAGGCTCAAGATCCCGATGCCTATGCGTCCTTCGATGGCGCGGCGGCCAAGATCGACAAGCGGCTGCGACGTTTCAAACGCCGATTGCGCGACCATGACCATCAAGCTCCGGCGCATGAGAGCATGGAGGCCCAGGAAGTCGTCTTCGCCGCGGAGAGCGACTTGGAAGAAGGCGCCGCAACCGCGCAGGAAGACGCGGAATGGCGACCGGTAGTCGTCGCGGAAATGGCGACTCGAATCGATACCATGACGGTGGAATCGGCAGTCATGCATATGGAATTGTCGGAAACGACGGTCCTGATGTTCCGCAACGCCGCGCACGGCGAGATCAATGTCGTATTTCGCCGGTCAGATGGTAATATCGGTTGGATCGACCCGAAAAGTACGAGCTGAAACGAAGCCAGGCACTGCCTTTTCGACGGGCTTTGCCATAACAATGCCGGCGACGGGGAAAGCGATGGAACTGGATAACATCCTTACGGTCGAATCCGTGATTCCGCATCTCAAGGCCTCCAGTAAGAAACAGGCATTGCAGGAACTCGCGCGCAAGGCCGCGGAAATCACCGGATTGGAGCAACGCGAGGTTTTCGACGTTCTTCTGGAACGAGAGCGGCTCGGGACCACCGGAGTCGGCGGCGGAATCGCGATTCCGCATGGCAAGCTGGCAAGCCTCGAGAAGCTGAGCGGTGTTTTTGCCCGGGCCGACCGGGCCATCGATTTCGATTCAATCGACGATCGCCCCGTGGACCTGATTTTCCTGCTTCTCGCGCCGGAAGCGGCTGGCGCCGATCACCTGAAGGCGCTTGCCAAGGTCTCGCGTCTGCTTCGCGATTCCAAGATGTGCGACAAGTTGCGGGGGTGCGAGACCACCGACGCCATCCTGGCGCTGCTCACCCAATCAACCTCCAGCAACGCTGCCTAGGCAACCCGTCTCTACGATAAAGAACGGTCCGGTGCGTCAGTCGCCGGCGTCGATGCGGGCCGGTCGCTTGGCCGAGGAGGCCCGTTTGATGGCGATCGTCTTGACCCGCGCGTCCGGCAGTGGACGGCGGAGGTTGATGTTGAGCAGGCCGTTGTCGGTTTCAGCGGAAATGACCTCGATCCCTTCGGCCAAAACAAAAGTCCGCTGAAACTGCCGGGCGGCGATACCCCTGTGCAGGTAGACCCGCTCCGTATCGTCGGCCTGTTTGCCTTGAATGATCAGTTGGTTGGCTTCCATCCGGACCGACAGGTCCTCCTCGCTGAAACCAGCAACCGCCAGGGTGATCCTCAGCTCGTCCTCGGATACCTGTTCGATATTGTATGGTGGATAGCCGTCATTCGATGCCTTGGTGACCCGGTCGAGGGTTCGCTCAAAATGGTCAAAACCAAGCAGAAGGGGCGAATTAAACAGAGATAATCGTGTCATGATGAGATCAACTCCTACGCGAGCGAGGCGATCATTGCGGGGCCCTTGGATGCGGCGCCGCCGGTACCGCCCGCATGGCACGGTCCCGGCTTCCTCCAACCCACACCTATCTAGGGAGCTTAACCGGTGACGGCAACCCCCAGCGGATATTCGCCGCGACGGTTTTCGGACCGATACGCCGACCAACACGTGATTGCGGAATGACGGAGGAAGTGGTTTAAACTCGAAGCGTCGCTCTCGGGTGCGGAGCGCGCTCGCAAATCGGAAAGCTCCTTCACGATGGCCGACGCGGACATTTCCTTTGAAACCGATGAAGAAGCTGCGAAACGCGCACAGGACCCTTCCACTCATTTTCTGTTCGAGCACAAAATTTTTCAGGTCAAGGACGCGCGTTTCGCGCTAACCGGCCCCGACCGCATTCCCGCGATGCGGATGAATGTCGGAGAACACGAAGCGTCGATCCCGCTTGATTCCCTCTGTCACGAATTCAACATCGATCCTGAAAGCCCGGACGGACAGATGCTTGAACAAGTGGCTCAGGGGCTGAAGTTCGTGCGGGATATTCGCCCGGGCGACACGATCCCGAGGGAGCTTCTGGATGGGACCGCCAGTTGGACCATCGACGAAAGCCACAAGGTGATCGCAAAGAACAAGATCATGGCGGCGATCGCGGTCTGGGTCGGAGGCAAGGGCAAGATGCGCCTTACCCCGCCGCATATCGCCGCCATGCTGAACAAACCGGAAACCCAAAAGCAGATCGAGACCGGAATCGACAAGATCGCCGTCGCGCTCGGCATGGGCCGGAGCAAGCGTCCGGAAATATTGGATCTGATCGATCGTCTGGCCCGCGAGCTCGCCTATATCGAGGGATTGCGTGACCGGTACCTGCATGCTTCGGCGATCGTCGGAAAGCTCACGCAGGTTGCAAGCCTCTATCACACGGACCGGCTTTTTCTGGACGAAATCAACCGGGTGAAGGTTCTGATGGGGCCGCCCATTAAGGACTTCAAGGACATCTTCGCCCAGGTCGACGGCCAGACCGATGACATCGTCGCGATGCTGAAAGCATTCAACCGGCAGCTCATCTACATCCGCGAAATGCGTGACGAACTGCATCAGAAGATGCTGATCTGGGACGAGGCGATCGAGCATTGGGAGCTAGATCTCAGCTACAAGTCCAAGGCGAGCCGCGAGGCGGTTCAATTCACCTACCGCTTCGTTGCGCACAATTTTCCGCAAAGCACGGATTGGTTTTAGCGGGAAATCCCCAACGCCGCGCGGTAGAGCCGGGCGGCCTCGGCCCCGAAGCAGCAAAACACCACCTGGTCGATTTGCGGCAGATCCGTCAACATGTCGCGAACCGTGGAGACGGCGATCCCGGTTGCCGCGTCCAGCGGATAGCCGTAGACCCCCGTGCTGATCGCCGGGAACGCAATAGAGCGGATTCCGTGGCCCGCCGCCAGCCGCAGACTTTCACGATAGCAGGAGGCCAGCAGCGCCGCCTCCCCGGAACCGCCACCCCTCCAGACCGGACCCACCGTGTGGATGACGTGACGCGCGGCAAGGGCATGGCCGGCGGTGATCCGGGCCTCGCCGGTCGGACAGCCTCCGATGCCGCGGCACTCTTGCAGCAGCCCCGGTCCGGCTGCCCGGTGGATTGCGCCGTCGACCCCGCCGCCGCCGAGCAGAGATTCATTCGCCGCGTTGACGATGGCGTCGAGGGTCAATTCGGTGATGTCACCTTCAATCACCTCAAGCCGCGCGGTCACCGGCTTTCTCCCGGCTGCTCCGGCGCCGCCCGGGCCCGGCCGCCGCGGCGGCCCGCATGGGTCGGATAAACCCGCATCAGCACGATCAGAAATATCAGTCCCGGAACGGCGACGCCGACCGACAGCACAAAGAAATCAAACCAGCCCACCAGGTCAACGAGGCCGCCGGACGGCGAAGAAAGCAGCGTGCGCCCGAACGCCATGAAGGCGGATAGCAGGGCATATTGCGTCGCGGTGAAAGCCGTGTTGGTCAGGCTCGAAAGATAGGCGACAAAGGCCGCGGTCCCCATGCCGCCCGTGACATTCTCTACCGCGATCGTGATCGTGAGAACGCCGAGATCGGCGCCTGCGACCGCCTGATAGGCGAAGACGAGATTTGACGCGGCCTGGAGCACGCCGCTGATCAAAAGGGCATTCAGCAGACCGGCCCAGCGGATCAGCAGACCACCGACGAACAAACCCACCGCAAGCGCGATCAGACCGAACAGCTTGGTCACTTCCGCGATTTCGGTCTTGGTGAAGCCGAGATCGATATAGAACGGATTGGTCATGACCGACAAAAAGGCGTCGCCAAGCTTGAAGGTCACGATGAACAGCAGGATCGCCAGCCAGCCGGGGCGAGTGGCGAATTCCTGAAACGGGGCGACAACGAAATCCGCCACCCAACGCACGAGCGAACGGCGCCGGATTTCTTTTGAGGGCGATTGATCCAATTCCGGGTCCGGCGGTTCCGGACTGAAAACAATGGTGACTGTACCCACCAGAACCAAGGCGGCCATGGCGAAATAGGCATGGGTCCAGGACCAGGTATCCGCCAGGATGAGCGCGCCGGCGCCCGCCACCAGCATGCCGGCACGATAGCCATAGGTAACCGCCGCCGCCCCTATTCCCTGCTCCTCTTCATCCAGCGTTTCAATTCGATAGGCATCGATCACGATATCCTGGCTGGCGGAGAAAAACGCCACCAACACCGCGAAACCCGACATCAGCCAGGGCGAACCGCCTGGATCCGACAGGGCAAGGCCGATGATCGCGATGATCAGCATGGCCTGGGAGAGCACCATCCATCCCCGCCGGCGGCCCAGCAGGCGGGTCAGCACCGGCAGGCGCAGACCATCCATCAGCGGCGCCCAAAGCGGCTTCAATGCATACGGAAGGCCGACGAGCGAGAACAAGCCGATCGTGGTTCTGTCGATCCCGGCCTCGCGGAGCCATGCGCTCAGAGTACCGAAGGAAAGCAACAGCGGCAGACCGCTGGCGAATCCAAGCAACAGGACGACGATCACCCTGCGCTTGAGATAGGGAGCAATCGTCTCCCGCAGCAGCCAGGCCGCGCGGCCCGATGGATCACGCGCCTCCAAGAGCCGCCCGCGCCAGCACGCTCAGATCCGCTTCCGGACGCGCGCCAAAATGGCTGATGACTTCCGCCGCCGCGATACCGCCGAGGCGCGCGCATCGGGCCGGATCCATTGATTGTGTATAGCCGTACAGAAATCCGGCGGCAAAGAGGTCGCCCGCGCCGGTGGTATCGACCACGCGATCCGCCTTCTCCGCATCGAGAATATGCACCTCCTCGCCCGACAGCACCACGGATCCCTTCTCGCTCCGGGTCAGCGCCACTGTCTTGCAGACGCCGCGAACCGCTTGCATTGCGGCATCGAAATCCGCGACCTCGTAGAGCGAAATAATCTCGGCCTCGTTGGCGAACAGAATGTCCACGTGGCGCTCCACCAGATCCCGAAATTCAGCACGGTGCCGGTCGACACAGAACGAATCGGAAAGCGAGAGCGACACCAGCCCCTCACTCGCATGCGCGATGGCCGCCGCCTTCAAAAACGCTTCCTTCGCTCGCGGCGGGTCCCACAAGTAGCCCTCCAGATAGACCACCTTGCTTGCCTTGATCAGATCCTCGTCGACATCCTCGGGGCCGAGATCCACGCAGGCGCCAAGATGCGTGTTCATGGACCGTTGAGCATCCGGGGTTACCAGAACCAGACAGCTTGCGGTCGGCGGGCCGCTGGTGCTGTGCGCGGTTTCGAAGCGGACGCCGGCGGCGGTGATGTCGTGCCGGAACACCTTGCCAAAAGAGTCATCCCGGACCTTGCCGATAAAGGCGCCCTTGCCGCCGAATCCGGCGAGACCGACGATGGTGTTGGCGGCGGACCCGCCGGATATTTCGACACCCGGCCCCATGCGCTCGTAAATCCGCTTCGACCGTTCGGCATCGACCAGATTCATCGCGCCTTTCTCAATCCCGTTATCCGCCAGAAACCCGTCATTGGTTCTCGAGATGACGTCGACGATGGCATTGCCGATTCCGGTTACATCGATGGTTTTGGCGGGCATGACGGCTTCCTGAGGTTTAAAGGCGCTGGGACACTACCCGAGAACCCCGCTCCGGCAAAGCGCGCCAACGAGGGCTTGTGCGTGACGACGGCATGTGGTTTTCCTGGCCGATCAATCGGCCAACTCGTGGAGGCTCCGATGTTCGCGGCACTATCAAAGGCTTTCGCACAGTTACCGGAACAGACCCTGCGCCGGTCGGTGATCCTCAGCATTCTCTTCGCGTTCGCGATGATCATC
This sequence comes from Alphaproteobacteria bacterium, assembly GCA_038116915.1. Taxonomy (GTDB): domain Bacteria; phylum Pseudomonadota; class Alphaproteobacteria; order Thalassobaculales; family Thalassobaculaceae; genus JADHLJ01. Next base: position 10,956 of record JAYOEU010000090.1, read on the forward strand.
GTCAGCGGCTACATCAGTTGGCTGCTGATCGCCAGGTTCGGGGTTTTCGACATAGAGCTGCTGGACAAGTTGTCCGCGGCCGTCGGCGCGACCGTGGTGGTGGTTTTCGCCTTCGTGTTCTACCCGTCGATGGTCATGGTGGTCGCCGGGTTCTTTGTGGACCGGGTCGCCGCAGCCGTGGAGGAAAAGCACTATCCGCATCTTCCGGCGACGCGAGACCAGGGCCTTGGCGAAATTATGAAATCAGCCCTTGGTTTGCTGGCGGTCACCTTGATCCTGAACATCGTTCTGATGCCGATCTATGTGTTCACGTTTTTCGTGGCGGGCCTTGGCTTCGTGATCTTTTACGGATTGAACGGATATCTCCTCGGCCGGGAATTTTTCGAGATTGCCGCCGGACGGTACATGGCTCCGGCGGACGCAAGGACGCTGCGCCGCTCCAAGCGTTGGACCGTGTTCGGAGCCGGGGTGATTATCGCGGTACTGACGACGATTCCGCTTCTGAATCTGGCGGCACCGGTGATTGCGACCGCCTTCATGGTCCATATGTTCCAGTTGTTGCGTCGGGAAACCGAGGCGTGATATTATAGGTTAGCTGGAACTCCTTGAATTTTCTCGGATTTTAGCGGCCATTTTCGAAAGATTGTACAATGTCCCTGTTTCGACGGAAATCGCCCGAGGACGCGGAACCGAAGCTTGACGAACCGTCGACCGATGGCGCTGAGGTGAAATCGGCAGAACCGTCGGCACGCGTCGACCCGGTCAAGCCTCCGGTGGCAGACGGAGACACGAAACCTTCTACAAACCGCCTGTCGCCAGAGAACAGGCCGCAGCAAGGAGCAACCATGGCGTCCCCCAGAACCCCTTCGGCGGGATTCGTGCCGGAAATTCCAAGGCGCACGATTGATCTGCCCGGCGCACCGGCCCGCAAGCCGATGCCGGGACAGCCGCAACGCGGCAGCGGCGAAGGCAAGCGCCTCACGGTCGGGCGCGAGATTTCCTTGAGCGGAGAAATCACCGCCTGCGAGACCCTTATCGTTGAGGGTTCGGTTGAGGCGACCCTGGAGAACAGCCAGTTCCTGGAGGTTGTCGAGGGCGGCGTGTTCAAGGGAACCGTGGTGATCGATGAGGCGGTGATCGCCGGAACCTATGTCGGAACGCTGACCGCGAGGGAACGTCTCAGCGTCAAATCCTCCGGGCGGATCAGCGGAAAGGTGCGGTATCGCCAGATCGAGATCGAACTCGGCGGCGAGGTCGACGGGGAAGTGCATGTTTGGCGGGACGGCGCGGCTTCGGCCACGGATTCTTCGGCCGGTTCATGATCAGACCCGCCGGCGCCGCGGTCGGCGCCATTATGCTGGTAACACTTCAGGCTTGTGACAAAACCGGACCGGCTCCCGGATCAACGGATATCGGGAGCGACCCTTCGGCCATCGCGAGCGCCGCGCCCAACCGGACGTTCCAAGACACCCGCCCGAAAGAGCCCCCAGTCGCTCCAGCGAAACCGGCTCTGACGGATGCGGAGCGCGATCCCCACAGACTGTTGAAAATGAATCTTCAGTCCGTGTCCACACTTTTGGGCAAGCCGCAATTCGTGCGGCGGGAAGCGTCCGCGCGGGTTTGGCAATACCGCACGGAGCTGTGCGTGCTGGACGTGTTTTTGTACGATACCGTCTCGCAGCTTGAGGTCATTCACTACGAGTTCCGCTCGGCGACGGATCTGTCTGGGCCGACCAATGGTTGCTTTGAGGAATTTTTGCTTCGGGTGTCCGAAACCGCCAGCAGCTAAATATCCGGCGCGCCGGTCAAGCCGACAGCGTCGTCTTGTCCTTGAAGCGGCAAAGATCGGCGATCCGGCATTCCGGACAGTCGGGCTTCCGTGCCTTGCAGACATATCGGCCATGCAGAATTAGCCAGTGGTGGGCGTGGAGTTTCCAATTGGCGGGAATTCGCCTTTCCAACTCCAGTTCCACCGCCAGGGGCGTTTTTCCCCTTGCCAGGCCCGTGCGGTTGCCGACGCGGAACAGATGGGTGTCCACCGCTATCGTCGGCTGTCCGAACGCGATATTGAGCACGACATTGGCGGTCTTCCGCCCGACTCCCGGAAGAGTTTCCAAGGTCTCCCGGTCCCGAGGGATCTGGCTGCCGTGGTCGCGAATCAGGATTTCCGAAAGCGCGATCACGTTTTTGGCTTTAGAGTTGAAAAGCCCGATCGTCTTGATGAACTCCTTCAGCCGGTCGACGCCGAGTTCCACCATCTTCTCGGGCGTATCGACCTCAGCGAATAGTGGGCCGGTTGCCCGATTCACGCCGATATCAGTGGCCTGAGCCGACAGGACAACGGCCACCAACAGGGTATAGGCGTTGACATAGTGCAGTTCACCGCGCGGATCAGGATCCGCGTCGGACAGGCGCTGGAACATCGTATCGATGTCGGTTTTCTTCATCGGGCGGGTCATGACTTCTCTTAGCCTGATCGGCGCGGGGCGGGAAGTCAGAACCGTTCCGTGCCGGTCTTTACGCGCGTGCGCGCCTCGCCTATCGTCGCGGCGGTAATTCCGGTCCGGAAAGGGCGCATACCAATGCGCGAAGCCGATATTCTGTTCGAAGCAATGCTGACACCGCACCGGAGCCTTCCGCCACTCGGCTTCGTACTGGTCATGGGCGTCCTCATCACCATCAGCGTGGCGATCGGGGTTGGGTTTTCCCTGGTCGGCGCCTGGCCTGTCGTCGGATTTCTCGGCATCGATGTTCTGCTTGTCTATCTCGCCTTTCGGATCAGTTATGGCGCGGCGCGCCAAAGCGAACATGTTCGCCTTACTGCGGATACCCTGGAAGTCCTTATACAGAAAGGATCCGGCCGGGGCCGGCGCGCGGCCCTACAACCCTATTGGGCGCGTGTGGATATTGAACCGGTCAGCGCCAAACGGACGCGTCTGATCATTCGGTCCCACGGCGAAACGCTTGAATTGGGAGCGTTTCTCGGCTCCGAGGAGAAGCTGGCTTTTGCCGAGGCGCTTACCGAAGCACTGCGGCGAAACCGGGAAACCGTGCCAGCCGGCGCCTAGTTCTTCAAACCAAGCACGTCGGTCATGTCGTAGAGGCCCGGCGAACGGCCCGCCGCCCACTGCGCGGCGCGAATGGCGCCGGATGCGTAGATATGCCGGCCCGCCGCCTTGTGCGATATCTCGACGCGCTCTCCCGCGCCGGCGAAGATCACCGAATGCTCGCCGACAATGTCGCCGCCTCGCAAAGCAGCGAACCCGATATCGCCCCGGCGGCGGGCTCCGGTTTGCCCTTCGCGGGACAGCACGCTGGCCTTTTCGAAATCCACGCCGCGCCCCCTTGCCGCGGCCCGTCCGAGGCCGAGCGCGGTACCCGACGGGGCATCTATCTTCCGATTGTGGTGGATCTCAAAGACTTCGATATCAAAATCCTCGTTCAGCGCGCGGGCCACCTGTTCCACAAGCACGAAAAGCAGGTTGACCCCGAGACTCGTATTTGGCGCAAAAACCACCGGAACGACGGCCGCGGCTTTCTCTAGCGACGCTTCACCTGCCGCATCCACCCCGGTCGTTCCGACGATCCAGGGCGTTTTTGTGTCCATCGCGGCCTGCGCATGGTCCGAAACCGCCTCGGGGAGGCTGAAATCGATGACCACGTCGGACACCGCGAACAATTCACCGGCCGCCCCCACGGCTTTCAGGCCCAATGCTCCCAGCCGACAAATCTCTCCTATATCAAGGCCTTGCTGAGTACTACCAGGCCTAACGGAGCCGCCCGCGAGACGTGTATTGCGGGATTCGAGCACCTGGCGAACGATCATCGTTCCCATCGTCCCGGCCACCCCCGTTACGCCGATTGCCAACTCGCTCATTCGATACTCTCCCAAATTGCCCGACTCCACATCCCGACGAGGATTGAGGTTCGGGCTTCAGTATCCGATGATTTTCCCAACCTGGGAAGAAGTTGACATATAATATTGAAAATAATATATAGTTTTGGTCGATATATCGACTTTTTTAACGCGGTGAATCGATGAGATTGACTACTCTCAGCCTCGGATTGCTGATGGAAGGTCCACTCAGCGGCTACGATCTCCAGCAACGCGTGGCCAGAAATCTCGGCCATTTTCAGCACGCGAGTTTCGGCGCTCTTTACCCGGCGCTCGGAAAATTGCGGGCCGAAGGTTGCGTGAACACGGACCGCGCCGGTGAAACCGGCCTTGCAAAATGTACGTATGAGATCACCGACAAGGGACGTGAAAAGTTCGACCTGGAATTGGGTAAGACGACCGACGGAGAGTCATTTCGCTCACAGTTTCTCTCGGCAATGTATTTCGCCGACCGTCTTGACGGCGGCGACCTGGAACGATTGGTCGATCAGAGGCTCGCCGACCACCGGGAGCAACGCCGCCGGCTTTTGGCATTGCCGCTTTCCTCAATGACCGAAGGGCAGCGGTTTACCGTCCGCTACGCCCTCGCCCGGATCAATGCATCAATCGATTTTTTGCACGGCGAAGGTCGTGCCATCATTGCGTCGATCCGAAGGGACGGATACTAGTATACGAACAATTTCAATCAGTTAATTGAAAGTATGCCCGATCGAAGCATGGTACTACAGATAGAACAATCCGGAACTACTACTTAACCAATCCCGACCTAGCCGAAAGAGGTTTGAAACCTCCGATCCAGGTTATCAATCCTTGAGATCTTCCCAAAGGTCCCGGACCCGGTCGAAAAATCCGGTGGATTGTGGACTGGTCGCCGCGCTGTTCGTTTCGGCGAATTCCTCGAGAATCTTCTTTTGCTCGCGGGTAAGGTTGACCGGCGTCTCGACAACCGCCTCGACATACAGATCGCCGCGCGCGGGGCTCCGCAATACCGACATGCCTTTCCCACGCAAACGGAACTGGGTTCCGGTCTGAGTACCGGGATTGACGGTGATCCGGGCGCGGGCGCCCTCGACCGTCGGCACCTCGATCTGTCCGCCCAGCGCGGCGGTGGTCATTTGCAACGGCACCCGACAATAAATGTCCGCGCCGTCACGCTTGAAAATCGGGTGCTCCTCGATCGACAGAAAAATATAGAGATCGCCGGGCGGCGCGGAGCGGACTCCCGCCTCGCCCTCACCAGCGAGCCGGATCCTCGTTCCATCCTCGACCCCCGCCGGGATATTCACGGAAAGGGTTTTTTCCTTTTGAATCCGGCCGTTACCCCTACAGGTCCCGCAAGGATTCTCGATCACCCGCCCGGCCCCGCCGCAAGTCGAGCAGGCCCGCTCTATGGTGAAGAAGCCCTGTTGCACGCGTACCCGGCCCCGGCCCTGACACGCCTTACAGTTGACCGGCTGCGAGCCTGCCTTGGCGCCGCTTCCGGAACAGTCCCCGCAACTGACGGTGCTTGGAACCTGAATTTCCGTTTGCCGGCCCTTGAAGGCTTCCTCCAGCGAGATGTTCATGTTGTAGCGAAGGTCGGCGCCGCGGCGGTTGCCACCGCCGGACCGGCGGCCACCCATGAAATCGCCGAACATTTCGTCGAAGATATCGGCAAATCCCGCGCCGAACCCCTCGAAGCCGGCGCCGCCCGGGCGGCCGCCCATGCCGCCATTCTCAAACGCCTCGTGCCCGAACCGGTCATAGGCCGCCCGCTTTTGCGGGTCCTTCAGAACGTCATAGGCTTCGTTGAGTTCCTTGAACTGTGCTTCGGCGGATGGATCGTCGGGGTTCCGGTCGGGATGATACTTCATCGCCAACTTGCGATAGGCCGATTTCAAGGCCCCCTCGTCGGCGCCCCGGTCGACCCCGAGGGTCTCGTAAAAATCACGCTTCGCCATCGCCGGTTACCGCCCCCTGGCCCCTTGCTTCGAGCTGCCCAACGCCGCCGTCAATCCCCCCGGATCGGGCGGCGGGGGGGGGGCGCCCCCCCCCCGCCCCCCCCCGGGCGAGGGGTGCCCCGGAAACCCCCCCCCAGCCCCCCCGGGGACGGGGAGGACGGGGACCGACACGCCAAA
>JAYOEU010000091.1:0-16816 GCA_038116915.1 Alphaproteobacteria bacterium
CGACCTTGAGGACCACCGTCATCTTGCCGTAGGTCTCGACCGCGCCGATGCCGTAGATGCAGGAGACCGAGGCGACGATGATCACATCCTCGCGCTCCAGCAGTGCCCGGGTGGCGGCGTGGCGCATCCGGTCGATCTGCTCGTTGATCGAGGCTTCCTTCTCGACATAGGTGTCGGTACGCGGCACATAGGCCTCGGGTTGGTAGTAGTCGTAATAGGAGACGAAATACTCCACCGCGTTGTTCGGGAAGAAGCTCTTCATCTCGCCGTAGAGCTGGGCGGCGAGGGTCTTGTTCGGTGCCAGCACCAGGGCCGGGCGGCCAACCTGCTCGATCACATGGGCCATGGTGAAGGTCTTGCCGGAGCCGGTGACGCCCAGCAGCACCTGATCCCATTCCCGGTCCTTCAGACCCTGGACCAGTTCGGCGATCGCCTGGGGCTGGTCGCCGGCAGGCTTGTATTCCGAGACGACCTCAAGCGGCCGCCCGGCATCCTGTTCGGCAACGTCGGATTTGAGATCCGGCGCCTCGGCCCCGACCAGCTTGGCGAGGTTGCGCTCCTGCCGGCGTGCCTGCATCTCGGCCGAGGAGTCGGCCCGTGTCATGGTCTCGGTGCTCATCAGAAGAGTTTAGGCGCGGCTGCGGAACGGGGGAAGGGGGATGGAGGCCAAATCCAAATCCCCGGCGTAGGCCTGGGATTCGGATGAGCAATTGTCCATGAACGTCCATAACTCGCGCCGTCGCCCCGCGCTTGACGCGGGGCCCAAGCCTGAGGCGGGGAAAACGATGGTTGGTGAAGAAAATCCGGCAAGGTCACGGACACTCCGCGGCCATTCGAAAACGATTGAAAACGTGTCACGTTGAATGGCCTCGGGCGTGGACCCCGCGTCAAGCGCGGGGTGACGGAGAGATGAAAAATTGCCGTCTCATACCGCCAACCCCTCCAGAAACCGCGCCACCGCCTCGGCGCCCGGATCGTTGTTCCCTTGGAGATTCGCCGCCGGGACATAAGCGGCGCGACCGGCCTTGGCCTTGATCATCGACGCCGTCGCGTTAGCGCCGGTGCGGGCAGCTTGGGCGGCGGTGGGGAGGCCGTCGGGCAATGCGGCGAGCGCCGGGGCGAGGGCGTCGATCAGGGTGCGGTCGCCCTCGGCCGCGCCGCCGACTTGCTTGATCCGATCCAGGCCCCGGGCAAGCGCCTCGGCGACAGGCTCATCCTCCCGGGCTCCGTCCGCGGCGGCGGAGAAGAAGATCGCGAGCAAAACGCCAGAGGAGCCGCCCATGGTCTGGCCGAGGGTGATTCCGATGGCCCGGTAGAGCTCCGGCAAGGATGCCAAGGGCAGGCGATCCACGGCGCCGGCGAGCGCGCGGGCCGCGCCGGCAAGGGTGGAGCCGGTATCGCCGTCGCCGGACTTGGCATCGAGCGCGTTCAGATCCGCTTCTGCCGTGATCAGGATGTCGCAGGCCCTCAGGAGGAAGGCTCGGCGATCCGAATGCGACGAGGGCACCGGACGCTCCGGCGCGAGGCCCTCGGGCAGGGGTGTGACGACGGGCGCAATGATCGCAACCGCGCCAGGCCACGCGGCGGGGCCGACCGGCGCCCGCAAAGCCTCGGCATCTCCGTCTGCAAGCGGCAGCAGCGAAACCGAAAAGCCCCGCATGTCGAGCGATGTCATCAGCGGCGCCGGCCCGATCATCAGCGAAAGGCGGTCCGCGATGGGCGTTTTCAGCAGTTCGGCCGTCAGGATCGACATCTCCAGCGGCGTCGCGCCGCCGAGATTGTTGATCAGCACCGCGTGGGGGCCACTTGCCATATGAGGCATGAGCTGCTCCGCGACCAGCCGGGCGGCATCGCCGGCGCCGGTGAAATCGACTTGGCGCACACCCGGCTCGCCATGGATGCCGAGGCCGAGTTCGGCCTTGCCGGCGGGGATGCGCGCTTCCTTCGCGCTGCCGGGCAGGGCGCAGGTGTCCAGCGACATGCCGATGGAGGCGACACGGGAAATCACCCGGCTCGCCGCCGCCGTGACCGTCGCGAGATCCGCGCCGCGCTCCGCCAGCGCGCCGGCGATTTTATGGACGAACAGGGTTCCCGCCACGCCGCGCGGCTGCGGCAGATCGGGCAGCGCGATATCGTCATCCACCACGACCATCGAGACATCGCGACCCAATGCCCGCGCCCGCTCGGCGGCAAGGCCGAAATTCAGCCGGTCGCCGGTATAGTTCTTGACGATCAGCAGGCACCCCGCCGGCCCGGTCACCGCCAGGATACCGGCCAGAACCGCGTCGACCGAGGGCGAAGCAAAGACCTCGCCGCAGACCGCCGCCGTCAGCAGCCCCTCGCCCACCAGTCCGGCATGGGACGGCTCGTGACCCGATCCGCCTCCTGAGACCAGCGCCACCTTGGAGCGGTCCCAATCGGCGCGGGTCACGACCTTGATGTGCGGATAGCCGTCGAGCCGCGCGAGGCTGCCACCGGAACTCGCCAACAGGCCGTCGATCGCGTCGGTGACGACGGTCTCGCGCGCATTGATGAACTGGCTCATGGCATTGCCGCTCCATTCACTAGAAAAACAGATCACTCATGAATTTGCCGTAAAACCACAATCCGACCAGACAGACTGCAATCAGGCTTTGGCGGACCGGGCTTCCCGGTGCCCGGCGCAAGGCGAGGCCGATCACCACGATCAACGGGCCGCCGATATTCATCAGCAGCATCGAGTCGACCATCTTTTCGGGTAGCGGTCCGTCGCCGACGCTGGCCGAACGGCCGACCAGCGCGGCCCAGGACGCGGTGATGACCAGATAGGTCATGCCCAGCGCCGTCACCAGGATCGACGGCACCCGCAAACCGTCGCGAACCTGGGGCCTCTCCTCGGATCGATCGGATGGCGGGAGCATGGGGGCACGCATTTCCGGCGTGGTGTCGAATGAATTTCGACTGTGACATACTCCCGTTGGCGAGACCAAGCACGACGGCGTGTTGAGATCCGCCGAATTCCACGGGAGAGACAGGATGAGTGCGATCGATACCGTGCGGATCCGCGCCGCCGCGTTCCGCGACATGCACGTTCGGGGCGAGATGGTGGTGCTGCCCAACGCCCGGGATCATGCCAGTGCGGCACTGATGGCGGATTCCGGCTATCCGGTGATTGCCACCACCAGCGCCGGGATCGCGCTTGCACGGGGCTATCCGGATGGCGAGAGGATGACCCGCGAGGCGATGCTCCGGATCTGTGGGGAAATCGTGCGCCAGAGCAAGGTACCGGTGACGGCGGACCTTGAAGCCGGATATGGTCCGGCGCCGGAGGACGTCGCGGCGACGGTGCGCGGCGCGATCGGGGCGGGGCTTATCGGCTGCAACATCGAGGACGCCAATCCGGAAACCCGGGCGCTGTTCGATTTCGACGAGGCGGTGGAGCGTATAAGGGCCGGCCGCGCTGCGGCGGATGAACTCAACGTTCCCTTTGTTCTGAACGCGCGCGCTGATCCGTATCTGAAGCCGGTCGGTGATGCCGAGGCGAATTTTCACGAGGCGGTGCGTCGCTGCAACGCGTATCTCGAGGCGGGGGCGACCTGTGCCTATGTTCCGGGACCGGGTGACGCCGAAACCGTCGAGCGGCTGGTCAAGGCGGTCAAGGGGCCGTTGAATATCCTCGCCAGTCTCGCGGGGAGGCCGGGCCTCTCGGTCCGGGATTATGCGCGCCTTGGGGTGCGGCGGATCAGCATCGGCGGCAGCCTCATGCTCGCCGCCATGACCTTTACCCGCGATGCGGTCGCGGCGATGCGGGGTGAGGGACGGCTGGATTTCGCAAACCAGGCAATGACCAACCGAGCGCTCAACACACTGATGGCGGGATTGCCCAAGCTCAATTGAGACGCGATGAGTCGATGATGTTGTGACAAGTTATGGCGCAATTGGCTGACATGACCCTTCGAGACACCGGCTTCGCCGGTTCCTCAGGATGAGTTGCAATTGGTTGGGCCTCACCCTGAGGGATCGCGAAGCGATCGTCTCGAAGGGTCTTGTCAAATCATCTTCGGTCTAAGGTAACCGATAGGCGCGCCGGGCGGTGCCGGAGAAGAGCGCGGCCTTCTCCGCCGTCGACGCACCCGACGCCAGGCGCTTGAAGCAGTTCCAGAGCGCGGCATAGCCGATACCCATGCCGTCGACCGGGAAGTTGCTTTCGAACATGCAGCGATTCGGGCCGAACAGCTCTATCGTCGGCTCGATATAGGGACGCCAAAGATCGGCAAGCTCGCGGGATGTCGGCGGGCGCGGCGCGTTATGATAATCGAAACAGGCGAGCCGCATAATCATCCCGCCAAGTTTCACGGTGACGTTCGGGCAGCTTGCCATCTCGGTCATCGCTGCGAGCCATTTGGCATGCACCTCGTCGTTCTTGCCTTCATAGGGGCCGTAGCCGAGCGGCATGCCCGTGTGATTGAGAACGATATTGGCGTCTGGGCAGGCCCGGGCCAATGCCGTCACATCGCCGAGCTGAGGGTGAAACGCGAGCGCGTCCAATGCGAGGTTCCGTGCCGTCAAGCAGGCGAGACCGGCCCGGAAATCATCCCGGAGGTAGAGACCGAAGCCATCGGCGGCGTGGTTGTTGCCGATGATCGGGTCGGCATCCCAGCCGGCGCCGTGGCGGATGCCGCGGAACCGTCCGCCGCCGGCTTGCTCCATGGCTTCGAGGATCGGATCGACCGCCGCGCCGCGCCGCAGGTCCGCGAGCCCGACGATGCCGGCACCGGCCCGGATCGGCCCGTAGGTTCCGCTTTCGCACATCGCGGCGATCCCCGCGACGAATTCCACCTCGCCGACCGAGCGCATCTCCTGCGGTCCGCCTGCCCGGTACATGGACTCGCATTCGATGAAGACGGTGGCGGTGATATTGTGGCCGGAGTTGGTGTCGTCGAGAAACTCATGCAGGAGATAGCGGTGTCTGCGGTTCTCCCAGAAATGATGGTGCGGGTCGACGATGGCGAGGTCCGGCTCCAGGATTTCCTCGGGTTCCGCCTTGGCCAGCCATTCCTTTTTGGGCGCGAAAATCCGGCCGAACGGGCCGGGCTTCTTGGCATCCGCCATGACGGTACCTCCACTGATCAGGATTGATCACAACCATGACTCGATTGCGCAGACGATGTTCCCATAAGCTGCCGGCCGAGGCCAGGAGCTTAAAGGAGGGGATCTGATCATGACAAACACCGCCATCGTGACCGGGGCCGCATCCGGAATCGGCTTTGAGGCATGCCGCGATCTTCTCGAGCGGGGCTGGGTAGTGCACGGCATCGATGTGACGGAAGACGGCCTCGCGAAGGCGGCGGCGAGCTTCGGCGGCGACCGGTTTCATCCCCAGACTTGTGACTTGCGCGATGCCGACGCGGTGTCCGGGGTCATGGCGAAGATCGGAGAGGCGGCCGGCCCGGTCAATGCGCTGATCGCCTGCGCCGGAGTCTTGAAGCTCGGCCCGTTGGCGGAAATGAGTGTCGCGGATTTCGATATGGTCTTCGGAGTGAATGTGCGCGGGCTCTGGCTTTCGGCGCGCGAGGCGATGCCGATGCTGCGAAAGGCGGCCGACGGGGGCGGCTTGGCGCGGATCGTCTTCCTTTCCTCGGTTTCGGCCCTGCGTCCGAAAATCGATAGCGGCGCCTATTCCGCGTCCAAGGCGGCGGTCAGTCAGCTGACCCGGATTCTCTCGGTCGAATGCGCGCCGCATGGAATTCTGGTCAATGCCCTTGCGCCCGGCACCGTGGATACGCCGATGGTGAACAATCAGAACGATCCGGCGAAACGCGGGAACTGGCGCCCGTCGGGCCCGTCGCCGATCGGCCGGATCGCGCAGCCCGGCGATATCGTTCGGGTGGTGCGTTTCCTGTTGAGTGAGGAGGCCGCCTATGTCACCGGCGCGACGATCCCGGTGGATGGCGGAACCCAGGCGGCGTTCGTACCGCCGCGCTAGCACGCGATCCGATCACTTGCGGCGATTCTTCGAGTGGGCCATGAAGCCGCGCTTGATCCCGGTGATGAGTGAAATCGCGGAAAACGGCTTGATGACGAAATAATCACCGCCCGCGTCGCGCGCCATGCGCAGATGGTCAGCGGTATTGTTGCCGGTGAAGAACACGATCGGGCAGTTGATGTGCGCTTAGTCGGAACGAATGCGGGTGCAAAGCTGGTAACCGTCCTCGTCCGGCATGTTGACGTCCATGAGGATGATTGACGGGGTGATGACCCCGAGGCGTCTGATCGCGAGTTCGGCATTGGATGCGGTGAAAACCGTATAGCCCTCGTCCTGCAGGATAAGTTTCGCCATTTCCACGATGGTCGGTTCGTCATCGACGATTAGCACCGATCGCGCGGTCGCCATTTCGGTTCCTCCGGTACTCATGGACCGGGATTCGGTCCGGGATTTAGCAGAGACCCTTTGCGGAACGGTTCAACCGCACAAGGTCCTCAGGGATGAATTCGACAACGAAGACTAGCCATTTGCTACGGGAGGTGCGAATCCGCAAAGACTTTCGAGCCCTCGGACTCGGAACACTCGCGCCATGGCGTTGCGTGTGCAGGTTTTGTTATAGTTGCAAGCGCGCTTCGTGGAACCGCTTTCAGGGTCGTTCCCTTACATGGCCGGCTGGTCGATGTTTGCAGAGGCCGGGAAAACGGAAAGCGGCGTTCGCGATGCGATTTGCGGGCGCTCCGCAGAGGGACGGGGGCCGCTTGGTGGCGAAAGAATCACGGAGACCGGTTCCCGCCGATGCGGATGCAAACGCACCGGTCATAGACCTGCGCGACGCCGCACGCCGGGCGGCATTGTTCCAACGGATTCGCGAGGATCACAGCGTCGAAATCGCCGAGGACTATGTCGAACTGATCTCCGATCTGATCGAAATCAATGGTGAAGCCCGTTTGGTGGACCTCGCCTCGCACCTGGGCGTCAGCAGGCCGACGGTGAATGCGACCATCCAGCGCCTGCAAAAGGACGGGTACGTCGATTCCAAACCCTACCGGTCGATTTTCCTGACCGACAAGGGGCGCCAATTGGCGGATTGGTCTCGCGCCCGGCACAAGATCGTCCTGGAATTTCTGCACGCCATCGGCGTTCCGCCGGAGACGGCCGAAGCCGATGCCGAAGGAATGGAGCATCATGTCAGTGACGCGACGCTTCGGGCGTTCGAAGGGGTCACCGCCAAGCTTCGCAAGACCTGATTTTTGGAATACGGCGGATGGGGTGGAAAAAAAGAGCGAACCATTGAGGTTCGCTCGAAAGAGGACAGGGAGGGATATTCGACCGCCGTTGAAGGGTTCCGCAACGGCGGTTCCGGGATTTCTTTAATCTAACCACATATCACGATAATCGAAAAAAAATTAATAAAACGATAATTTCGATCGAAAACACGGATTGAGATCATGAGAAGGATCGACGCCGGTCCGCGACGTTATTTCTTGATCTTCGCCAGAAACAGAAATGGGCATACCGCGAAGGCGGTGATCGCAAAGGCGTGGAAGGCGTTCAGGTAACCGATCATGATCGCCTGCCGGCCGATTTCTCCGCTGAGGGCCGCCAGGGTTTGGGTATTGTCGAGCGACCAGATGGTGAACAGGGAATCCTGGAACGCCAAACCCTGGTTCAACGGCGTTGCGTTCTCCGAAAGCTCCGAATAGCTCGTGGTGCCGGTGCGGATCATGATGGCGATGCTGATGGAAATGAAAACGCTGCTGCCGAAATTCCTCATCAGATGAAAGACGGCGGAACCCTCGGCGGTTTCGTTTTCGTTGAGCTGGCTGAAGGTGACCATTGAGAGCGGCACCCAGATCAACCCGACGCCGAGGCCCTGCAGCCATGTCGACCAGAGCACGTCGTACATCGTCAGGTTGATGTTGAACTGGGCCATGTACCAGCCGGAAACCCCTTGCAGGAAGAAACCGGCGAACATCGTGATGCGCGGGTCGATCCTGCTGCCGCGCAGGAACATGAAGGTAAAGCCCAGCAGCGTGCCGGTGCCCCGGATCCCGAGGATCAGGCCGACAATCGAGTCGGGATAGTCGCGCAAGGTTTGCAGAAGCGCCGGCAACAGCGTGATCGGCGTGAAATTCAGTAAGCCGAAGACGAAGGCGAAAAACAGTCCGAGACTGTAATTCCGCTTCATCAATAGCCGCGGATTGAGGAATGGACGCTCTGCCGTCAGCGAGTGCGAGACGAAGATATAGAAGCCCAGGGCCGCGACCCAGCAACAGGCGACAATCTGCCAGTTGTCGAACCAATCCAGGCGCTGGCCGCGGTCCAGCATGAACTGAAATGCGGCGATCGCAAGCGCCAGGGCTATGAATCCGGTCCAGTCCAGATGCGCCGACGGCCGCGATCGCCGGCGCTTGATGAAGGCCATGACGCCGATAAGCGAGGCCACGCCGCAGGGTACGATCATGAAGAACACCCAGCGCCAACTGTAGGCCTCGCTGAGATAGCCGCCAATGGTTGGTGCGAGAATCGGTCCTAATACCACGCCCATGCCATAGATCGCCTGAGCCGAGCCGACCTTTTCCTTAGGAAAGGAGTCGATCACGATCGCCTGGCTGAGCGGCACCAGGGGAGCCCCGCAAGCCCCCTGCATGAAGCGGTAGACGACCAATTGTTCCAAGGAGGTGGCGGTACCGCACAGGAAAGATGCGATCGTGAACCCCGCGACCGACCAGACCATCACGTTGCGTCGGCCGAACCGGGCGGTCAGCCAACCGGTCATAGGCGTGGCGACCGCCGTCGCGATGATGTTGAAAGTGACGATCAGGGCGATCTGGTCGGTGGTCGCCGACAGCGCGCCCTTGATCTGCGGCAAGGCGACGTTGGCGATGGTGACCGACATCGCATAGAGCATCGTCACCAGCGTCAGGGTGAGCAGCAGCACACCGTTCTCGAACGCGGTCGTCTTGGGAAGGCCGGTTGCTGAATCGTAAGTCGCCATCGCGGCGGACATTAATCCAGACGGTCCGCCGGAGGAACCGCTTCTTCTTGCGTCTGCGTGATCAATCCGTGGCGGGGCGATCTCCGTGGACCGTCAGTTCCATGATCGTTGCGTGCGGCGCGAATCCGGTTTCGGACCAGAACGCACGGCCCGCGGGGTTGGCTTCCAGCACATCCAGCACCACCCGCATGCCGGGAACGCACCGTCGCTCAAGGAACAGGGCAATCGCGCGGCGTCCGAGGCCGCGCCGCCGGAATGTCCGGTCGATCGCGAATTGCCGGATATACATCTCGTCGCCACCGGGCGCCGACGGATTGAAGCGCCGCCCATGCACCAGATGGCCGACCACCGCCCCCTCCGGATCGAGAAACAGATCCACCGACCACTCAAGGCCCCGGATCCACCCCTCCATGCGATTGATCAATTCGCCGAGACCGGGTTGAAAGCGGTTGTTTTCGTCTTCAAGCAATTGCTTGTTCAGGCGGGCCAGCGTCTCCACATCGTCAAGGACGGCGCGCCGGATTTCCAATCCTGACGGCATTTCCAAGGCCTCCCGCCTTTACTTCACGACGTTCAAATCGCATTTAAATCGATAGCACGCTAAATGAACACACGCGATCGAATGATGGGACACGAGGATCCGAATGCCGCATTCGACTTTGGCCGCTTGCATTCCCGCGTCGGGAATGCGGGCGCAATCCGTGAGATTTGAGTGATGAGCCGCGCACCGAAACACTTGGAAACCGGACGCCGATCGCCCTTGCGTCGGTTGCTGAATGGCGTGCTGTTTCTGATTGTCCTCGGCCTGCTCGGCTGGTCGTTGCTGTTCATCACCATGGCGCCGGAGTTGCCGGATACCGCCAAGATCTGGCAGCAGGACAAAGGTCCGGGAACCATCGTGCTTGCGGCGGACGGCTCGGAACTGGCGCGGCGCGGCGGGTTCGCCGGCAAACCGGCCGGGTATCACGAATTTCCGGAGCATTTCATCAACGCGGTAGTCGCGACCGAGGACCGCCGGTTCTTCTCTCATTTCGGCTTGGATGTCCTCGGGCTCGCCCGGGCGACATGGCGAAATCTGCTCGCCGGCCGGGTCGTCGAGGGCGGCAGCACCATTACGCAGCAATTGGCCAAGAACCTCTACCTTTCCTCCGAGCGGACATTTAACCGCAAGATCCAGGAAATGTTCCTGGCAGTCTGGCTCGAATCCCGGTTGACCAAGCGTGAAATCCTCATGGTCTATCTCAATCGGGTTTATTTCGGGGCCGGCGCCTACGGCGCTTCCTCCGCGGCGCGGCTGTATTTCGACAAACCGGTCAAGGATCTGAACCTGGCGGAAGCCGCCATGTTGGCCGGCTTGCTGAAGGCACCGTCGCGGTTGTCGCCGACCCTGAATCCCGAGGGTGCCACGGAGCGGGCATCGGTTGTTCTGTCCAACATGGTCGCGGCCGGGTACCTGGAGGAATCACAAGCAGCGGCGGCGGTAAAAAAGCCCGCCCGGGTGGCCTCGCCACGGGACATCGGCGCCGCGCAGTATTTCGTCGACTGGGTAATCGAACATTTGCCCGAGGGGTTGCGGTCGACCGATCAGGATCTCGTGGTGACGACGACCTTGGAGCCGATGGTGCAACGCGCGGCGGAAGCGGCGGTGGCGGATGCCCTGCGCGCCAATGCGTCCAAGAATGTTGGGGAGGCGGCTCTGGTCGCGCTCGGCCCCGATGCGCGGGTCCGGGCCATGGTCGGCGGGCGGGACTACCGCGCCAATCGCTACAACCGCGCCACCCAGGCGCGACGGCAGCCGGGATCAGCCTTCAAGCCGATGGTCTATGCCGCCGCTCTGGAAGCCCGCATGCGGCCGGACAGTACCGTCGACGATTCCAAGGTCACGGTCGAGGGCTGGTCGCCGGTCAACTACAACGGCCGCTACAACGGTTTGATGCCGATGTCCGAGGCGGTCGCCCGGTCGGTTAATGCCGCCGTCGTGCGCCTGCAGGAGCGTATCGGCCGGGAACGGGTGATCGATGTCGCCCGCCGGCTCGGGATCACGTCGGAGTTGATACCGATACCCTCGCTGGCGCTCGGATCCCTTGAGGTCGGCTTGATGGAGCTTACCGCCGCCTATCTGCCCTTCGTCAGCGAGGGCATCGCCGCGGAACCCTATGGGATCGCCGAGGTGCGCACACTCGACGGGCGCCGGCTCCATCGTCGCGCAGCGGAGGAGGGACGGCGGGCGATCCACCCCCAGGTGGCGGACGACATGCGCCGGATGCTGCAAGGCGCCGTCACCAATGGTACGGGACGAAATGCCGGCATTCCCGGCGCCGGTGTCGGGGGCAAGACCGGCACCAGTCAGGATAACCGCGACGCCTGGTTCGTCGGTTTCGCGGGGGATACCGTCGCCGGAATGTGGTTCGGCAATGATGACGGCGCGCCGATGTCGGGGGGCACGGGCTTCAACCTCGCGGCGCCGGCCTGGCGCGGCTTCATGGTCCCGACGCTGGCGGTCGAGACGGTCGCGGTCCGGTTGCCGAGGCCGAAATCGGATGCGACGCGGAGCGCGGGCGTTCCGGATATTCTCGGCCGGATCGCCGACCTAGTTATCGACAAGATCACCGAAAACGAAGGCGGCGGTGGTGGAGAGGAGGCGAAAACCAGAGACGCAACCAAGGGTGTCGTCCGCTGGTTCCTCGACAGGGTCGCGTCCGAGCCTTCACCCTATGCACAGCCAAAATCCGATCAGCCGCGCGAGGATATGGGGCAGTAGAACAGCGCTATTTGGGGCTTCTTAGCCAGCGCAGAATGAAGAGAATTGCCCAGATCGGCACCACGACCACGGCGCCCAACAGAATATACGATGCCGCGGAGCCAAAGGCCTCGACACTCCATTTGAAGATGGCGTCGATGTTGCCGAACATGCCGCGAAGCAGATCCTGCGGACTTACGTTGAACCAGTTCAGCAGCAGCCCGACGATCAAGGACAGGAGAATCAGCTTGATGACGGTTCCGACCGTGATCTGTGGCATGTCGCGGACTCCCGCCCTGATTGATCTTGCAACGACATTCTTCATGCCGCATGTCGCGGTCCGGAACAATCCGGTAATATCCCTGATTCTCGAAATCAGGGACGAGGAGACATCGCAATGAATATCGTCAGAATCATTCTGGCCCTGCTGCTGCCGCCGCTTGCGGCATTCCTGACCGTGGGCATCGGCCTGCATTTCTGGTTGAACATTCTGCTCAGTATCTTCTTCTGGGTGCCGGGAATGATTCACGCCCTCTGGCTGGTGGTCCGCAAGGCTGGCGACCCTGTCTGAACGGATTGACCAGATGACGCGAAGCGACGGCGAGGCGGATATTCCGAACGCCTTCATCCGGGCGATGGCGCCATGGACGCCGCCGCCGGCTGCGGGGCCGGCCCCGGTGGAGCCGAGGCGGATGAACCTCAACGAGTCGCCGTTCCCGCCATCACCCAAGGCCGTCGAGGCCATGCGCGAGGCCTGCGGCAAGCTCAACCGCTATCCAGATTCGAACTGGCGGGCGCTGACGGCGGCGCTGTCGGCACGGCTGGGAATGCCGGCGGCGCGGATCGTTGTCGGAAACGGCAGTGATGAGCTGATCGCCAGCGCCTGCCGGATTGCGCTCACCGCTGGTGATGAAGTCGTGGCGCCGGTGCCGTCCTTCGGCAGTTTCGCCAAGGGTGCGGCGATCCAGGGTGCCCGGCTGGTGACCGTGTCTGTGCGGGCCGACGGGGCCTGCGACACGGATGGCATGCTCGCGGCGGTCACCGAACGAACGCGTCTGATGTTTCTCGTGACCCCGAACAACCCGACCGGCGGGATGCTGCCGCTCGACGAGGTGGCCCGGGTGGCGCGGGATTTGCCGGACCATGTGCTGCTGATCCTGGACGAAGCCTACCACGAATTCGCCATGCAGGCGGGCGGCGAGGATCCCTTGCCGGTGATGCGTGAACGAGCCGGGCCCTGGGCGATCTTCCGAAGCTTCTCTAAGGCCTATGGGCTTGCCGGGGCGCGTGTGGGGTATCTGCTCTGCGGATCGGAGCGGATCGCCGGCGCCTTTCAGGTCGCCCGCAATGCCTTCACGGTCAACGCGATCGCCCAAGCCGGCGCCGTGGCGGCGCTTGAGGATCAGGCACATATGCGCAGTATCGTCGCGCGGATGGCGGCGGAGCGCGATCGCCTCGCCAAGGGTTTGCACGGGCTGGGGCTCAGCCCGTTGCCGAGTGTCGGCAATTTCATCGCGGTCGAGACGAGGCGCCCGGCGGGAGACGTCGTTTCGGCCCTGCGCGACGCGGGTATCCTGATCTCGCAGATTCCGGCGCCGGGATATGAAAAATTCATCCGTATCACGGTCGGTCTGCCCGAGGACACCGACGCGCTGCTCGAGGCGCTGGGGGGCGCGCTACAAGGCTAGCCGGCCCTGGTCAGCCTCAGCCAGGCGGCCGTTTCACCTTCCAGTGCCTCGGCCCAGCCGTCGACAACCCTGAAACCGCGCCGCAGATACCAGAGGATCGCAACGTCATTGACGGCCAGGACATGGACGCTGATCTTGCCGCCGACCCGGCTCTGCACGGCATCCAGCAGGGCGGTGCCCGCGCCGCTTCCCTGGGCGCCGGGCAGCACGAACAGATATTTGATATGACCCTTAGCGGCGGTGTAGTCCGCGAATCCCACGGCCTGGCCGCCGATCTCCGCGATCAGGCGGAGCTTCCCGTCGAGGGTCAGGGCCGAGACATCCTCGAACAGCGCGCGGGCATGGGGCAGCCGGGCCGCGTAGACCGAGGTTCCCGACGCTGCTCCGACGATGCGCCCGCAAACGGCATCGTCCCTGGCCGAGCCATCCCGGACAAGGACGGTCACGTGGGCTTGCCGAGGATGAATTGTTCGACCTGGGTAAATGGCCGGCCTTGCTCGTCTTCGCGGAACACGGCGAGGGTGTTGATCGCCTGCGGTTGATCCAGGACAGCCGCGAAATGCGTCCGCGCGGCGGCCCTCAGGGCATCGGCCTCGTTGTCGTCGGATATCCGATGGCTCAGGGTCATGTGAAAACGGAACTCGTTCATCACATAAGGATAGCCCCAGCGTTGCAGCAGGGTCTCCTGGGCGGCGCTCAGATCCGCCTCGCGCCGGCGTGCCAGTTCCCGCTCGCTGGGCAGGGCGCGGAAGCCGTCGAGTTCCGCCACGGCGGCGGCGGCGAGCGCACGGGTTTCGGCCCGGGATTGCGCCTGCATCAAGGCAACGAAGCCCGAAAGCTGGCGCGGGACGAGATGGGTTTCGATCGGCTCATGAGCGCGTGCCAGAGCCCTCGTGGCCTCCAGCAATCCATCGAGGCTGGTTCCCGGTTTCAGCCTGAAGGGTGGTTTCAGGGTAGCGTGGAAGCCGTACCGCCTCGGATCGACCGTGACCTCCCGAAAGCGGTCCGTGGACAGGCTGGGCACGGCCGGCTGATCGAGATCCATGCCGGTGATGCTGTCGCGGCCCAGCCATTGGGAGCCGAGCTGATGCAAGGCCGTGTCCGGCGCCGGCGCGAAATAAATCGCATAGCGTGGACCGGTGTCTTCCGGTTGGTCCACGGGATCGGGAAAACTGACCATCGCGTCCTCTTTCGCGAACAGCCCCGGCTTTGCCCCTTGTGCGTTAAAGTGGTGGACACCGCGAAGCCGCCGGGCCAGATAGATGCCTGATTTATGCCATGGCATTCGGATGGGGAGAAGGATCTTGAGTGGGACGGGCATGCCGCCGATACGGATTTGCGCGGGCCGGGTCGCTCTTCCGGATGGACGTCTCGAGGAAACCGACATCCTGATAGAGGATGGCCGCATCGCGGCGGTCGGCGAGGCGTCCGGGTCCGAGGCGATGGCCCTGGATGCCGGCGGCATGCTGGTTCTGCCGGGAATCGTCGATCTGCACGGCGATGCTTTCGAGCGCCAGATCATGCCGCGCCCCGGGGTGTCCTTTCCCCTGGATCTGGCCCTGATGGATACTGATCGGCAGATGGTGGCGAACGGCATCACCACCGCCTATCACGGGGTTACGCTCTCCTGGGAGCCTGGGCTCAGGAGCCGCGACGTGGTGGCCCGGCTACTCGACGAGATGGAGAGCAACGCCGACCGGTTCGCGTGCGATACCAGGTTCCATCTGCGGTTTGAGACCTATGCGCTGGAAGCGGTGGACGAGATCGCCGGGTGGCTCTCCAGCGGGAGGGTGGATCTGCTTGCCTTCAACGATCACATGCCCGCGACCCTGCGCCGGATGGCCTCGGGCGAGACCCGCAAGCTGAACCAGCATATCGAGCGCGCCGGCATGACCAAGGAGGAGTACTTCGCGCTGGTCAATCGCCTGGTGGAGCGCAAGAACGACGTGGGTGCGGCGATCCGGCGGCTCGCCGGGGTGGCGCGGGAGGCCGGCGTGCCGATGGCGAGCCACGACGATGAGAGCGCCGAGATGCGCCGTGAGTTTCACGAACTTGGCTGCACCATCGCCGAATTTCCGCTAACCGCCGAGGCCGCCGAGGAAAGCGCGCGGCTCGGCGACATGATCGTGCTCGGCTGTCCCAATGTGGTGCGCGGCGGCAGCCATCTCGGCCCGCAGGGCATCTCGGCGGCGTCCGAGATCGCCGAGGGCCGGGGTGATATCCTGTGCTCGGACTACTACTATCCGGCGCTGGCCCAGGCGCCGTTCATCCTGGCGGACAAGTCCATCGCCGGTTTCACTGCCGCCTGGCGTCTGGTTTCCACCAACCCGGCCCGCGCCGTCGGCCTTGCCGACCGGGGCGAAATCGCGGCCGGCCAGCGCGCCGACATCGTGATCGTCGACCGCCCCGATGCCGGCCCGGCGAGAATCGCGGCGACCCTGGTCGCGGGGCGCCCGGTTCACCGTTCGGCGTTGATTTGAGGGCTGGTTGGTCTCTGATGACTTAGGCGGTTCAATCCGTCATAATTCATGCCCGTCGCGACCGGGCGTTGGCACGGTGTCCGGCTGCGCGCGGGAAATCCTTGGCCCGGACCCGGACGTGAAGCCCGATCGATGAGTTTTCCGGCTGAATTCCTGGAGGAGATCCGCACCCGGCTTCGGGTGTCCGAGATCGTCGGCAAGCGGCTGAAGCTGGTCCGCAAGGGCCGCGAATATCTCGGAATCTGCCCGTTTCACAACGACACCAAGCCGTCACTTTCGGTGGTGGACGAGAAGAATTTCTATCACTGCTTCGCCTGCGGCGCGCATGGCGACATCATCACCTTCACCATGGAGATCGAGGGGCTGAGCTTTCCCGAGGCGGTGGAGAAGCTTGCCGGGCTCGCCAATCTCGAGGTACCGCGACAGACGCCGGAGGCTCGGGAACGCGAGGAAGCGCGCAAGACCCTGGGCGACGTCATGGAGGCGGCCTGCAAGTTCTATGAGGAGGTCCTGTGGTCGCCCCAGGGCCGCGCCGGGCTCGACTATCTTCTGGGGCGCGGATTGAGCGAGGCGACGATCCGGCGCTTCCGGCTCGGCTATGCGCCCGATGCCCGCACGGCGCTCCGTCAGGCGATGTCGATCAAGGCGATCGACCCGGCAATGTTGCTGGAGGCGGGGCTGTTGCGCAAGCCCGAGGATCGGGACGAGACCTACGACTATTTCCGGGGCCGGGTGCTGTTCCCGATCACCGACCGGCGCGGGCGGGTGATCGCCTTCGGCGGGCGCACTCTTGGCGACGGCCAGCCGAAGTATCTCAATTCGCCGGATACTCCGCTGTTTCACAAGGGCCGGGTGCTCTATGGCCTTGCCCAAGCGCGCGAGCCGGCGACCAAGGCCGGCGAGGTGATCGTCGCCGAGGGCTATATGGACGTGATCGCGCTCTCC
>JAYOEU010000092.1:0-16686 GCA_038116915.1 Alphaproteobacteria bacterium
AGAATTTAGCGTTTTCCATCCCAGCGTCGCCAACCGGCGCACCTCCTCCGGCTCCCGTTCAGGACCTGCGACTAGGCGCCTATGACGCCGAAACACTCTGCACGCTTCAACACCAACTTCTTTCAACCATACAGTCCGGCTTCATGTGGAACACACTGACGACGAACTGATCCCACCCATGCCTGCCGCCCCCTCACCACGTATCCACCCAGGCCCGTTTCTTCTCCGTCCTGACCGGTTTCGGCGGTTGCGCCTCGAGCCCGCCGAGGATCCAGCGTCTGGTGTCGGCCGGGTCGATGACGTCGTCGATTTCGAACAGCGAGGCGGTGTTGACCGCCTTGCCGCGCGCATAGGCCTCGGCGACCATTCGCTCATAGGCGGCGCGGCGCTCGTCGACATCCTCGATCGCCGCCAGCACATCGCGGTAGCCGAGCTTGACCGCGCCCTCCAGCCCCATGCCGCCATACTCGCCAGTCGGCCAGGAGACCGCGAAGAACGGGGCGTGAAAACCGCCGCCGGCCATCGCCTGGGCGCCGAGGCCATAGGCCTTGCGCAGCACGATGGTGAAGATCGGTACCGTCACATTGGCGCCGATCACGTAGAGTCGGCAGCAATGCCGTACCAGCGCCGTCTTCTCCGCCTCGGGCCCGACCATATTGCCCGGCGTATCGCACAGCGAGACGATCGGCAGGTCATGGGCATCGCAAAGCTGCATGAAGCGCGCGGCCTTGTCGGCGGCCTCTGAATCGATGGCGCCGCCGATGTGCTTCGGGTTGTTGGCGATCACGCCGACCGGCCGTCCCTCGATCCGGGCGAGCGCGGTGACCATACCGACGCCGAAATCCCGGCGCAGCTCCAGCACCGAGCCGGTGTCAAAGATCAGCTCGATCGCCCGGCGCACTTCGTAAACCCTGAGCCGGTTTTCCGGCACCACATGCCGCAGCAACCGTTGGTCGGCGGCCTCCCACTCGGCGAGCGGGCCCTGGAAGTAGGAGAGATACTTCTTGGCCGCCACAACCGCCTCGGCCTCGTCCTTGACCGCGATATCGATCACCCCGTTGCGGCGCATCACATCGAAGGGTCCGACCTCCTCGGGCCGGAAGACGCCGAGGCCGCCACCCTCGATCATCGCCGGCCCGCCCATGCCGATGGTCGCGCTCTCGGTGGCGATGGTCACGTCGCAGCAGCCGAGGATCACCGCGTTGCCGGCGAAACAGCGGCCCGACACGATGCCCACCATCGGCGCGTTGCCGCTGAGCTTGCCGAACAGATGGAAAGCGGGCGTGTGCAGGTTGCCGGCATATTCCCCGTCGGTATCACCCGGTCGGCCGCCGCCGCCCTCGGCGAAGAACACCACCGGCAGCCGGTACTGATGGGCGAGCCGGAACAGCCGGTCCTTCTTCTGATGGTTCTTCTTCCCCTGGGTTCCCGCGAGGACCATGTAGTCGTAGGAGAGCACCATGCAGCGGGTATCGGCATCCGGCAGCAGCGCGCCGTTCACCTTGCCGATGCCGCCGATCATCCCGTCGGCGGGGGTGCGCCGGATCAGTTCGTCCAGCGGCGTGCGCGAGCGCCGGGCCGCGATCACCATCGGGCCGTATTCGATGAAGCTGCCGGGGTCGACCAGATCCTCGAGATTCTCCCGCGCCGTGCGGGAATTGGTGCGCCGGCGCTTGGCGACCGCGTCAGGCCTGGCCGCGTCATGGCCAAGGGCCCGGCGCTGTTCAACCTCCGCCAGGTCCGGGCGGATCAGGTCAAGATCCCGCGCGTCGTCATCATCGCCGGCCGCCGCCGTGACATCGGCCTCCTCGATCAGCAGCAGAGGACTGCCCTCGAAGACGGCATCGCCCGGCGCCACATCGATCCGGCGCACGATGCCGCTGGTCTCGGCGGCGATCTCATGCTCCATTTTCATGGATTCCATGATCAGCAGCACCTTGCCGGCCCAAACCTCGTCACCCTCCTTGATTCCAAGGCTGACGATGGAGCCGGCCATCGGGGCCCGGGAGACGTGACCGTCGGCGTCCTCGATCGCCTCGATCCGCGATGCTCCGGAGGATGCCACCTCGGCCTTGCCATGATCCAGCACCGCGAGAGGATCGGCGGCATCGACGCGCGCGCCCGCCAGTCTCGCCCGTGTTTCAGGCCGGTCTTTGCGTTGCCCGTCGCCACCCGCCTCGACATGGTCCCCGGGCGCCGCGGCCGACGCGTCGACGAGCGCGGCGGCCTCACGCTCGACGAAATCGACATCGAACCGATATCCGGCCCATTCCGGGCGCTTCAGCAGCGCCCGCAGGAAGCCGAGATTGGACGCCGCGCCCTCCAACCGGAATTCCGCGAGCGCCCGCGCGGTTTTGGCCGCCGCCTCGGCCATGCCGCCGCGCGATGCGTGCACGATCACCTTGGCGAGCAACGAGTCATAGCGCGGGCTGGCGGCAAAGCCGGCGGTGCCGAAATGGTCGACCCGCACGCCCGGTCCGGCCGGCGGCTCAAACGCGGTCAGCCGCCCTCCTCCGGGCCGGGCAGAGCCGTCCGGCTGCATGGTCTCCAGATTCACCCGCGCCTGGATCGCCGCGCCCCTCGATTCCGGAACCACCAGGCCGTCGAGGCTCTTGCCGTCGGCGATGTCGAATTGCAGGCGCACCAGATCGAGCCCCGTCACCGCTTCGGTCACCGTGTGTTCGACCTGCAGACGCGCGTTGAACTCGATAAACGCGATTGATCCGTCGCCGCCCAGCAAAAATTCGGCGGTGCCCAGCCCCTCATAGCCGGCGGCCTTGGCGAGCGCGATGGAATGCTCCGCGAGGGCGGCCCGTTGTCCCGGCGCAAGACCCGGCGCGGGGGCAACCTCGACGATTTTCTGGCGTCGGCGCTGCAGGCTGCAATCCCGGTCGCCCAGCACCAGAACCGTGCCCGACGCATCGGCCGCGATCTGCACCTCGATATGCCGGGCCGCCGGGATCAGTTTCTCCACATAGACCGCGCCATCGCCGAACGCCGCTTCGGCCTCCGAGCGGCACCGCGCCATCGCCTCCTCCAGGTCCGCTGGATCGAACACCGCGCGCATCCCGCGACCGCCCCCGCCCGAGACCGCCTTCACCATGACGGCGGCGTCCGAGCCCAAGCCGTCCATGAAGGCGCGGGCCTCGGCGAGATCGCTCGCGCCCGCCGTGCCCGGGACAACCGGCGCGCCGACCCGTTCCGCCAGGGCACGGGCCGCCGCCTTGTCGCCGAAAACCCGCAAGGCATCGACGGACGGGCCGATGAAGGTGAGCCCGGCCTCCCTCACCGCCTCCGCGAAGGCCGCGTTCTCGCTGAGGAACCCGTAGCCCGGATGCACCGCGTCGGCGCCGGCGCGCGCCGCCGCTTCGACGATACCCTTGATATCCAGATAAGCGGCCGGTCCGGCCCCCTTCAGCGCGACCGCGTGGTCGGCCCGCCGGACATGCGGCGAGGCCGCGTCATCCTCGGCGAAGACCGCCGTCGTCTCATACCCCGCCTCCGTGGCGGCGCGGGCAATGCGAATGGCGATCTCGCCGCGATTGGCGATCAGAACATGCTTCATATTGACGGACCTTCAGTCAGATGCGCGCCAAGCCTAGGCCGGTCACCCAACACGCTTCAAGAGCGCTGGGCCGTGAGCGGTTCGAAGCTGGCTATATGCACCCCTCTTCGCCGTCGCCCCGGCGCAAGGCAAGGCGACGTTTAATTTCGTACCGCCTCGGATAGCCCCTTCTACTCCGCCGGGTGCAGGCTCCGGTCAACCGAAAGGTGCTGGTCGCCGAGCATTTCCGTGAGCACCACGGTGCGCGCCTCCTCGGCGTCGAGGCCGTGCGCCTCGATCAGCGGCGCCGATGCGGCGACGATGGCGTCGGCGTCGGCCATGAGCTTCAGCTGCTTGAACAGATCAGGTCGCGAGAGCCCCATGCTCTCGCCGATCAGTTCCATGTAGTTGGCGACCTCGAAGGGCCAGGCCTCCTGATGGCCGGAAAATTCGCGGTGGTCTGAGTGATAGACCCCAACCAGGGTATCGACCCCTGCCGCCTCCGCCGCGGCGAGCCCCTTGGCGACAGAATTCTTGTAGTAATCCTTCAGCGGCAACAGCGCGGTGCTGGTATAGCCGATGCTGGAATGGCCAAGCTCCACCACCTCCAGTCCCGGGACCGCGCCGAGCAGGGCCCGCACCCCCTCCATCACGCCGAGCGCGCCGGCATATTCATAGATCGCGACCCGCTTGTTCACCGGACGGGTCAGAAAGGGGCGAAGCTTGTCGAGCCGGCTTGCGAGAAAGACCGGGAACATGGTCATGTCGATGCCGGTCCCCGTTGCCTCCCGGTAGCTCGGAATCATGGTTTCGCCGAACTGTATCTGGCAGGTCGGGCACCAGGACAACACCTGGCTCGCCTTAGACTTGGCGAAGCGGTCCATGGTGGTGAAGGCCTGGCGCGCGGCATTGGGCATGTCGCCGGGCCGGGTCTGCAGAATGCCGCAGCAACTGCCGGGGCCGCCATGCACCTCGTAGCTGAGATCCAGCTTCTCCAGCACATCCAGGCACAGCAGGCCGATATGCGGGGTCTTCAGCATGTTGCAGCCGGTATAGAAGATGACATCCGCCGGCTCGGCCCGTTCCGGGTGCGAGCGCGGGCTTAGCCGCTCCAGGATCTCGGGCGGCAACGACAGGCGCGAGAGCACCCGCACCCCCCTGCTCATCTTCTGGAAGGCGGCCTTGCCGGTGGCCTTGCGCTCGGCCTCGGCGTTGCGCGCGGACAAAGCCCGGCGCGCCATACCCAGCATGAAGCGGGGATTGATCCCATGCTCGCAGACCGTAAGGCAGAACCCGCTGCCGCAGCAGGTCCGCGCCCATTCCTCGGACTCCGCCGGGCCCGTGCCATGCCGCAACACGTCAAGCACTCCGCCCGCGAGCGCCTCCGGATGCGAGGCATCAATCCCGGCCACCCGGGGCGTCGGACATACCGCCGCGCAGGCGCCGCAGGACGTGCAGGCATCTAGGATGCCGGCAACCCGTTCGTCCAGGGAGATCCGGAGCCTTTCGGCCACATCCACCATCGCTTTTCCGCTCCCGTTCCGCGCCCTTACCGCCCAGCCGCCATCGAGCCGGACTCCGCGTCCCGACCGTCAAATATCCGACCATCGAGACGCAGCGTATCATCCCGCCAGTCGTAGGTCAGCCTCGCCCTGAAGCGCGAGACATTCCGGTGCAACATCGCTCCCCCGGTATAACCGCCGTCCCGGGCATAGCCGAACAACGCCACTTCGCGCGGCCAGGTCCGCCAGACAAGATCGATCAGCCCTTCGTCATAATATTCGCGCCAGTCCTTATCGACTTCCTTGTTCATCGTGGCGACGCCGCGATACCGAAACCGCCGGACCCGGCACATTTCCGTCAGATCCTGTTCAACGCTTTCCGACCGGTTCAACCAATGGGGCAGAAAGCAACCGGTCGAGCGCTCGAAATATGCGGCAAAGATGAAACGGCGCGATATCCAGGGTGTCTCCTGCGCGGCAATGCGCTGGACGAAATCACCAAACGGCTCGCTACGCGCGGCACGCAAAAGACCGATCATGGTCGGCGAGGCGAAACCGCGCCGGCAATGCTCATAAAAACTCACCAGGAGCGGCAACAGGTGACGGGTATTGGAGAACACGAACCGCTTGTCCAAGGTCTCTTTTTTGATCAGCAGGTTCGGGGCTACCCAAACCGAATAGTACCAATCCGCCTCGGTGGGTTCGTACTCGATCCAACGGTGGCCGATGGTGGTACTGAAGGAATAGGTGCTGCGCTGGACGGAACTGCCGGCGGTCTTGGGGATGTGAAGATAGACGGCCGGACGCCCTGAGTTTTCCACGCCGTACGCGATACCCCGGCCACGATCGGAGGAGACGACCCGCAGCCATGCGGACGCGGTCTCGCACAAGGAAAGATCCTCGCGTTCCACCGATGCTTCCGACAGCGTCAGCAGAGCGACGCCGTTTCTTGGACTGATCAGAGCATAGCGGCGCGCGTTCAGAATGGCGTTCTCGAGCTGAGCCGCCTTCAGCTGCGCACGCGCAAGCGTGCCATACAGCTTACCGTCCAACGGCTCGAGAATGAGCGACCGCCTGCCAACCCGAATTGCCCCACTCGTCCGCCCGATCGGCGTCCACGCCGCCGTCAATGCCGCCCCCGCTCCAAGCGCCGCCGGGTCGGCGCACATCCAGCGCCGGGCCGCCCTGGCGGTCAAATCATGATGACCCTTTCTCGTCAGAACCTCGGTGATGCAGGACAAGGCCGCGGCGTTGTCGGGCCGGATCGCGCGCGCCTTCATGAACAAACGCCCCGCCCCTTCCAAATCAGGGACGTCGAAAGCAATGGCGCCCGCCGTAAGGTTATAGTCGATATTCTCGGGAGCCAGACAAAGCGCCCGGCGACACCACTGAAACGCCGAATGACCATTTCGCGCGCGGCGTTCATTGAGCGCGAGGTCATGGATAATCGACGCCGAGCTTACTGCCACAAGCACCGCCCGGCCGAAGTATCGCCTTGCGTTGACCGGTCCATGGGCTTTCGCCACCGCCACCGCGAAATTCCGCAATGGCGCCGACGCTTCGGGCCGGATCATTTGCATGCGGCGGCACAGGGAGTGGATGACCAGCCAGTTTCCGGCGCCCCCGTTGCGTACCACTTGGCCCTGCAATTCCCGAAGCAATCGGTCAATCGCCTCACCGGACATTTCGGGGCGAGTATCCGCTATAATCTCCCGCAGGCGTGGGCGACCGGTCGCCGTAATCATCACCCGAGCCTCGATAAACACTGGATTGCCGCTGATTTTAGCAACTTTCTCATCAAAACGCTCTTGGAATTCCAAGTCTTCGGCACCGGCGGAGCGTGCCTCGGCCGTTACCTGATCCCGGAGTTGCCCAACCGCATTCTCCCGCGCCGTCGCTAGCGTTGGAAAGTCCCGAGTTTCCCGCGGTCCTGGAACTCTGAAGCCACCCTCCTCGGTGGCGAGGATCGTAAGTTCCCGCCGGATCTCGACCCGCCCGACGACCGCGCCGACCGCATTGGCGACCTCCGCGTGTTCGGGGATAACCGCCTCTGTCCCCAGTTTTTCGTCGACATCCGGATAGTAGACGCGCGCCGAGGCTCCAAGCCCGATCACCGGAAGCCGAACCCCGATATCAATCCTCGCCGCCGTCCCGCCCCCGTTCCATGCCGCGCCAACCAGTTTCGAGGCCGCGGGATCGATGTCACCCAAACCGTCCTCCCGCAAGGCCGAGGCAAGCATGATTTCCGCCGAACGGCGCTTGACCTGTTGGACGACTTTTGCGGCCAACTCGGCGCCGGAAGCGGCCCTTGTATCGCCGAACGCGGATCGTTGCCGCGCGAGAAGACCGGCGGCGCGGAGCGCGGCATCCCGATCCCAATCCTGATGCAACCCGGTTACATGAGCGGCGTCAGACGGCGTAAAGCCGGAAACTCTGACCAACCCCAGCGCAACCAGCCGGTTGAGGGCCCCGATACGGATGCGCCGGCCGATCACCTCGTCCTGAGCCACCGCGCCGGGACCGATCGCCTCAAGCAGGCGCCGCTCCGCGTCGCGCAATCCGGCCACCCGGTCCACGCGCTTGCGATTGACGGTCAGAAATCGGCCGTCAAACTCACCCGGTGTCTCGCGCCCGGCCTGCCACTCGAGCGCCGCCCCGACCACGTCCGGATAGTCGCGCGCCAAGAGGCTGACCGGAATCAGCCGCCTCGGGCCGATCCTCGGCTCATTGGCCCGCTCCCGGTCGTCAAACCAGACTTCGCTGTCGCCGCCCAGCCCGTGGGTCGCCATGTCAACGGCCTGGACCATGGTCCGGTATCCGCCAACGACGGCCCCGTTCTGATTCAGTTGCGGCCGCCCGCCGCGCAGCACCGCGATGTCGGTGGTCGTTCCACCGATATCGGAGATGATCGCATCGGTCCGGCCGGTAAGGTGCGCCGCGCCGACAAGGCTGGCGGCCGGGCCGGAAAGGATCGTCTCGATCGGCCGGGTCCGCGCGAAAGCCGACAACACCAGTGAGCCGTCGCCGCGGACCAGCATGAGCGGCGCGTCTATCCCGCGGACGCGCAAGGATGCCTCCATGGCGTCCACCAACTCACTGATCATGCCCACCAGCCGGGCGTTCAGCACACAGGTCACCGCTCGTTTCGGACCATTGAGCTCCGCCGACAATTCGTGCCCGCAGGTCACCGGAAGTCCGGTCGCCTCGCGGATGATCCGCCGCGCCTCGATTTCATGGGACGGGTTGCGCACCCCGAAATGCGCGACAACGGCGACACCCTCGATTGCGGTCCCGATCCCCTCCAATGCGGCCCGCAATCCATCGCCATCAAGCGGGGCCTGAACCTCTCCCATGGGAGTATGACCGCCGGTCAGTTGGATGACCGGGTCTCCGGCCAGCGCCTCGCGAAGCCCGGCGCGCTCAACATCTTCCTTGCCGAACCCGATGAAGACCAGCGCCACCCGTCCGCCCTGGCCCTCGACCAGGGTATTGGTCGCGAGCGTGGTCGATAGCGAGACCAGCGCGATTTCTCCGGCCCTGGCGGCATGCCCGCTCAGAACTTGATCAACGGCGGCGCCGATCCCGTTCGCCAGATCCTCGCGCGTGGTCAGCGCCTTGGCCTTGGCGACGACTCCTGGTTTCGGCCCGGAATCCTCAAAGAGCACGGCGTCGGTGTAGGTCCCGCCGGTATCTATGCCCAAAAGCAAACTCATATGAGCAATCTCAAAGGCAGCCCCACAGCCGGCAAGTCACGTCGCCCCGGATCCCGCCAGCGCGGCATCGCGAACAAGCGCTTTCGCCAGGTCCGTTTCTATTCCGCGGCCGGGTTCAACGGATCCTGGAGCGGCATCATGATATCGGCGGCCGCGTGATGGCTCGACTTGGCCGTACTGTCCTGATTTGTCTGAATGATGTTCCGGCCATAGGCCACGACGACGGGAGCATCTTCCGGCTTCAGCGGCGCCATCTTCTTCTTGCGGGCCAGGGCCGCCTCGATATAGGGCGCCAGTTCCGCCGCCTTCTTGCGCTCCCGCTCCGCTTCCGACGCCTTGAAATGCGGCATCACCGTCTCGGAGAACAGTTTCAGGGAGTCGACGATATGGGCGTGCTGGTTCTTGCCGCTTTGCTGGATGAAAATCACCTGATCGACGCCCACATCGGCGAATTTCTGCAGATGCGCCTTGACCTGGGCCGGCGTTCCGACACCCCGGCCGGCGCCGACTTCTTCCAGATCCGGCTGCGCCCTCTTGAACCGTTCCCAGAGATTGACCCCACCCGGCTTGTGATGGCCGTAGACATAGTAGTGGCCGAGTGAATAGCCGAAATACTGGAAACCCTCGGCCCCCCGCCGCTTCGCCTCCTCCTCGTCCTCGTGCACGGAGAAGCCGGTGCACATGGCGATATTGGCATTCACCGAGTGGCCGATCGGCACGCATTCCTCGGATTTGATGATGTCGTAATACTCACCGACCCATTTCGCCGCTTCCGCCGGATCAACGAAGGCGAAGGCGAGCGCCCCGATGCCGTTTCTGGCGGCGGCGTGAATCGTTTCGCGCCGCGAGCAGGCAACCCAGATCGGCGGGTGCGGTTTCTGCATCGGCTTTGGAATAACGTTGCGCGCCGGCATCGAGAAGAATCGTCCCTCGAAACCGGGATAGGGATCCATGACCATCATGTTCGCGGTCTGCTCGGTGCATTCCGCCCACATGTCCTTCTTCTGCTCCGGATCCACCCCATAACCTTCGAGTTCGACTCGCGAGGCGCTTTCCCCCGTCCCGAAATCGACCCGTCCGTTGGAGATCAGGTCGAGAGTGCCGATCCGCTCGGCGACACGGGCCGGTTGGTTGTATCCCGGCGGAGAGAGGACAACCGCGTGACCGAGCCGAATCTGTTTAGTGTTGCGCGCGCAAAACCCGAGAAACACCTCCGGCGCCGAGGAATGGGAATATTCCTCCAGAAAATGGTGCTCATTCGCCCAGATGTAGTCGAAGCCCAGCGTGTCGGCGAGTTCGATCTCGTCGATCGCCTCGTGCAGCAATTGATGATCCGATCTTTCGGTCCAGGGGCGTGGAAGCTGCATTTCGTAGAGCAGACCGAATTTCATGGCGTTAATCCTCCAGGTCTTCCCGTGCCGCCATGCCCAGCTTGGCGTCACGAGGCTCCAAACTATGGCCTTTGCGGCGCGATGCCCGCAAGAGGCGAAGCCGGTTCAAGCATCATACGGATTTGCCGGCCCGCGCTCCGGCGCTCGCCAGATATCCGGCGGCCGAGGCGGTTCCGGTGATCACCATTCCCCAGATCATGTCGACCACCGATACGCTGAGGGACCAGCCGACCAGCGTCGCCAGATTGGTCATGTCGTAGGTCGCGTAGGTCAGCAGACCAAGCAAGGCGCCCCGCTTGGCGGCCGCTTTCCATCCCGCCGACACCTCGGTCGCCAGCACCGCGAAATAAACCACGCCCGCGACATAGCCGAGGTAGAAGATAATCGCCGCCGGCCAGTTCGGATCTTCCCGCAGCAATCCGCCCAGCGCGCTGAAATAGAAATCCGTCGCCACCACGCCGAGCCAGACCGCGTCCATGATGCAGAAGGCGATGAGTGCGCCGAGATAGGCCCTGATCAAGACTGCCATGTCACCTCCGGTTCGGAATTCCGCGTACCTGTCTCATGAAGGGCAAAATCCCGCCCTCGACCGTCGCGCCGTCGCCATCGCACAACGCAGATCCCGTTTGCCGCATTTTAGCATCGAAACATGGCCCTGCCTTTCGCCAGGGCGGCGGTCATAATTTCTCGCCGATCCAGGAAGTCCGCAAAATCAGCGCTGCTTGGCGGCGATCTTGTCCCGGATGGCGAGGATCCGTTCGGCCCGCGCCACCACCGGCACATCGATCATCTTTCCCTCGAAGGCAACCGCCCCGTCGCCCGCCGCCATGGCCGCGTCATAGGCCGCGACCATGCCCTCGGCACGGGTGATTTCGGCCTCGCTGGGGGTAAAGGCCTCGTTCAGGATCGGAACCTGGCGGGGGTGAATACATGCGCCGCCGTCAAAGCCGAGCCGGCGGGCCTGCATGACATTGGATCGGAACAGATCAAGATTGGTGAATTCGGCGATCGAGCCTGGATAGCCGATCGGCATCACGCCGGCTTCGCGCGCCGCGACCTGCACGCCCTGATAGAAGCTGAGCAGGGACATGCCGTCCGGCTCGACCATGCCCATCTCGGCGGAGAAATCCTCCTGGCCGAGACAGATCGCGGCGAGCCGGGGCGTGCTCTTGGCGATCGCGCGGGCATTGGCATAGCCGCGCGGCGTCTCGATCAGGATCATCAGGCGGGTCTGGCCGACGGTCATGCCGCGCTCGGCCTCAAGCTCATCGATCATCTCGCAGAGGAATTCCACGTGCTCGGCGGCATCGACCTTCGGCAGCACCAATCCGCCGACCTCGGGCCAGACCGATGCCTCGATGTCCTTCACCGCCATGCTGGCCGGCCGGTTGATCCGCACCAGCACATCGGCGCCGTTGCGCGAGACAAGCTTGGCGACATCGCGCACCAGGGTGCGGGCCCTCGGCTTTTCGGCCGGAGCGACCGCGTCCTCAAGATCGATCTTGATCGCGTCCGCGCCGCGCTCATGCGCCTTCTCGACGAACTTCTCGCTGGTCGCGGGGACATAAAGCATCGAGCGCCAGAGCGGCAGATCCCTATTCGCATTGCCGGTCATCAGACCACTCCCTCTTCCTTCAGTTTTTCCAAATCCGCGCTCGAAAGCCCGATGCCACCATAGATTTCGCCGTTGTGCTGGCCGATATCCGGAGCCGGCGTCCGCATCTGGGCGGGGGTTCCGGACAGGCGCGGCACGGCGGCGTGCATCGGAATGCGCCCGTCCTTCATTTCAACATCGGGCAGCGTGATCAGCGAGCCGCGCTCGCACACATAGGGATGGGTCGCAAGCTGCTCCACATCCGCCACCGCGCCGACCGTCACATCGGCGGCCTCGAAAATCTCCAGACACTCGGCCTGGGTCCGCGCGCCCATGAATTCGGCGACGATCGGGTCGAGGATGTGATTGTGGGCCAGCCGGTCGGTGTTGGTCCTGAAGCGCGGATCGTCGATCAGCTCGGGCCGTCCGATCGCCCGCATCAGCCGCTCCGACATGGCCTGCATTGAGGCGGACAGCGCGACGAACTTGCCGTCCTTGCACTTGTAGACATTGCGTGGCGCCGTCGTCGAGGACAACGAGCCGGTCCGCTCCGGGATCTCGCCGGTGATCGCGTGGATGGCCGATTGCGGACCGAGAACCGACAAGATCGGCTCGAATAGGGACAGATCGATCAGTTGCCCCTTGCCGCCCTTCTGCTCGACCTCGCGCACCGCGACCATGATCGAGAACGCGCCGTAGAGCCCGGCGATCATGTCGGCGAGCGCCAGCGGCGGCAGAACCGGAGGGCGGTCGCCAAAGCCGTTCATCGCCGCGAAACCGCTCATCGCCTCCACTAGGCTGCCGAAACCGGGCTTGTGGCTCCACGGGCCGGTCTGCCCCCAGCCGGAGATCCGCACGATCGTCATTTTCGGATTGCGTTGCCAGAGAACATCCGGGCCGAAACCCCATTTCTCGATCGTGCCGGGCTTGAAATTCTCCACCAGCACATCGGCGCTTTCCGCCAGCTTGAGCAGCATGTCCCGCCCTTGCGGCTTGCGCAGGTCAAGGCTGATGCTTTTCTTGTTCCGGCAATAGACCTTCCAATGGGTGCTGATACCGTCCGCGCGCCAGTTGCGGAGATCATCGCCGACACCGGGCCGCTCGACCTTGATGACCTCGGCGCCGTAATCCGCAAGCACATGAGTGACCATGTTGCCGGAGACCAGACGAGAAAGATCGAGAACCCTGATTCCCTCCAGCGGGACCGAGGCCCCAGGGTTAAATTCCCGTTCCGGCAAGCTGCTGGTCATTTCGATCACTCCACCTGAACCACATTCCCAATGAGCCGGCCCGATCAGGGGCTTGACCCCGAACGGACCGCCTTCGACACTGCCGCCCAGACAACCATAATCAGAAAACCATAATACCAATCCACCAACTTTGGAGACCGGCCATGGCGGGCGTGAAGATCCAACATACCTTCGAGATACAGGAAGATGCTCTGGCCATGCTGGATGAGGCGGCCAAGAAACACGACCTTGATAGTCGCGACAAGGCCTTGCGGTGTCTGTTGGACTATTGCGCCGAGGATGGCGATTGGGACGACATTTTCGAAACCATCCGCTGCCGGCGCTGCTAGCCGCCGGACCGCGTCTAAGCCGCGCGTCTTGCGGCGTCCAGAAAATAGCCGACATCCTCGGCCGTGGTATCGAAGCTGGTGACCAGCCGTGCCGATAAGCCGCCCTCGCGCTCGCCCCAGGTGTAGAACAGACAGCCCGCCTCGCGCAGGGAGGCGGCCAACGCCGCCGGCAAGGTCAGAAACAGCATGTTGGTCTCGGCGGGTGACCATAGTGTGACGCCGTCGATCCCGCGCAGCCCCTCGGCCAGCGCCGCCGCCATGGCGTTGGCATTGGCGGCGTTGTCGATCCATCTTCCGCGATCGAGATAGGCGGCGAGTTGCGCCGAGAGAAACCGCATCTTCGAGAACAGATGCCCGCCGCGCTTGCGCCGCAACTCGAAATCGGCGGCTTTCGCCGGGTCCATGAACACCACCGCCTCGGCGGAGAACGCGCCGTTCTTGGTCGCGCCGAGCGACAGCACGTCGACACCGGCTTTCCATGTCATCTCCGCCGGCGCCACGCCGAGCGCGGCGATGGCATTGGCTAGCCGCGCGCCGTCCATGTGCAGTGCCAGACCGTTATCGCGGCAGACCCCGGCAATCGCCCGGATCTCCGCCGGCGTATAGAACGAGCCGACCTCGCTCGCCTGGGTGATGCTGACCGCCGCCGGCTGGGCGTGATGCACCGGCGGGGCGGGAGACTCGACCTCGACCTTGGCGCGCAGCGCTTCGGCGGTGAATTTGGCACCCTCACCCTCCAACAGAGAGAGCTTGCCACCGCCGATATAGAATTCCGGAGCGGCGCATTCGTCTTCCTCGATATGTGAGCCCTCGTGGCAATAGACCACGCCATATGGCGGCGCGACGGTTGCCAGCGCCAGCGCATTCGCCGCCGTGCCGGTGGCCACCGGAAAGATCGCCACCTCGCGCTCGAACACCTCGTTCGCCAGCTCTCCGAGGCGCCGCGTAAAGGCGTCGTCGCCATAGGGCATGGCGGGAGCGGCGGCGGCATCGGCGAGCGCGGCCATCACCTCGGGCATGGCGCCGGCGGTGTTGTCGCTGGCGAAATTCACGACGCGCTTGGACACGGTGCAGCCTCCCTTGGCGCTAGTCGGCGGCCTCGAAGCGCAGCTCGCCCAGTTCCTCGCCGGTCGCCCCGTTCAGGACCAGAACCCTGGCGCGCCCGTCCACGGTCTCGTAATGCACGAAAAGCCGGCCCGACCCGGCGGCGACCGAAATCACCCGCGCGCCGCCCGGAAGCTGCCTTGAAACCCGACCGAAGGCCGCAAGGGCCGCTTGCGACGCCCCCGCCTCGACGGCCTGATTGCCGCTTCCCGCCGACAGTCTGGAAATGATCGTCGCCACCACCGTCACCACGCCGGCGACGATCAGGACCCCCATGACCACGACGAGAATCTTCAAAATCCTGAGCGCCGGCGGGGTCATTGCGGAATTACCACTGTTCAGCTTGCCCGCGCTTTGGTCTAGCTTGCCCGCCATGACATCTCTCAAAAGCACCGTGGTGACGATCAGCGCCGACGATCCGGCCTTCGATCATATTCTCGACGCGCCGGGCGCTGAACGCCTCGACCGATGGCTCGCCGAGCGGGTTGCGGCCTTGCCGGACACGCCGGATCTGTCCCGCAGCCGGCTCAAGACGCTGATTCTGGACGGCCGGGTTACCGCGGGCGGCGAGACGATAACCGACCCCTCCGCGGCGGTCAAACCGGGTTCGAGCTACCAGATTCTGGTCCCGCCGCCGGTCGCCGACACGCCACTGCCACAGGACATTCCCCTCACCATTATCTTTGAGGACCGGCATTTGATCGTGCTCGACAAGCCGCCGGGAATCGCCGTGCATCCGGCGCCGGGCTCGCTCGACTCGACCCTGGTCAACGCGCTGCTGGCGCATTGCGGAGACGGGCTGTCGGGGATCGGCGGGGTGCGCCGGCCCGGCATCGTGCACCGGCTCGACAAGGACACCACCGGACTGATGGTGGTCGCCAAATCCGATGAGGCGCACCACGGACTCGTCCACCAGTTCGCCGCCCGGACCATCGGGCGCAGTTATCTGGCCCTGGTCTGGGGCGCCGTCGCCCAGATTGAGGGCCGCATCGAAGGTCCGATCGGACGCAGCCGCCGGAACCGCAAAAAAATGGCGGTCACCAGCCACGGCGGCAAGTCGGCGGCCACCAACTACAGGGTTCTGAAACGTTTCCGCGAGATCGCGACCCTGGTGGAATGCCGTCTCGAATCCGGCCGGACCCACCAGATCCGCGTGCACATGACCCATATCGGCCACGGTCTTGTCGGCGATCCGCTCTATGGCGCCGGCGACCGGCGCAAGGGCTCCAGCGACGATGAGGTCGCGGCGGCGAAACGGATGGGACGCCAGGCCCTGCACGCCAACTCCCTTGCCTTCACCCACCCGGTGACTGGCGAAGAGGTCTCCTTCACCAGCGACATGCCGGACGATTTTCGGGAGCTGGTGGCCGCATTTGAGTGAGGGAACCATCTGGGTTGGACAAGACCCTTCGAGACGGGCCGTCCGGCCCTCCTCAGGGTGAGTGACATATGAAATACACACTCACCATGCCCCTCCTCAGGGGAGTGACATGTGAAATACACGCTCACCCTGAGGAGCCACGAAGTGGCGTCTCGAAGGGTCCTGTTAAAATTCGCCGCCCCCGCGCATTTTGCCGCACCCGCGAAATGCATTTTGACTTCCATCCCGCCTCCACTAAGTTCCGCGGCGGGCCGCCACTCCCCAACGAGTGGTAACGACATGAAGGATGAAGACCATGAAGCCAACGGCGCTGCCGGCGGTTCCGCTGTTCTCATCCGGACCGTGTGCAAAGCGACCCGGATGGGGCCCCGCTGTTCTCACCAACGCCGCTCTCGGGCGTTCTCACCGGGCCGAGCCCGCGAAATCCAAACTTGCCGAGGTCTGCGCCCGAACCGGCGCGCTGCTCGGGCTGCCGGAAGGCTGGCGGGTCGGCATCGTGCCGGCGTCGGATACCGGCGCCTTCGAGATGGCCATGTGGTCGCTGCTCGGCGCCCGCGGCGTGGACCTGCTCGCCTGGGAAAGCTTCGGCGCGGGCTGGGTTACCGACGCGGTCAAGCAACTGAAACTGAAGGATACGCGGGTTTTCGAGGCTGAGTACGGCGCGCTGCCGGATCTCGGCGCGGTCGATTTCTCGCGCGACGTGATCTTCACCTGGAACGGCACCACATCCGGCGTGCGGGTGCCGAACGGCGACTGGATCGCCGATGACCGCGAGGGGCTGACCCTGTGCGACGCGACCAGCGCGGTGCTGGCCCAGGACATCCCCTGGGAGAAGATCGATGTCGCCACCTTCTCCTGGCAGAAGGTGCTCGGCGGCG
>JAYOEU010000093.1:0-16456 GCA_038116915.1 Alphaproteobacteria bacterium
CCCTGGAGCTGACCTACAACTGGGATCCCGAGGAATATACCGGCGGGCGCAATTTCGGCCACCTCGCCTATCAGGTCGACAATATCTACGAGCTTTGCCAGAAGCTGATGGATGCTGGCGTCACCATCAACCGGCCGCCGAAAGAGGGCCGGATGGCCTTCATCCGCTCGCCCGACGGGGTGTCCATCGAACTGCTCCAGAAGGGTGGCGCGCTTGAGAAAGCCGAGCCCTGGGTCAGCATGGGCAATACCGGAAGCTGGTAAGCTCGGCCAAAATCGTGATTCCACTGAACAGCGGGATCCATTCCGGCTGATTTCCCGCCCCGGCGATGTTTCCAGGCTTGAAGCATCGCTACCAGGGCAAACGCCAGCGGAATGGGTCCCGGCTTTCGCCGGGATGACGAAGAAACAGTTTTTGCAAGTTATCCTTCAGGAAACCGCTCCATGACCGACGCCAAGATCTATCCGGAAATCGCCGCCGCCCATGAGTCGCTGACCGCGATCCGGCGAGACATCCATGCGCACCCGGAACTCGGCTTCGAGGAGCAGCGCACCTCGGCGATCGTCGCCGAGAAGCTTCGGGAATGGGGGCTCGAGGTTACCACCGGCATCGGCAAGACAGGTGTCGTCGGCACGCTCCGGGTCGGCAACGATACCCGCAGCATCGGCCTTCGCGCCGACATGGACGCCCTGCCGATCCCCGAGGCCAACACATTCGGCCATGTCTCGAACAATCCCGGCGTCATGCATGCCTGCGGCCATGACGGGCACACCACCATGCTACTGGGCGCGGCGCAGTACCTCGCCAAGACCCGGAACTTCGAGGGCTGCGTGCATTTCATCTTCCAGCCCGCCGAGGAAGGGATCGGCGGCGCCAAGGCAATGGTCGAGGACGGGCTGTTCGATCAGTTTCCGTGCGACGCGATTTTCGGCATGCACAACCGGCCCGGCGCGCCGAAAGGCCTGATCGGCATGCGGCCCGGAGCCGCCATGGCCGGCGGCGCGGTGTTCGATATCATCGTGCACGGCAAGGGCGCCCATGGCGCGCGCCCGGAAAGCGGGATCGATCCGACCATCATCGCCGCCCATATCGCGACCGCGTCCCAGACCATCGTCTCGCGCAATGTCGACCCGCAGCAGATGGCGGTTCTCTCGATCACCCAGATCAATTCCGGCGACGCCTACAACGTCATCCCGCACACCGCCTACATGAAGGGCACGGCGCGGACCTTCTCCAACGAGGTCATGACCCAGCTTGAGAAAGGCCTCACCAGTATCGCCAAGGGCGTCGCAACCGGCATGGGCGCCGAGGCCGAGGTCGACTTCCGGGTGGTCTTCCCGCCGCTGATCAACAATGACGACGAGATCAAGTTCGCCGGCGACGTGGCGGCCGATCTGGTCGGCGAGGAAAACGTCAACCGGATGAACAACCGGATCAACGCCTCCGAGGACTTCTCCTACATGTCGAACGTGGTTCCCGGCGCCTATGTCACGATCGGCCAGGGCACCGGCGAGGACGGCTGGGCCTGCGAGGTGCATAACCCACACTACGACTTCAACGACGAGATCATCCCGATCGGCTCCAGCTATTTCGCCAGGCTGGTGGAAACCCGGTTGGCGAAGCAGGGATAGGAGCCTTGAATGGCGGCGTCCGAGAGCCAAGCGCGGGCGACCTGGCGGACCGGCGATCTCGACCGGGACCGGAGTTGGGCTTTTCGCCTGGAGGAGCGCGCCGCCGCCGCGCTTGCCCGGACCGTCAAGGCCGCTTTCGAGCCTGAGAAGCCTCTATTCGAATACCGCCGCGCCGATTTCGACCTCGGCCCGGCCTGGGACACGATCTCCGCCGCGCTCGCCGAGGCCCATCACGGGCGCGGCCTGGCGCTGGTGCGTGGGTTGCCGCGCCAAGGCTTGAGCGACGAGGAATTCAAGCTGCTGAGTTGGGCGATCGGGCTGCATGCCGGCGTCGCCCGGCCTCAGGGCAAGGCCAGCCAGTACATCTCCCCGGTTCGCGACGCCGGGGTCGACTACCGCTCCGCCGGCGGGCGCGGCTTTTCCTCCAGCGCCAAGTTGGACTTCCATGTCGACGGCGCCGATATCACCACGCTCGCCTGCTACAACGCGGCCAAGGCCGGAGGGCAGAGCATGATCTCCAGCAGCCTCACGGCCCGCGAGGTGCTGATGGCCGAGCGGCCCGACCTTGCCGAAATCGCTCATCAGGATTTTTGCTTCAGCCGCCAGCAGGAGGAGACAGAGGACGAAGGGCCGTTCTATGCCCAGCCTCTGTTCGACGATGCCGACGGGCGGATCTTCTGCAAGTGGAACCGCAACCGGGTTCAGAGCGCCCAGCGCTTTGACGACGCGCCGCGCCTGAGCGACAAGCAGCTTGAGGCCATGGCGGCACTGGACGACATCCTGCAGCGCCCTGAGAACATGTTCACGATGTATCTGGCGCCCGGCGATCTGCAGATCATCAACAACTACACGATGCTGCATTCCCGCACCGAGTTTGAGGATTTCGCCGAGCCGGAGCGCAAGCGGCTGCTCTACCGGCTGTGGCTGGCGCCGCCGGATTCTGTGCGCATGCCGCAAAGCTGGTGGGATTTCTACCGCGCGATCGAGCCCGGCACGGTGCGCGGCGGCATTCGCGGCCATAACCATGACGCGGCCTGCAAGGCCTTCGACGCAAGACAGGCGGCGGAACTGGGCATGACGCTGGGAGACGCAGTCCCAGCTTAAGAGTGAGGAGACGAGCCATGCATCTGTTTCGGGAAAACGCCCCGCGCGATGTGAACGCGGCGGTGGCTCAGTTACCGGTCATCGACCTCGGCCCCTATCTGAACGGTGAGGCGGGCGCGCTCGAACGGGTGGCGGACGCGATCAGGCGGGCCTGTGAGACCACCGGGTTTTTCTACATCGCGGGCCACGGCGTGCCGCAATCTCTGATCGACGCGACGTTCGAGCAGTCCCGCCGCTTTCATGCCCTGCCGCTGGAGGTGAAGAAGGCGCTGGCGCTGGATTCCGACAATCTCGGCTACATGGCCATGAACACCAGCATGCAGCGCCATTCCACGGTGCATAAGGCGACCAAGCCGAACCAGAACGAGTCCTTCTTCGTCACCCATCCGCGCG
Organism: Alphaproteobacteria bacterium; assembly: GCA_038116915.1. Taxonomy (GTDB): domain Bacteria; phylum Pseudomonadota; class Alphaproteobacteria; order Thalassobaculales; family Thalassobaculaceae; genus JADHLJ01. The sequence continues at coordinate 3,129 of JAYOEU010000093.1, forward strand.
GCCCGGGCCATCCGGACGTGCTCTCCCCGCGCCCGTTCCGGGGCGTCAACCGCTGGCCCGACGGGGTGCCCGGCTTCCGGGAAGGCGTGATGGCCTATTTCGCGGCGCTGAACGCGCTCGGCCAAAGCCTGCTGCCGGCCTTCTCCGCCGCGCTGGGCATGGGCCCGGACTTTCTCGCGCCCCTGTTCGAGGATGAGAACAACGCCACGCTCCGGATGCTGCACTATCCGCCGACGCTAATGGAGGACAATGATTTCGGCACCGCGCCGCATACCGACAATTCCTTCATGACCATCCTGGCGCGCATGGAGGTGCCGGGCCTGGCGATACGCCTACCGTCGGGAGAATGGCTTTCGCCGCCTCTGATCGAGGGCACCTTCCTGGTCAATATCGGCAATATCCTGCGGCGGATGTCCAACGACCGTTTCCTCTCAACCCCGCACGGCGTCATCGTCGACGGCGAGACCGACCGCTATTCCCTCGCCTATTTCCACAGCCCGAACCCGTACGTCACCATCGAGGTCGCCCCCTCCTGCCAGGGCCCGGACGAGCCCCCTCGGTACGAGCCGCGCCTCTATGCCGACCTGATCCACGAGTTCTTCAGCGCCAACTATTTCCACCAGAAGGATCACGGCAGCATCAAGATGGAGAACCGGTACGCGTGACGGAGGGGTACCTCTTGGAGCCAATGGCCGGCGGCTTGGACCCTGGCTTTCGCCAGGGATTCAAGGGGGGAAGAACCGAAGCCCTGGCGAAAGCCAGGGCCCACTCCGCCGGCGACTCAATAGGACGAACGGGTGATCACGATTTTCTCCAGGGATTCGGGCGAACTGTGGCCAGGGGCCAAAACTCACCCATAAGTAACCATCACCTCCCCGAACGGGCCAAAATCGGCGACGAAGGTGTCGCCTTACCTGGCGCGCAGCATTCCCGTCAGGGTGCCGGTGCTGATCATCTGCCCGGCCTTGAGGCCAACGCCGGTCCGCGACAGCTCGTTGGCCAGCCAGACCGCCGGCACGATGGGATGATCGATCACCGCCGCGGCGGTGCCTGAGCGACGCCCCGTGCCGTTGCAGTAGAGCACGACTTCCAGATTGGCGATGTCCGTCTCTCGCCAATTCTCGATCGCCGGGCCAAAACAGAGAGAGCCCGCGCCGGCGCCATCGGCCAGGATCGCGGGCAGAGGCGGAAAGGCGTCATCGTGGATGAAGCGGCACTCCGCGAGTTCAATGCCCGGATGCAGGGAAGCCACCGCGTCCGTCACCTCCTCGATCGTGTAAGGTTTGTCGCGCGGCGGCAGGTCCTTGCCCAAGCGGACCATGAACTCGACCTCCGGGATCGGATTGCATTGCTCGGCATGGGTCACGATCACTGGCGCGGGCCTGACGGACGGCGCGAAGACCCGGCCATAGATCGGCGCGTCGGTGCGCAGCTCCCGCTGGAGCTCCTCCTTAAACGCGGCGATCTTCCAACCGGCGACGGCCCAGCCCAATTCCTCCTCGACCATGCCGGCGATCCGATACGCGCTCGCCGGATCCGGCGGCACCAACCGCGGATCAAGCCCGCTCCGCGCCCGTCCCTCGCGCCGCGGAGCAGCGAGAAGCCGGGCTAGGTCACGCTCCTGTTCGGCCGTCGGCATCGGTAATGCTTTCTCATCCATCATTGCACTGGGCAGTGAATATCGCGGGCACGGCAAGGGGTCCACTCCGGACTTGCTGGGCAGGGGCGCCGGTAAACCGGTTGTCAAACCCAGCAATCGGCGCTTCTGTAGCGACAAGCATACGATCCACCTTCGAACCAGGGTAACAAGGAACGGCATCATGCGGGCCGCAACCGGCGCTTCGGAACGATGGCGTATCTTCGGGCTCATGGCATTTCTCGCCACCCTGCTCGCGTTCGCCTCGATTTCAACGGACCTCTACCTTCCCGCGCTTCCCGTCATGGCCGAGGCGCTCGGCGCCAGCCAAAGCACGATGGAGCTCACCGTCTCGACCTATCTCATCGGCTTCAGCATCGGGCAGCTGTTCTGGGGTCCCATCGGCGACCGGTACGGCCGCCGCCGTCCGGTCGCGGTCGGGCTCTTGATTTTCGTGGTCGGAGCGGCGGGCTGCGCGCTCTCCACCAGTGCCGTGCAACTGATCGGGTGGCGTCTGGTGCAGGCATTGGGCGCGAGCGCCTGCGTCGTCCTGGCGCGCACGATGGTGCGGGACCAGTATGACCGCGACCGTGCGGCAAGGATGCTTTCCTTGCTGATGGCGATCATGGCGATCGCGCCCATGCTCGGCCCCAGCATCGGCGGGCTGATCCTGTATGTCGCTCCGTGGCACGCGATCTTCTGGGTTCTGGTGGGGATCGGCGTCCTCACGCTCCTGGCGCTGTCCGGCCAACCGGAGACGCTTACTCCGGAAAAGCGCGAGACGGCGCCGATGAGCCGCGCTTTCGGGGATTACGCCAGGCTGCTCGGGAACCGCACCCTTCTTGGATATGCAGGCGCGTGCGGATTCCTTTATGCAGGCATCTTCGCGACCGTCGCCGGCACGCCCTTCGCCTATATCAGCTACCATCACCTCTCGCCGCAGCTCTACGGCATCGTTTTCGCGACCGGGACAATCGGACTGATCGGGGCAAGCGCCATAAACTCCCGCATCGTCACAAAGTTGGGCAGCGACCGGATCATGCGGTCCGGCGCGTTCGGCGCGGCATGTCTGGGCCTCCTGACCGCCCTGGTGAGCGCGACGGATTGGGGCGCGCTTTGGGGTCTGGTCGCGGCCCTGTTCGCCTTCAAATCGATGAACGGATTCGTCACCGCCAACGCCGCCGCCGGCGCGATGGCGAGCGTTCCGAGCGGCGCCGGTTCGGTTTCCGCGATCGTCGGCTCCGCGCAATATGGCGGCGGGATGATCGGAGCCGGTCTGGTCGGCGCGTTTGCCGACGGAACCCCCTGGCCGATGGGCTGGGTGGTGGCGCTTTCCGGCGTCGGTTGTATGATAAGTGTGCTTTTGATCCAGGCGCGTCACGATGGATTCGCCACGAGAGGATAGGTGAACGGCTTGAACCGGATGAAGAAGGAGGCGTGAATGACCGACCACCCAGTGCGCATCCTAATGGCCGTTGATCACCGCGCCGGCGATTTTCCGGACCGGGTTCTGTCCCTGGTGAAGCAAAGTGGCGGAACCGTCCTGGGCCGGTCGGATGGTGCCTTGATCTCGATGTTTCCGGACGTCACCGCGGCCACGGCCTGTGCCAAGGCCCTTCAGAGCTTGGAGGCGTGGCAGGAGCGGATCGCCGTCAGCCTCGGCGCGGTCGTAAGATCGGCACCACCCCTTCTCGGCGAGGGGATCGACGGGGCGATGACACTCCTGCGGTCCACGGCTCGTGGTGAAATCTCTATCTCAATGATCCCCGACAAACCGCCGGTTTACCGGATGCGGGAGCCGACGGCCGGAGAGTCTGAGCCCGCGACAACCGGCAGCCCCTGGCTTGCCGCGCTGCAATGGGGCGGTTTGCTCGGCTATTTCGCGATCTGGATGGGGCTCATCGTCTGGAAGATGATCTACTACGCCGAATACGGCTCCTGGCCCTGCTGGCCGGATTTCCTCTGCGGGTGAGAATTAGGGCGCGCCCCCATACTCCGCCAGCGGCCCGAGCCCGAGCGCCGCGCGGAAGCTGTTGTGATAGTGGTGCAAGGCAGGTTCGTTGCGGCCGAAGACCACGGTGTCGAGTTCACCGCTTTCCGCCGCCACCTGGATGCGCTCGCCCATGGCATAGTCTTCCTGCTCAATGGTGCTGTCGAAGACCTCGTTGATCACCGCATAGGTCAGGGTTTTTTCCTTGCTCGCCTCGAAGTCATAGACCTCTTCCAGGGTCAGCGCGTTGCCGGACGCCATGGCCTCTTGCTCGGCGGCCACCGCGTTCTCGGTGAAATAGTGGCAGATCCGACTGGTCGAGCGCGCCGGGTCGTCCTTGTGCGGGTAGATCTTCACCAGATTGGTGGTACCGCGCCCGACGATGATCTGGATGTTCGGAAAGATGTAGTACAGCAGGGTCGCCCCCATCGGCAGCGCCCATTCCTCCTCCGGCACCTCGCGCAGCATGTCGATGAAGCGGCTGGCGAAGACGAAGCGGTGGTTCCGTCCGAACGTCTCGTAGGCGAGGTTGTCGCCGTGGAACAGCTGGCCGAGCGTGTTCTTGTGCAGCTTCTGGAAATGATAGGTCTCACCGAAGGTATCGTTGGCGAGCTTCCAGTTGAGCCGCTTGGTGATTTCGGTCTCGCCGGTGCGGATCAGGCGCTCGAATTTCCAATTGGCAATTTCCGGAGCAAGGTCTCCGAGCAACGCGTCCACGTCGATCACGCCATCGCGCCTTGGATGCACGAACAGCAGCCCGTGCCTTTCCACCGCCGGAAGCTCGATCAGGCCGAGGGACGGCTTATCGACCGCGCCGAAATGGCCGGGTTGCGGGATCGCCAGAAGGGCACCTGAATTGTCATAGGTCCAGGCATGGAAGGGGCAGGAAAACCGGGTCTTCTCGCCGCGCGCCTCGGTCACCAGCTTGACGCCCCGGTGCCGGCAGGCATTCAGGAAGGCGCGGAACCGGCCCTCGCCGTCGCGGCAGGCCAAAACCGGGGTACCGAAATCATCCACGGTCATGAAGCTTCCAGGCTTCGGCAGATCGCCGGTAAGCCTGATGACCTGCGGGTGGTTGCGGAAAAACGCCTCCCACTCCCGCGCCGCCATGTCCGCACAGGTGTAGCTTGCCACCGGGTTTTCGACCATGCGCCCGGCATCCACGTTGCACTTCTCGGCAACCTGGGACATCAGCTCCTTCAGGATCTCGATCTGCTTCACCCGTTCCATGATGGGATTTCTCCAATTCGAAACCCGGGATCGACCGTCCCGAACGCTTCCCTTAGCATCAAGTCCGGCCGCGGGCGATGGCAAAGACCCGGCGGCATCACCGAAAAGGAGCAGCCATGCCGGCCGCCGCTTCTCCCCTCGCCCGCGCGAAAAGCTTTTGCGATGCCTACGGCCTCCGTGTGCCGATCCTGATGGCTCCGATGGCCGGAGCCTGCCCGGCGCCGCTCGCCGCCGCCGTAGCCAATGCCGGCGGCATGGGGGCCTGCGGCACCCTGCTGATGGACCCCGGTGCCATCGGCGAATGGGTGTCCGCCTTTCGCGGCGCCAGCAATGGCGGTTTTCAGCTCAACCTCTGGATTCCCGATCCGGCGCCGACGCGCAACGCCGCGCACGAGGCCGAGGTCCGGGCGTTTCTCGGCGACTGGGGTCCCGCGGTCGCCGCCGAGGCGGGCGATGCCGGGCCGCTTGATTTCGAGGCCCAGTGCGAGGCCATGCTGGCCGCCGGGCCGGCGGTGATCTCCTCGATCATGGGGATCTATCCGGAAGCCTATGTGAAGCGGATGAAGCAGGCCGGGATCAAATGGTTCGCCACCGTGACAACGGTCGCCGAAGCGCGCGCCGCCGCGTCCGCTGGCGCCGACGTGATCGTCGCCCAGGGGATGGAGGCGGGCGGCCACCGGGGCGCCTTCGAGGCGGGCGATGCGGAGCGGGCGATGGTCGGTCTTTTTTCGCTGCTGCCAGCGGTCTGCGACGCGGTGGATCTACCGGTGGTCGCAACGGGCGGCATCGCCGATGCGCGGGGCATCGCGGCGGCCCTGACGCTGGGGGCGTCGGCGGTACAGATCGGCACCGGCCTGCTCAGAACACCCGAGGCGGCGCTGGCCCCCGCCTGGGCGGACGCGATCGGCCGGACCGCGCCGGAGGATACCATGGTCACCCGTGCCTTCTCCGGCCGCGCCGGCCGCAGCGTCGCCACCGCCTATGCCCGCGCCGCCGGCCGGCCCTACACACCCGCTCCGGCGCCCTATCCGGTTCAACGGGGCCTGACGGCCGCCATGCGGGCCGAGGGCACGAGGAACAACGATATCGACCGCATCCAGGCCTGGGCCGGCCAGTCAGCCGCCCTCGCCGAGGCCCGCCCGGCGGGCGATCTCGTTCGGGACCTCTGGGCGGAGGCGGAGGCGATGCTGCGGTAGGCGTCGTCAGTTTCCGAGGAACCGCCGCACCACGTTGTCGATCATGCGCGAGACATTGTTGTCACCGCCATTGATCGGCAGGGCGCCGCAGAAGGTGATGGAGCCGACAGAGAAGACCGCCCCGCCGTTTGGGGTTTCGAAATAGACGATGTCGGCGCGGATCAGATCCTTCACCGGCTCGTGCGGCCAGGTGTCGTGATGGGTGAGGATATCCTCCGGCACCAGCACGAAACTGTCGCCGTGGTTGCCGGAACTGGCCAGCACAACGGCGTTGAGAGGCGTGCCGAGGCGCGTGTCGGCTCGGTCCAGCTCGAAACCCGCCGCGCCGCCACCAGCAAGCCCGAAATCCCCGATCAGGTCACCCTCGATTCCCTCGAAGATCCAGGAAACCGACGGATCATATGAGGCTTCGGTCCGGGTATAAGGCCCTCCGTCATGGTCGCCCTGGGAGGAAAACCCGACACCCGCAAGCACCTGGGGCGCCCGGCCGTTGCGCCGCCAGAGACCGCCATAGCTGCCATCGAAGGCATTGTAGTATTCGCCCGGCTCGGCCGCCCAGGCGCGGATACCACCCTCGCCCCGCCGGATCTCCACGGCGTTCGGCCAGGCATCGCTGACCGCGACCTTCCAGTAAAAGCCATTGCCGCCGAGGTAAAGGAACCGCCCGCCGCCATCGACATAGTTCTGCAAGGCATCGAGGGAGCCGGGCGTGTGATACTCCGGATGGGAACAGGTGATCAGCAGATCATAGCCGCTGACCGCATCGACGCCCCAGCGATGCAGTTCGTCATCGGTGATCACGTCGAAATCGTGGCCCTTGGTCTCCAGCCAGTACCAGAGATGGCTGTCGGCCGGGAAATGCCGGCAGCCGGATCCCCGGACCTCCGGGTACGAGATCACATTGGAGCGCATGGTGATGATTGGCCGCAGTCGCGAGGAATAGCCAATGCCGCTGCCGTCGGAATGGTAGTTGTAGGTCGACAGCGCGAACTGCGTGTGGTCGTCGGTGGAGTAGGGGCTGGCCCCCCATTCGGCCATCCGCGCCCGCATCGAGTCTGTCGTATTGCCGCGCGCGATGTTGGCATAGACCGTATAGGTGAAAGACGGGATCAGCACACAGATCCGGTTGCGCGGCTTGCCCCTCGGCGCTGTGACGAAGAACGGAATCATCTCCTCATCGCCCTCGGCCGTCGAAAGCCGCGCCGCATAGACGCCGCTTCTGAACTCTTCGGGAATGGTGAAGCTGAAATCGGTCTCCCAGCCACAGTCATAGAGATCGTCGTCGTGAAAATGCACGGCGGCGTAGTGCTCGGGCTTCTTGGTCCAGTCGAAGCAGGACCCGTCCCAGGTCGATGACTTCACCGCCCGGGTCGGCAGGTTGAAGAGAGTCCCATGCAGGCCATGCGCCCCCAAGTCCGGCACATTGGGGCCGGCAACGTCCCGTGAGAACTCCCAGGCGGCAACCAAGGTCCGATCCGGGGCGCCTCCGGCGATTTCGGCAATCCGCTGATCGCTCGGCACGCCGTTCAGAACGAAAGGCCGTTCGATCTTGCCGTTGAACACGCTGGAGACCGGTGACGCGCCCAAGCCCGCTACCACCAGAGGATGTTCGACCGCTATCGCGGGTGCCGCGGCGGCCTTGATCTCGGATGTTCCGGCATCGTCGGCGTCAATCCGCGGCTTCACCGGCTGCTGGCCGACCCGGAGCATGCCGGTCGAGGCGTCGTAACTTGCCCAGACACGGTACCAGCGCTCCGCCGCCAGCGGTTTGTGGACCTCTCGCGCGGTTTCCATCCCGGCGCCGTCACCGATGACGATCCCGGCGCCGTTCGGCCCGATCACCAGCGCGAAGCCGGCGCCTTTCGACGGCTCGTAACGGCCGATGATCCCCTGTCGCCCCGAGTTCGGCGTGGTCGGGAAGATCGTGGCACCGATGGTGAAGCTCTCCAGCCCCGAGAGGGGCGCGCTTGCGCCAACCGTCATGTGGGAGCCGAGATCCACCCGCTGAAGCCGCGAGGCATAGTCTCCAGCGAAGCTGGCGGCGATATCCTCCTCGATCAAGCCAGGCCCCATCGGGCTCGGGTCGCCGGATATCACCCGCACCAGCCGCGCGGAATAGGGCCGCGCGGACCCGCTGGACACCTTGAAGGCGATGGTCTCGCCCGGCGCGAGGGAAAAGCGGTCGGCGTATCCGACAATGGGAATGCTTGGCATGGGAGCTCCTTCAGATGACGCGCGCAACGATAAACCCGGCGCGGCAAACCGCAACCCTATCCAGCCGGGTAAAGAAAAGCGTTGGGCTGGACCCTTCGAGACGCTCGCCTTGCTCGCTCCTCAGGGTGAGGTGAACTTTTACCGGTTCGAATGCAATATGTTACTCATCCTGAGGAGCACGCCTCGGCGTGCGTCACGAAGGATGCTCACCAGATCGGTTTTTGATGCTTTGCTGGTCCATGTCCTCTTGCCTCACCTATCATCACACCTGTGGCCCGGGGCGAGATTGCAAAATTCAGCTCAATGACAGACTCTGTCGCGCAATGATGCCATGTGGGATGATCGAACCATGAGCTACGAGAAAATTTCCTTGAACCCGATCGCCGGATCCATGGGGGTGGAGATCGAGGGCGTGGACCTCTCCCAACCTCTCGACAATCAGACCTTTGATGAGATCCACCGGGCGTTTCTGGAATATCAAGTCATCATCTTCCACAACCAGACCCTGACGCCGGCGCAATACAAGGCTTTTGCCCAACGCTTCGGGCCGCTGGAATTCTATCCCTTCGTCAAGGGCCTGGACGACCACCCCGAGATCTTTGAGATCCGCAAGGAACCGGACGAGCAGCGCAATTTCGGCGGCAAATGGCATTCCGACATGTCGTTTTCCGAGCGCCCGCCCGTCGGCACCATGCTCTATGCGCTGGAGATGCCGTCCAAGGGCGGCGATACCATGCTGACCAACCTCTACAATGCCTATGACACGCTGTCCGACGGGATGAAGGATCTACTCGGAAGCATGCAAGCCGAGTATTCGGCGGCGCTGAAGGGGTCCGGCGGCCGGGCGGCGGTGATGAACATGACCCGCTTCGACGTAAACAATCTCGACCGCGCCAACGAGGCCTCGATCCACCCGATCGTGCGCACCCATCCCGAAACCCGGCGCAAGGCCCTCTACGTCAGCGGCGGCCACCTGACCCGCTTCGAGGACATGACGGAGGAGGAAAGCAAGCCGATGCTCGACTATCTGCGCGAGCACGCGACCCAGCCCGACTTCACCTGCCGGGTGCGCTATCGCAAGGGTACCCTAGCGTTGTGGGATAACCGCTGCACCCAGCACCGGGCGCTGAACGACTATCAGGGCGAGCGCCGGGTGATGCACCGGATCACCATCGGCGGCGGCGACCATCCGAGCTGAACGCCGGGAAACTTCAACGAAAAGCTTTATACAGGCGGGGAAACATCATGGGAAAACGCATTGCGATCGTAGGCGCCGGCGCTGTTGGGTCCTACGTCGGTGGCTATATGGCCCGCGACGGCGAGGACGTCATCTTCATCGACCCATGGCCGGAACATGTGCGGGCGATCAACGAGAAAGGCATCAGCCTCTACGGCCTGACCGAGCCCGAATGCTTCACCGCCAAGGCCCGCGCGATCAGCCTGACCGAAGTGCAGTCGCTTTCCCGTGAGAAGCCGATCGACATCGCTTTCATCTGCATGAAGTCCTACGACACGGCCTGGGCGACGACCCTGATCAAGGACTATCTCTCGCCGACCGGATTCTGCGTCTCGCTGCAGAATTGCATCAACGAGGAAACCATCGCCAGCGTCGTCGGCTGGGGCCGAACCACCGGATGCATCGCCGCCAAGATCGCAGTCGAACTCACCGGGCCGGCGGAAGTGCGCCGGGGCGTGCCGCTGGGTGGCAACAAGCACACGGTGTTCCGCGCCGGCGAAGTGCACGGTCGGGTCTCGCCACGGATTCTCGAAGTCGTCCGCCTGCTCTCCAGCGTCGATAGCGCCAAGGCGACAACCAACCTCTGGGGCGAGCGCTGGTCGAAGCTGACCGCTAACGCCATGCGTAACGGTGTCTGCGCCGCCACCGGGTTCGGCGCCAATGCCTGCGATAACGAGCCGATTACCAGGATGTTGTCGATCCGGCTCGCGGGCGAGTCGGTGAAGATCGGACAGGCACTTGGCTATGAGCTTGAGACGATCAACAAGTTCGCGCCCGAGGATTGGGTTGCCGGCCTGGAGGGCGACAAGGCGATAATCGCCAAGATGGAGGCAGACATGAAGGCAAGCTCCGTCGGCCGCTCCGATGATTCCCGCCCGTCCATGGCTCAGGACATCGCCAAGAAGCGGCGCACCGAGATCCTGGCGATCAACGGCTTCGTCGCCGCCAAGGGCAAGGAGATCGGCATCGACGCGCCCGCCAACGCGGCCCTGGTCGAGGCGGTCCGCAAGGTCGAAACCGGCAAGGCGGAGCAGAGCCTGGATCTGGTGCGGCATATCTGACGCCAACCGCGCTTCCGTGTCGAAGACGGTATCGCCTCGCCTCCGGCTGCTGCTGGACGGACCGATCCCGGCGATGCTTTGGCGACTGGCCGCGCCCAATGTGGCCGCCGTCGCGGCCATGTCCGTGGTGACCTTCGCGGACGCGCTCTATATCGGCTATCTCGGCACGGCGCCGCTTGCGAGCCTCGCTCTTGTCTTCCCATTCCAAACGCTCATGCAAATGATGGCGGGTGGCGCGATCGGCGGAGGCGTGACCTCGTCGGTCGCGAGAGCGCTCGGCGCCGGGGCCGACGAACGGGCCGAACAGGCGGCATGGCACGCGCTGATCATCGCGGCGCTGATGGCCCTCGTCTTCACGATTGTTCTCGGGCTTTATGCCCGGCCGATTTTCGCGGCGCTGGGGGGGGCAAGGTGACGCTCTCGATGGGGCGGTTCTTTACGCCCGCATCGCCTTCGGTGGCGCCGCGCTGACCTGGGCCTTGTTCGCATTCTCGGCCATCTTGCGCGGCACGGGCGACACCACCACGCCGGCGCGGGCGATGATTTTCTGTTGCATCGCGCAAATCGGCCTGTCCGGCGCATTGACCCTCGGCTGGGGGCCGTTTCCATCGATCGGCATCGCCGGCCCCGCCACCGCATTGATTATCTGCCAGGGCGCCGCCGCGCTGTACCTCATGATCTATCTGCTTCGCGGCGCGGCGGGCACGCGGTTGCGGACGGCCCCCATAAAATGGGCCGCGATCGGCGATATCATGCGGGTTGGCGGGATCGGGATCATCAATAGCCTGACGATAGCGCTGACAGTTGTCACGGTCACCGGCATCGTTGGGCGATATGGCACGGCGGCGCTCGCGGGGTACGGCCTTGGCGGACGTTTGGAGCTGATGCTGGTTCCGATTGCCTTCGGAGTCGGAGCGGCACTGACCGCGGCGGTCGGGGTGAACGTGGGCGCGAACCAGTTTTCGCGGGCACGCCGGATCGCCTGGTCGGGCGCGGGCGTGACCTTCGCTTTAACAGGCGCCATCGGCCTGGTGGTCGCGCTGGCTCCGGGCCTCTGGCTCGACCGGTTCACCACCGACCCGTCCGCCCACGCGGTGGGGGTGCTCTATCTTCTGATTGTCGGCCCATTCTATGGGTTGTTCGGCGCCGGGCAGACACTGTATTTCGCAAGCCAGGGGACCGGCATAATGCTGGCGCCGGTCGCCGTGGGCCTCCTCCGATTCATCGTCGTGGCATCGATCGGAGGCCTGGCGCTGCTATACAGCTGGCCACTTTGGGTCGTATTTTCGGCCGTGGCCGCCGGTCTCGCCACGATCGGCATCGGCTTGGCCTTGTGTTTGCGCGGACCCGCCTGGAGACCCGTCGGGCCGCTTTAGAGAACACATGGCGATGGGGAAGATCACATGGATTTCCAACTCAGCGACCAGCAACGGCTGCTCGTCTCCACTGTCCGGCGCTTCATCGACGAGCATCTGGCGCCGCTCGAGGAGAAGGTCGATCGGGACGGCGTGCTGGCGCCCGAGGACGCGCGGGCGATCTTCGAGAAGTCACGCGCCCTCGGTCTTTACGCCACCAACATTCCCGAGGAGTTGGGAGGCGGCGGTCTCAATGCCTTCGATACCATGCTGCTGGAGGAACAGTTCGGCCGGACAACGGACATTCTGATCCGCCGCGCCTTCGGCAATGTCTACGAGGTGCTGCTGCGTTGCACCCCGTCGCAGGCGGAGCGCTGGCTGCTGCCGACGGTGCGGGGTGAGCGAACCTGTTCAATCGCGATCACCGAACCCGGCGCCGGCTCCGACGCCGCCGGCATCAGGACGCGGGCAACGCGCGACGGCGACGGCTGGCGCCTCAACGGGCATAAGCACTATATCAGTGACGGCATGTTCTCGGATTTCTTCGTGGTCTCGGCCGTCACCAATCCGGATGCCGGCTCACGCGGCATTTCGCTGTTCCTGGTCGACAAGGACAGCCCCGGCTTCTCCGTCGGCCGCGACCAGCCGATGATGGGCTTGCGCGGCACCAGCCATATCGAGATGTTCTTCGACGACATCCGCCTCGGCCCCGAGAACCTGCTCGGCGAGGAAGGGCGCGGCATGCGACAGGTGTTGGAAACCTTGGGCCGAGTCAGGCTCGGCCAGGTCGGCGCGCGGGCCGTGGGCAAGGCATCAAAGGTGCTGGATCTGATGGTCGAACATGCCCGGACCCGGGAGCAGTTCGGCCAGCCGATCGGGAATTTTCAACTGGTCCAGCAGATGCTTGCCGACAGCGCGATCGAGATCAATGCCGCCCGTCTGCTGCTCTGGCAAGCCGCCGCCGAGATCGACCGTACCGGCGACGGGCGCGAGATGATCTCGATGGTCAAGGTGCATGCCGCCGAGACCCTGGGCCGGGTGGTGGACCGGGCGGTTCAGCTGTTCGGCGGCGCCGGGTTCTCCAAGGAGCATCCGATCGAGCGCTACTACCGCGACGCGCGGATCTACCGGATCTTCGACGGCACGTCCGAGATCCACCGCACGGTCCTCGGCGGCGCGCTGATGCGCAAGGGCGCGGTCTTGTACGATCCGTACGGATAGGGTTCGGCGCAACAGCGAGATTTATCCGGTTGTTTCCGGGAACTCCGCGCAAATGCGCTAACCCTTATCCCCGACGAAAGTCGGGGCCGACGCCTGAAGCGCTGGCGAGCACGGGATGCTGGAGCACTTCGCGGAGATCCTTGAGGTTCAGAAATCTTCAGCCGTGATCCGCCACCCGTCACTATCTA
>JAYOEU010000094.1:0-16393 GCA_038116915.1 Alphaproteobacteria bacterium
AACCGCTAAATATGGGAATCCCTGCACGAGTCGGTCTTAGCGAAAGTTGGTATTACAATCGCCGAAGCCTCGCTCCCGGTTGCGACGGATCGCCTGGAGGCCGTGTTTCGGATGTCGATCCTGAATGCGCCCGTCGAAGAACGGCTCGGTCCCTGGCGAGTGGCATTCGGTCTCCACAATGACGCTTGGCTTTCGGAGGAAACCCGCCGGCTGGTCCGCCGTCAGATTCGCCTTCTGGCCGCGATGAAACCGGAGGAACTGGTCAAGATCGCGCGTCAGTTGGGCAAAAGCCGCCAGGTGGCATCGTATCTGGAAGGTCTGGGCGGGTTTGAGAATGTTGTTCACGCGCTGGCCGCGCCGGGCTGACGGTCAGCGCGGCTGTCCGTCGCGCTAAAGCTTACCGACCAGAGTTATGCTTCCGACGGTCTGCTCATAGGCCTGGGAGCCTTCGGTGGACGACCGGTCGATGTATTTAAGTGACGCCTCAAAACTGAAATTCTGGTTCAGCAGATACGTCGCCCCCAACTCGGCGTCGTAACTTTCATCGTTTCGGGTGGTTCCCCGGAACTCACTGTCGGTATAACCGAGCACCCCGCGCAGCAATATGTTGCGCTTCAACTCATGGTTAACCTCCACGCTGGCGCTGGTGCTGAGGATGCCGGAGACGCCGATACTGGTGGTCTCCAAGATCGACCGGGTCAGCTCGTATTCGACCGTCGTAAGGCCGGTGACGTTCCACAGGATCCCCGCCCCGAAAATCGGCACCCCGATGTCGGTCAACGCGGAATCCTCATACTGGCGGCGCACATATCCGCCGTATAACTCACCGGATAGCAATCCGGTAAAATCGATCAGCGCGCCGGCCCTTAGATCATACCCCGTTGAAGACCGCAGCAACCCGGCGGCGGTGCGCCGGTCATAGTCCACATCAATACCCTCGGCGGAGACGAAGGCGCCGTACTTTTCAAAAAACATATACTCACCGCGGACATCCGCGCGGTACTCCAGGCGGTCCCGCTCATCCGAAAAGATCAACCCGGTCGACGTCTCGGTATTGTCGTAGAAGTACCCGGTCGCACCGGCCCCCCCGAGAAACCGGAGCTTGTTGATGCCGTGCTCGTACCTGGCGGTGGCCTCATAGCGATTGTAGGTGGTCGGGACCCTGCTGTTGGCGTCGTCCACCGAACCGCGCTCTTCATGAAGATGATTGAATGCAGCGGTCGCGAACGCCTTCGCGTCCTTGGAGATATCCAGACGCCCGTCGAGCAAGACGTTGAGATCCTCGTAATCCTCATTGTCTTGCTGCGCGTACTCGCCGATATTTCCGAAAACGAAGGCTCCGAAAGAATGATTGCGCCAATTCGACTGCACCCTAACCCCAGGCTTAAGATCCAGGATGAAATCGTCAACGGTGGCGTTCGGCGTGGCGAAGATATTGTCGTTGTAGATGAACTTGCTTTCCAACGAGGGAAACACCACGAAGGAACCAGCCCGCACGCCCTGTGCCGCATAGCTTTCACGCGCCCGGTCTTCGACTCCCACGCCGCGCGTAGGCTCGATCTTCGGATTAGGAGTGATGCGCTGGCCGGCCGGCGCCTCGCGAAGCCGATCGGTCGCGGACGGCGTCGTTGTTTCATCCGGCTTCACGGGGGTCGCCTGCTGAGCAGTCAACGGACGCGGCAAAAGCAGCCCCGCGACGAAGCAGGATACAAGTATTCCGAGCATCCGACGCCGCCGCATCCGGATACTCGAAAGCCAGGGAAATGAACCCTCGTTAGCCACCTACCTCAACTCCGGACTGTCTTGTTGGTTCACGCGTCGATTGGACGTCCGAGCACAAAACGCGGCGCATCTCGGATCAATCTGCCTCGCGATCGCTTTTGTACAGATATTATAATCCACGATTTCCGGTTTTTTAAACATGATTACATCAAAACTGAACGCTCTTCTGCCAGAAATACGGGACAATCGCAATGTCTTAGGATGTAAAATATTCTTAAATCACTATTATTGTCATTCACCGCCGAGAGCGGCGGTAATACCATGGTAACCATTCGCTGGTAGTACGGTGTCGAGCAAAAGGAAGATTCACCGCAAATCGATACTCTGATGCAGAAAATACATCACACCCGGATGGATTTTCCGGTGAACAGAATGAAACAGGCTCTCCTGGGCGGGACGCTTCTCGTCCTGCCCGGCTCCGCCCTCGCCTATGGCGGCATGCTCGCCTGGGTGATGGGATTGACTGGATTCGCGATTGGTCTCTTGGTTGCGCTTTGGGCCGGGCTGACCGGAAGCGGCGTCCTTGCAACCGAGATCGCCTTGCGGAGAATAGCGGTTCACAGTTTGGCATTTTTCGCCATAACAGTATGGATATTATTGCAGATATACCTTCCCACGTCGGCCAGTCTCGTGCATCCGGGATGGGAATTCGCCGCGACTCTGATCCCGACGATCGGCAACGGCGTGATCTCCGCCGACCCGGAAGGCGGGATGATCGCCTTGTCACGCCTGTTGTCATATGCCGGGGTCTTCTGGCTGATGCTGCAACTGACCCGGGCCCCAGAGCGCGCCGATTTGATGTTTCACGGAATATGCATCATTGGTGTCGGATTGGCGCTGATCGGCCTGGTCAATCATCTTGATGGACCCAAAGCTCTTCCGTGGCTGCCGGATCAAAGTGATCAAGTGCGATCCACCTTCATCAATCGAAACAATTTCGCCACCTATTGCGGATTCACTGCGATCGTCGCCCTCGGGTTGCTGATTCGCGCGCAAGACCGCCAGCGCCAGCAGGTATTTCGATATTTATCCAACCTGGAGTTGATTGCCCGCGGCATGTTCCGAGGCGGCTGGTTCTACCTTACGGTGTTCATCATATGCTTCCTTGCGCTCATTTTGTCGGGCTCGCGCGCCGGCACGGGAGCAACCGTGGCGGGAATTGCGGTTCTTGTCACGCTGTCGATGCTGCCGGCCGATAGCGGCAAACGCACCCTCGGTCTGCTCGTTCCGTTCCTGGTGGTTCTCGGTTTCGGCATCCTCGCGATCAGCGGAGATTTCCTGACCGGGCGTTTCGTTTCGGACGAATTCGCGACGAATGAGCGGTTCTTCGCCTACAGCGACGTAGCCCGCGCATTGCCGGACTTTTCGATGACAGGCGTCGGTTTCGGCGCGTTCTCCCAGGGGTATCCGGTATACCGTGGGGAGGATGTAGGGCACGTCCGCTTCATGCTGGAGAATACCTATCTCGAGATGGCGTTCGAGCTCGAAATTCCGATGGCGCTACTTTGGTTCGGCCTTCTCGGAAGCTTGCTGTTCCGTTGTTTCAGGGGCGCACTGCAACGCCGACGCAATCACATATATCCCATGGTTGCGGCTTCTTGCGGCGTTTTGGCCGCGGCGCACGCGGCGCTGGATTACAGCTTGCAAATCCCGGCGGTCGCCTTGGTTTTCGCGGCGATTCTCGGCGTGGGGGTTGCTCAATCCTGGCCAACCCGCGACGCATAGCCACTTTCTGACCAGGAATCGGGAGCGTGGATCATGGTCTCAGCGCTTGATATCGATGATGGCGTCGAGTAGTTCATCGCCCGCCTGGGCGACCTTGATTGCAGCCTTGTAGACATTCGCGCCAATCGCGAGGTTCGGAAGCTCACGCGCGAAATCGACATCCGAACGCGAGAGCCCGCCTTCTATGCCGGTGAAGCCACCCTGCCCGGCGCTCGACAGGGTCACATCTCCGCTGCCGGAGGTGGTCGTGAATGCGCCCCGCGCGCTCGCCAACTCGCTGGGCGCCGGGACAGTCACCGTTGGAACTCTGAAAATCGCCCGCGAGTTGCCGTTGGCGGAGGTCGCCCGGACCACGCCCTGGGAGTCAATGTCAAAACCTGTGATCGGCGATGGCAGCGCGCCGTCGGCATTGGCAGCAGCGACCGCGAAGGGTGCAGCGAGCTGACCCAGCTCACCGCCGCCGAATTGACCGAGGCCGAAGGTAACCGGCTGGGCGGAGGCGCCGGAGCCGGTGAAATCCAGGGTCAGCCCGACGCTCGCGGGAGAACCGGCTGTGCCCACGCCATTCACTGATGCAAGCCGGCCGGCACCATCGAATGCAAGCGCGACGGTGCCCGCGGGGGCGGTGACCGTTCCCTGCGCCGGGTTTAGAGAGAACGCGGCATCAAAGGCATTGGCGCCGGTCTTGGTGAAATCAACGCTCAGAAGCTGTTCACGTCCAAGACTGTCCACGACCGTCACCGTGGTCCGGAAACTGTCCGCGACATTGGCATTCGCCGGCAGGTTCGCAGCGAAATCGACGCGGGTCGTCGGCGAATTCGAGGTCCCGGCCGGCAAACGTACCGGCACCAGATCCGAGATGGTTTGGCTGGCGCTCGTCACCGTGCCCGAAGCGTCGGTCGGAAAGCCGAGCAACTGACGGCCGCTCGCATCGGTCAGCACGCCGCCGCTATCGGGCGCGAAGCCGGCCGATTTCAAGAGGTTCAGCAGATCCAGATTGCCCGGGTCACGGGTCGGCAAAAAGCCGTTTCCGCCCGCCGAAAGATCGCCCGGAGCGCCGGTCGCCTGAAGGAAGGCCGCAGCGCTTCCATCGACCAGACCATTGAAGCGGGTTCCGCCCGTGGCCTGGGTCTCGAAGCGTTCGCGTTCAGCGCGGAAGCCGGTGGTTTCGGAATTTGAGATATTGGTCGCGGTCGAACGGAAGAACCGGCTGTTGGCGCCGATCGCGCTCAATGCGTTGTTCAATCCGGATACGATTCCCACCATCGTGGCTTTCCCGTTCGACCTTCTGTCGCGTGATTAGCATATGATCATGCCACATCTTGCGATCAAGGACCAGGACGCGTGGCCGGTCAGGGTTGTGCGGGATGCCACATGCGGCCAAGAAACCCGGTTACCGTCTCCAAGGCGCCGAGGTCATAAAGGTCCGAATGTCGCCCCTCGGCGAACAGACGCAATTCCTTGGGATCATTGGCGGCGGCGAACACGCGCCGCCCATGGTCGGCGCCGATCAGGCCGTCTTTCTCGCCATGGAGGATCAGCACCGGCGCGGTAACCCGGCCGATGCGCGAGAGCGTATCGAACCGGTCTTTGATCAGCCAGTTCACAGGCGCGAACCGGTAGCGCGCGGCGGCGATCTCCGCGATCGAAGTATAGGGCGATTCCAGGATCAGCGCGCCCAGTGGAGCCCCGTCCGCCACCTCGTCCGCCGCTTCCGCGGCCAGCGCCACCGCCACACCGGTGCCGAGCGATTCGCCGTACAGCACGGTATCCGCCGCCGTCACCCCCTTCTCCCTCAGGAAGGCGAGCGCCGCCCGCCCGTCCTCAATCAGGCCGGTCTCGCTCGGATGTCCGGGATTGCCGCCATAGCCGCGATAGCCGACCAGAAGCAGGCCGAAGCCGGCCGCGATCATCGGCCCCGCCTTGAATCCCCGGCTGGCGATGGTTCCGGCATTGCCTTGGAAGTAAACCAGCGTCGGGCGGCCTGACGCGGCGGCATGATACCACGAGAGCAGCTTCAGCCCGTCGGCGGTCCGCAGCTCGACTTCCCGCATCGCGCTCAATCCCGCATCCGCCCGGTTCGGAGGCACGGTTCCCGGCACGAACAGGATGCGTCTTTGGAAGACGTACAGCGCGCCGACGATCAGCACATAGACCAACGCCAATGCGAATAAGGCTTTGAGGATCGTCACAGCGGCTTTCCTGCTCTCTCGTATTTCCGCGACATGTACCATATATTCCATCGGACCCAAGGGTTTGAGCTCATGGATCCGAGAGGGGAGATTCGCCCTGGCCCGCAAGATAGTCCTTCTCGTCATCGCCGTCTGTCTGGTGGCGATCGCGGGCGTCCGGTCCCAACCGGCCGAGGCGGCTCGGGTGCAGTGGTTCGTCGAGATTCTGGAAGATCCGATCACCAAGAAACCGGTCATGGAGGCACGGATCCTGACCCGGCGCGGCTACCGGGTGCACCTGCTCCACCATCGCGACGGAAGCATCTGGGCAGCCTTCCGGCTGCCGCGCTCTGTGCGCAACCAGCTGACGAAAAAGCGTCTGCCGGTCTACTGGATCGACGATTTCGATCCGATCGATCTTGAGCGGCTGAAGGAACTGGAAGTCGGCTTCAAGCCGACCCTGTATCAGCTCGAGGGCAAGCAGGTCGATTTCATCGTCTGGGGTGCCGCGGTTCCGGGATTCATTCCCCCGGTAATTCGCCAGATGATGCTGGGCGAGACGTTGTATGTGAAATACTGGACCCAGCTCGGCGAGGAACAACTTGCGGAAATCCCGCTTACCCGCGCGAACGAGGCGATCGCGCAGTTCCTGAAGGTGCCGCCGCTGAACAAGCTGAAGGACACGGTTCAGGGCGATGCCACGTCCTTCGAGACGATCGCGAAACGCTATTCGGAAATCTGCGACGACCTGCGCTTCGGCATCGACGACGATCACTACACCGAATGCCGGGCCCGCTACATCCAATGCAGCGAGGCGCCGGACATGAACACCGGCACCCTGAAGGCCTGCCTCGACTTTTTCCCGGAACGCGGCAAGAACGAGGAAGAAAAGAGCGCGAAGAAATAGGCCGCGCGAAGGCACGTTGGACGCCCGTCCACGCGCTCACATCAGCATCAAATCGCGATATCGAGAAGACCGGCGGCCTGACTCACCCGACGCCCGGCGCGCCCGTCATCATTGTCCCGGCTGCCGAACGGGTTGCCGGTAATCGACGATCCGGGAGCGCCGGCGCCTTCGGGGTCTGTGGGACCGATGTTATTGGCCGCTTCACCGCCCTCACCCTCGCCCGCCAGCTCCTCGGAGCGCTGCGAGGCGATTTCCGCCTGGGCGCGGCGGATACCGGCCTCGGCCTGGGCGGCGACGGCGCGGTCCTGGGCCGACGGATCACCCGGCGCCAGCGCGGCGCTGCGCACGATCTGGAGTTTCTGGATCGTCGCTTCCGGATCCCCGTCAACCGGCGCGGTATCGATCGACACCTCGCCCGCCACGGCATAGAGCTGGCCGTCGGGGCCGCGCTCGAAGGTGAAAGTCGGAGACCCGGCGAAGGCGCCGCCAACGGCGGCATGGGCGGCCTCGTGCCGGCGGACCGCACGGTCGGCCTGCCGGAGCTCGGAGACCTGCTCCTCTTCGGCATCCGTAAGGCCGCTGGGATTCTCCGATTCCGTCCCGGATTCCCCCGCCGCCTCCTGTGCGCCAAGCGAGGTCGAAAGATCCAGCAGCGCGCCATTGTCGCCGGCAAGGCGGACGCCGTTGCCCCCGTCGATGCCGGTGTCGATTGCGTCGGCGGCCGCGCCGGAAGCCGGTCGGGACCCTTGGGCGACGTTGGGCGCGGCGATGGATATCGAGGCCGGCTGCGAGGCACGCGCGGAAGCCGATACCGAAATACCGTTCGCGGACGCGGCTGCGAGCCCCGTGAAATCACGCACGGCGGGCCCACGCGACGAGGCACCCGCTCCATGTCGGATCACCGGAAACACACTGTTCGCTAAGGCGGCACCAGATACCGTCGCCATTACGCCTGCACCTTTTTGCCGGACGCTTTCACGGACCGGCAGAACAGATCCCCACCTTCGACAAGGGTATTTGCGCTTTCCGACCCGGTCAACTCATGCGTGACCACATCCCGTCTGGGGGTTACCGCAGGGCGTCCAGGTTCAATTCCTCGGACTTGCCGAGCCATTGCGCGTATTGCGTATGATCGATGATGTGGTCACCCGAGCAGGCATGGACCAGCACCGTCAGTTCGCCCCTGTTGACGCTCAACCACGGCACCAGGCTCGCGAACTGCTCCGGGCCGAAGGCAACCTGATAGCTCCATTTCGGGTGCGGTCCGACCGGCTTCTCGTGAAAGCGTCCCATCTCGATGTCGAAAGCCTCCTCAATCTCCGAGCGTAGGGCTCGCGCCGCCTCGACACTGGATGCGTCGAAATAAACGTGCGCGTGGTATGATTTTATGATTTCCGTGGGGTTCGCGGCCATGTGAGCTCTCCATTCAATGCGAATAGTTGGTTTTAAAAATCCGATGTCAAGAATGTCCCGCGCAATTTTTATCACCACTGGTCCTGCGGCCTCAGGATGAGAGTGGCGATCGTCAACCGGTTCTGTCCGCCCGATCCCTCGATGACGGGCCGCATGGCAGCGGACCTGGCGCTGGCCCTGCGGCGGCGATTTCCGGACTGGCCGATCAGCATCGTAACCACGGACCGTCAGTACCGGTCCGCCCGTATCGGAGCCATCGAAGACTCGACGATCAGCATACTTCGCATAGCCTCACGCTTTCCGGATGGCGGACGGCTTACAACGCTCGTCGGCTCGCTGTTGGACGGCCGCGCGCTCGCCCGGGCCGCCTTCGATATGGCCGACGTGGCCGTCGCCCTGACCGACCCTCCTCTGCTGGGTTATTGGATCGGCCGCCGGGCCGCGCGGTCGGGATGCCGATGGGTCGAATGGAGTATGGACCTCTTCCCCGACGCCTTCGCCGCCGCAGGCCTACGCGACGCGACGGTCCGGCCCACCGGTTCATTCTGAAAGCGCTTCGCCATCATCCGCCGGATTTCCGACTGACCCTGGGTCCGGGTCAGGGACAGTACCTCGACGAGACGCGCGGTAGGGTCGCCGAGCACGCGGTGTGGCCAGCCGGAGTGCTCGGTGGAGCGATTCCGGCGCGCGAACGGCTGGCATCGCCGGCACCGGTTCACATCGGCTATGTCGGGAATATCGGCGAGGCGAATTGCCCGGACGCGATCGCTCGGGTGATCGACCTCGCGCCGCGAGACCGGTTCCGCTTCACCATCGCCGCGAGCGGAGCGGGTGCGAAAGCGCTCGAAGCGCGGATCGGCACGCGCGCCAATGTAACACTCCGCGACTATCTGGACGAGGCCGGTCTCGCCACGTTGGATGTCCATTTCGTCTCCCTGCGTGACGAATGGGCCCATGTCAGCGTGCCCTCGAAAGCCATCACGGCGGTCATGACCGGAAGCCCGTTTCTCTATGCCGGCCCCGAGGATTCCGACACCTGGGGCATGCTCGGCGTCGCCGGGTGGCGTCTGCCGGCGGACGGCGGCGGCGATGTTGAAATTCAACAATGCCTGAATGCCATTGGTGATGCCGCGCAGCGCCGTTCCAAGCAGGAAAACGCCGTCCGGCTTGCCCGTGAGCTCATCGCCATGCGGGACGACGCCTTGGACCGGCTATGCGGGGTTCTTTCGCGATGGGGACAAGCTACGGCTGGCGCCGGGAATACCGATTCAAAAACATCCGCCCCGCCTACTCCGCCGCCTCAAGCGCCTCGCTAGCTTCCAGCCAGGCGGCTTCCGCCGCCGCGATCTCGCGGTCGACGGCCTCCTTTTTCAGGATTAGATCCTTAACCTCCCGGGTTGATTTCTCATAGGTCGCAGGGTCGCCCAGAGTCTCGATCAGCTTGTTGCGGCGCTCGGTCAGTTTTTCGAGGAGCTTCTCGGCCTCGCGGGCCGCCTTGCGGATATCGGCATTTTCCTTGCGCCGGTCGGCGGCGGCCTTGCGCGCCTCTTTGCGGCCCATCCGGCTGTTGCTGTCTCCCGCCTCGCCGGGATCGGCTTTGCCTGCCCTGCCCGAGGCGGCGCGAGAGCGCTCGCGCAGCCAGGCCGCGTAGTCCGCAAGATCCCCGTCGAAAGGCTTCACCGTCCCGTCGGCGACGAGCCACAGCCTGTCGACCGTCAGCTCAAGCAGACGCCGGTCATGGCTGATCAGAATCACCGCGCCGTTATAGTCGTTCAGCGCCTGCACCAGTGCATCACGGGCATCGATGTCGAGATGGTTGGTCGGCTCATCCAGGATCAGCACATGCGGGCTGTCATAGGTGATCAACGCGATGGTCAGCCGCGCCTTCTCGCCGCCGGACAAGTGCTTGACCTTGGTGGTCTGCTTGTCCTGCACCAGACCGACCCCGCCGAGCCTGGCCCGCACCCGGTCCTTCGGCGCGTCCGGCATCAGCCGTGCCAGGTGATCGGTCGCGGTCTCCTCCAGATCCAGATCGTCGACCTGATGCTGGGCGAAGAAGCCGACCTTGAGCTTGGCGGTCCGGTGGCCATCCCCGGCCATCCGCTCCAGCCGGCCGGCGATCAGCTTGGCCAGCGTGGATTTGCCGTTGCCGTTCTGGCCGAGAAAACCGATCCGGTCATCGGCATCGAGGCGCAAACTGACGCCACTCAGGACAGGTTTGCCCGGCTCATACCCGACCGAGGCCTTCTCGAAAGTCACCAGCGGCGGCGGCAGGATCTCGGGTTCCGGAAAGCGGAACACCGTCGTCGGCTCCGCCGCGCCCGTCGCGATCACGTCCATCCGCTCCAGCGCCT
Organism: Alphaproteobacteria bacterium; assembly: GCA_038116915.1. Lineage (GTDB taxonomy): Bacteria > Pseudomonadota > Alphaproteobacteria > Thalassobaculales > Thalassobaculaceae > JADHLJ01. The sequence continues at coordinate 10,353 of JAYOEU010000094.1, forward strand.
TCAGCCGGCTCTGGGCCTGCCGAGCCTTGCTGGCCTTGTAGCGGAAGCGGTCGACGAAGGCCTGCATGTGTTTGCGCTGGGCCGCCTGCTTGCGGGCCATGGCCTCCTGGAGGGCCAGCCGCTCGGCGCGCACCCGCTCGAACCGGTCATAGCCGCCGGTATAGTAGGTCAGCTTCAGATTCTCTAGATGCAGGATACCGGTAACCGCCCGGTTCAGCAGGTCGCGGTCGTGGCTAACCACCACCAGGGTCTTTGGATAGGAGCGCAGATGCGTCTCCAGCCACATCGCGGCTTCCAGGTCCAGATGGTTGGTCGGCTCGTCCAGCAACAGCAGTTCCGGTTCGGCGAACAGCAGCGCGGCGATCGCCACCCGCATCCGCCAACCGCCCGAGAAGTTAGAAAGCGGCTGGTTCTGGGCCTCGTCGTCGAAGCCGAGACCCGCGAGGATCGAGGCCGCCCGCGACGGCGCCGTATGGGCGCCGATATCCGCCAACCGGTTCTGAATTTCGGCGATCCGGAGCGGGTCGGCCTCGCTCTCGGCCCGCGCCAGCAGATCCGCGCGCTCCTTGTCGGCGGCAAGGGTGAAGCCGAGCGGGGTCTCATCGCCGCTCGGGGCCTCCTGCTCGACCGTGCCGATGGCATTGACGACGCCGGCGATCCCATCGATCGCGATCTCGCCGCTATCCACCTGCGCCGTGCCGGCGAGCAGGCGCAACAGGGTCGACTTGCCGGAGCCGTTGCGCCCGACGAGCCCTACCTTATGGCCGGCCGGCACCGTGGCGCTGGCGCCGTCGAACAGCATCCGTCCCGCGACCCGATAGGTCATCTCTCTGATCCGAATCATGGGCCGGGTGATAGCATCTCGCGCGCCTCCCCGCCAACGGGGAGTTTGCTGGAGTGGAATGAGCGATATCCCTTCTACAGGACCCTTCGAGACGCGGTTTCACCGCTCTTCAGGGTGAGTCCAGATTAAAACATGAGATTTCACCCCGAGGAGCCGCGTAGCGGCGTCTCGAAGGGTCTTTTCCGACGGATGATCCCGCCGCCCCTTCCCCGTTCCCCGCAATCATGCTTGTCTCGACAACCGACTTCCGCCCGATCTTTCCAAGGATGCCCGTGCCGCCGATACATCAAGCCGCCATGGCCATTCCCGCTCCGATGCGCGGGGTCATCTGCATGACCCTGGGAGCGCTGGTGTTGACCATCAATGACGGGATGGCGAAATACCTGACTGAGAGCTATCCGGTCGGACAGGTCATGGCTCTGCGGGGCGTGTCGATCGCCACGCTGCTCGCGGCCTACTATGTGCTGACAGGCCGAACCGCGGCCCTTAGGGTCAACCGCTGGAGCCATCAGCTGACCCGCGCGCTTCTGATGACAGCCTCGACAATCTGTTTCGTGACCGGCCTCAGCCTGCTGCCGATCGCCGACGCGATCGCCATCGCCTTCGCGGGACCGCTGCTGACCGTGGCGCTGGCCATCCCGTTTCTGGGCGAGAGGGTCGGGTGGCGCCGTTGGACCGCGATCCTGGTCGGTTTCGCCGGCGTTCTGGTGATGGTTCAGCCGACCGGCGACGCCTTCCGGATCGCGGCGCTCGCCCCCTTGGGAGCAGCCTTCTTCGGCGCCTGCCGCGACGTGGTGACACGACGGATCAGCGGCACTGAATCCTCCAGCGCCATCCTGATGATCAGCACAACCTTGGTGACGCTGGCCGGCTTCCTCAGCTGGCCGCTCGGCTGGGCGCCGATCCAGGGCGCGCATCTCTGGATCTTCGCGGTTTCCGGGATATTCGTCGGCGCGGCGCAGTACCTGATGATCGAAGGGTTCAGGCTCGGAGAGGTCGCCCTGGTCGCGCCGTTCAAATACACCACCCTGATCTGGGCGGTCCTGATCGGCGCCGTCTTCTGGGGCGACGTCCCCGGTGTCGGCGTGTGGGCCGGCGCGGTTCTCGTCATCGGCGGCGGATTGTATCTGCTGAGGAACGAGGGAAAGGCGTCCTAGGGGCCGCTAACTCACCGTGTACCGCTTCACGAAGTCCTCGTTGATGGTCACGCCGAGGCCTGGCCGGTCGGGGATTTCGACCATGCCGTCCACCGAGACCGGTGCCTCTTCGGCAAGCTCGAACAGCATCGGATTGGCGCCGAGGGAATATTCGATGATGTGAGCGGCCGGGGACGCCGCCGAGACGTGCAAGCCGGCGTTGAACATCAGAGCCCCTCCCCAAAGGTGCGGTGCGAGACGAAGCTGAAACGCGCTGGCGATGGCGCCGATGCGCATGGCTTCGGTAATGCCGCCGCAGATGGCGAGGTCCGGCTGGAAGATGTCGGCGGCGCGGAGTTCCGCCAGATCCCGGAAGGCGAAACGGGTGGCCTCGCTCTCGCCGGTGGCGATCGGGATGTCGGTGCTGGCGCGGACTTCCGCCAGACCACGCTTGTCGTCGGCGGTTACCGGTTCCTCGAACCAGGCGATATCGCAATCCTCGACCAGCCGGCAGAATCGTTTCGCCTCGGCGACTCCGAACGTCCCATGGGCATCGCACATGATATCGATTTCTGGTCCGAGCGCGTCGCGCGCCGCTCGTACCCGCGCCGCCGAATGCCGGGCCTCGCCGTCGGCGACTCCGACCCGCATCTTCACTGCCTTGAAACCGCCCCGGTCGATATAGGATTGAAGCTGCGCGCCGATCTTGTCGGCCGGCGCCCAGCCGCCCGACGCATAGGCCGGCATCCGCTCGCGCCGTCGGCCTCCAAGCAGGCGCCAGACCGGCGCGTCGAGGCTCTTGCCGAGAATATCCCAAAGGGCCATGTCGATACCGCTGATCGCCGAAATGGTGATCCCGCGCCGGCCCAAAATCGGGAACACATGGCCCCGGTCCAACGCGTAATGACCGCGCACTCCGCTGTAGAAATTCTCCCAATGCCGCGTGATGTCCCGGGGCTCGTCACCGATCAGCATCGGACCCAGCTCGCGCTCGATCAGCGAGACCACGGCACGGTTGTCGCCGGCGCTGGCGACCGTTGCCTTCGCCTCGCCATGGCCGACGAGGCCGCATTCGGTCTCGATCCGCACCAGCGCCATGTCGAACGAGGCAACCAGCCCGAAATCCGAGCGATGACGCTGTGCTTTCGGGATCGGAACATGCAGCCACCAAGCCTTCACGGATTTGATCTTCATGCCGCTTTCCCCCGCGCTTGAGCCGGACCGCCAGCCTATCCCATCCGGTCACCGGCAGTGAAGCGGCCCGAATACCAAAGCGACCTTCACCCTGGAGATGCCTTGACCCGCCATTGTCCCCTGCATATAAGAACCAAATGGCGAAGACGCGTTCCTACCGGCATTGATCCGTGAACAGCAAAGTTCAGGAAAACCCGATTTCCACCACGCAAAATTCGAACGCTGCGATCCTGCGCGCTCTTCAGGCCGGTCGCTCGGCGGAGGAGCTTCAGGGGCTGAGGGTACGTCTCGTAGAAATGCCGGACGACCAGCGCGCATGTTATCTCCTGTCACTCGCATTGGGAGGAACTGGCGCCCGGAAAGCCGGGCGTATCTGGATGGAGCGCGCGCTCCTCATCAATCCCGAAAGCGCGCATATCCGTGCATCTCTGGGCGTGAACAAACTTCGCGGCGGTGATGTTCAGGGCGCGTTCGAAATGTTTAACCGGGCGCTGCGGTCCAACCCGAATTTCGCCCCGGCACGCTATCACCGCTCGATCATCAATCTTGAGGCGACACGGTTTACCGAGGGTTGGGCGGACTATGACTGGCGCTTTTCCTATCCCGCCGCTCCCGGAGTATGGCGAGATTTTCCGAGCCCGGTCTGGGACGGTAATAGTCAGATCGACGGCAAACTTTTGGTATGGGCGGAGCAATCCGTTTCGTCGCAAATTCTGTTCACGTCCGTGATTGACGATGATGATTTCCCGGAAGGACTTGTCATAGAGGCTGACGCGTCGCTGGTTCCTTTGCTGCGTCGTTCGTTTCGCAATGCCGAGATCGTGGCGGCCTGCGATCCTCCGGATCCCAGACTTTCGGCGGATGATATCGCGGCCCAGATCCCCATGGGTCGGTTCTGCGGGTTGAAGCGGCGATCGATTGCCGACTTTAAAACCGCCAAGTCCCCGTTTCTCTCCGCCGACGGCGACCGCGCGGCTGATCTTCTGCTCGATCTTGCCGAACTTGAAAAGCAGATGATCGGCCTTGCATGGCGCGGCCGAAGCAAAGGATCGGCGCCACTGACCTTGGACTTTCTTGAACCCGTGCTCAGAACACCGGGCATCACCTGGGTCAGTCTGGAGGATGAGAGCGCGCTGCCTGAGATCCAAGCCTTCCAGGAGCGCACCGGCATCAAGATCGCCGCCGATCACGGCATTGATCCGGAGACAGACCTCGACGGCCTCGCGGCATTGATTGTGGCCTGCGATCTGATCATCTCGGTCGATAAACCTACCGCGCATGTCGCGGGCGGGCTTGGACGAGTGGTCTGGACCCTGCTCCCGAACAGACATGAGGCCCGCTGGTACTGGTTCAGCGGACATGCCTCGCGGCCGGCCCGCTTTTCACGCTGGTATCCGTCCATGAGTCTGGTTTGGCGGATTGGAACAGAATCCCCGAAAACTTATAGTCAGAGACTGGCGAAACTCGTGGCCGGCGCCCTGGCAGCCATTCAAACCCCAGCCATTGATTAAATAGCCCACACCCGAACGTCTTAACGGTTGCGCCGACGCATACAATACTACCGAACCATATGGCGGCCTCCACCGCTGAGACGTCGGCGTCCAGAGGAGATGTCATTGGCGATCGACCGGCCTTCAGCGGTCACGCGTTCCGATCCGGCTGATGGAGTTCCCGTTTCCTGGCCGGGACAATTGCCACCTCCGAGGATGTTTCTGGGAGCGGCGACGCTTGCTGCAGGTGATGGCGGCATTGCCCGGGTTTCACGCATGGCGGCGCGGGCATTGCTCGACGCCGGCGCGGACGTGAGCCTCGCCTCCTTCGCCGGTGACGGCCTCTCGGTGATGCATGGATACAAAGTTCAGGGTTGCCGCGCCCGTAAGCTGAGTTTTGCCGCGCGCGCCTGGCAAGCCGCCCTTTCAGGTCGAGTCGCCCTTTACGATACATAAGGGATGGCGAAGGCCCACCCCGCGATCCCTGGCCTCGACCGGCCCTTTGCAACCTGGTTCTATGGTATCGACGCTTTCGAGGGCTTGCGTGCCGATCATGCACGGTCGCTTTCCCGCGCCGGACAGGTCATCACGATTTCCGCCTATTCCCTGGAACGCCACCAGAACCTGCACGGAAATCTCGATAACCCGGCGGTGTGCTGGCTCGCCACCGAACAAGATCTTGCACCGGAAGACCCGGCGGATTTCACCGGGCCACCATGCGTCCTAATCATCGCTCGGCTGGACGCACGGGAAAACCTGAAAGGCCATCATGAGCTCATCGACTGCTGGCCGTCAGTGATTGACGCGGTACCCGGTGCGCGCCTGATCATCGCGGGTGGCGGCAGCGGACTCGCACGGATACGCGATCTCTGCCGGGCCTCGAAAGCCGCGGCCAATATCGATGTTCTGGGATTCGTGCCTGAGGACGACATCCCGGGGCTTTTTCGACGTGCCCACGTCTTCGCAATGCCGAGCCGACAGGAAGGTTTCGGCATCGTCTATGTCGAGGCGATGCGATTCGGCCTTCCGGTTATCGCCTCGATCCATGATGCCGGCAACGAGGTGAACGTGGATCAGGAGACCGGCTACAATGTGGATCTGGACCGTCCAGGCGAGTTGGGCGAGCGGCTGATCGCCTTGCTACGCGATGCGGATCTCGCTCGCCGGCTCGGCCTCCAGGGCCAGGATCGGTGGCGCCGGCATTTCCGGTATTCCTGCTTTGCCGAGAGGTTTCTCGACATCTGGCGGGGTTTCGTGGAGCGGAATTGAGCAGAGTAAAGTTAGTTAACTAAGTTAAGATAAATCATTAACCTATTGAAAATATGGCGACCCCGGCAGGACTCGAACCTGCAACCATCAGCTTAGAAGGCTGGTGCT
>JAYOEU010000095.1:0-16378 GCA_038116915.1 Alphaproteobacteria bacterium
CCTCCATGAAGGCGGTGACCATCGGCCCGCCGACCTCGTTGCAGGCGATATTGGCGACGAGATCGCCGATGGTCTGCTCCGGCACGCGCACGTTGGTGCGGATCAGTTCCTCCAGAAACGGATCCATCACGCCGTCCTTGGCAAAGCGACAGATCGGCAGGCGCAGGCCCTCGTGATAGATCTCCCGCGCCGCCGCCCCGAAGCCGAGCCCGCCGATATCAGGCAGGTGGGTGATCGACATGGTGTAGCCGACCAGCCGGTCGCCCTTGAAGATCGGCCGCATCATCGAGATGTCGAACATGTGCCCGGTGCCGATCCATGGATCGTTGGTGGCGATAATGTCGCCGGGCCTAAGCGTTTCGGGCGGAAACTTTTCCAACATGTAACGCAGTGTGCGGGGGGCCGTACCGATGAACACCGGCACGGCGTAGGTCCCCTGGGCCATCAGCCGGCCCTTGGTATCCAGGATCACCACCGAGAGGTCATAGCTGTCGCGCACGATGGTGGAGAAGGACGTCCGCACCAGAGTGCCGACAATCTCGTCCGCGATCGCGACCATCCGGTCCCACATGATGGAGAGCGAGACGGCGTCGAAGGCCGATTGCGATGATCGGGTCATGGGTCAACCCTCCAATTCGGCGACGATGTTGAGCGCGGCGTCCACCGTGGCTCGGTGCCCCGGCGTCAGGACGCAGGTCGACTCGCGCTCCTCGATCAGGGCCGGCCCCCTGATGACGGTTCCCGCCGCGAGGGCATAGCGGTCGTACACCGGCGTCGGAACTGGTTCACCTCCGAAATGGCACAGCCGCTCGCCCTTCAGCGCCTTGCCGGCCGATGCCGATTTTCCGGTGACCGTGTAGCCGGCGGAAAGCGGCGGAGCCGGACCCTCGACCTCGGCCTTCCAGGTGACGATCTCCAGGGGCTCGTCCAGCGGCGCCACGCCGAACAGCGTGGTGTAACGCTCGGCAAATAGTCTTGGCAGATCGGCGAAGGTTCGAGCCAGGGACGCCCCAGGCACGGTGACCTCGATCTCATGGCCCTGACCGAAATAGCGCATGTCGAGCCGCACGGTCGCCCGTATCGCCGGATCTTCGAGGCCCGCGGCATGCAACGGCCCTTTCGCGGTATCGATCAACGGCTTGACGATTTCCTCGAAGGAGGCGGCATCGATATCCTCGAGGAAAGTGCGCCGCGTCCGCGCCTGCTCGAAGGAAAGCGGGCTCGCCAGCAGGCCCATGGCCGACATCACGCCGGCCCCGATCGGAAAGATCACCCGGGGAATATTCAGCTTGGCGGCGATCGCCATCGCCTGGAGCGGACCGGAACCGCCGAAGGCGATCATCGTCGCCTGGCGATAGTCGAAGCCGCGTTCGGAGGCGTGGATGCGAAAGGCGCGGGCGACATCCTCATTGGCGATGTCATGAATGCCCCAGGCCGCCCGCATCGCGGTGAGACCCAGCGGCGCCGCCACGCTCTCGGTGATTGCGCGCTCCGCCGCCGCCTTGTCCAGCGTCATGGCGCCGCCGAGGAAGAAGTCGGGATCAAGGAACCCCAGCACCAGATTGGCGTCGGTGAGGCTGGCCCGGTTGCCGCCGCGCCCATAGCAGGCGGGACCCGGATCCGCCCCGGCGCTTTTCGGACCGACCTTCAGCAGACCTCGCTCGTCGATCCAGGCGATGGAGCCGCCGCCGGCGCCGATCTCGATCATGTCGATGCTGGGCACACGCGCCGGCAGGCCGCTGCCGCGCTTGAAGTCGTGCACCCGCGCGACCTCCATCTGGTCGGTCTTCAGCGGTTGCCCACGGCGCACCAGCGCGCCCTTGGCCGTGGTGCCGCCGAGATCGAAAGACAGCACATTGGCGAGATCCAGCGACCGGCCGTGAAAGGCCGACATCAGCACCCCTGCGGCGGGGCCGGATTCGAGCATCCGCACCGGATAGCGCCGCGCCACCTCCGGCAGCAGCATGCCGCCGCTGGAGGTCATGATGTAGAGCCGGCCCCGGAAACCGAGATCCGCGAGCCCGCCCTCGATCCGCGCCAGATAGCGATCGAACAAGGGCTGGGTATAGGCATTCATCGACGCGGTGGTCCAACGCTCCCACTCGCCGAGACCGGCATGAACATCCGCCGACGTCGAAACATACAGGTCCGGAAACCTGTCGCGGATCCTGTCGGCGATCGCCATCTCATGCGCCGGATTGGCGTAGGCGTGCAGCAGGCAGACCGCCAGGGCCTTGATCCCGGCGGTGTCGACGAGATCGCGCACCGCGGCTTCGGCCTCGTCCGGATCGAGAGGCGTCGCCACCGTCCCGTCATAGCCGACCCGCTCGGTAACCTCCCGGCGCCGGTCACGGGGAATCAGCGGCTCCGGAAATTGCAGGCGCAGGTCGAACAGGTCATAACGCTGCTCGCGCGCCATGTCCGGGACGTCGAGAAAATTCCGGGTGACCAGCATGCCGGTGACCGCCCCCTTGCGCTCGATCAGCGCGTTGGTGACCAGCGTGGTGCCATGAGCGAGCGAGGCGACATCGCCGATTGCCACGCCATTGTCCCGCAGCATCGCCGTCACCCCCTCGATCACCGCGCGCGAGGGATCGTCGGGCGTCGTCAGTTGCTTGTGAATGGCGATCCGGGCGGCGCTTTCGTCGAACAGCGCGAAATCGGTGAAGGTGCCGCCGATATCGACGCCGATCCGGAATTTCCGTTCAGACATTTCGCCCCCGTTGCCGCCATGCCTTTTGCCAGCACTCCTCGTAACTCTTGGCGATCGCCGTCACGCCGAAACGCTCACGCACCAGCGGCGCGGCGGCGGTGGCGGCCTCGGTGAAGGCCTCCAGCCGTTCCCGCCACTCCACAAAACCGTCGAGAAACCCGCCGCCGCCCGCTATGTCGCTTGAGACCGACCCGCTTTCGTAGTCAGCCAGCACCGGACCGATATCGCCGACATCCGTGGCGTAGACCGGCACGCCCATCGCCATCGCCTCCAGCATGGCGATCGGCAGCCCCTCGTAACGCGAACTTACGATCAGACCGGCCAGCACGGGATAGAGCCTGGTCAGATCGTCGCAGAACGGAATGCGGGTCACATTGGCAAGCGCGTGCTCACGGATGAACGCATCGCAGGTCTCGCCCAGCACGCCGTCGCCGACGAGAACAAAGTGATCCTCCCCGCCCGCCTTCGCGGACCGAGCGGCGAGGGTCAGGAAAGCGGTCGGGTTCTTCTGTTCGACCAGCCGACCGATAAAGGCGAAGCAGGGCTTGTCGTCCGGCAATCCGTGGGATTTCGCGAGCGCCGATCGCTCTTCGACGCTCGGAGCTGGCTTGTCGAAGCGCGGGGCGTCGATCGCCGAGTAGATGAGATCGATCGTCTCGGGCCGCATTTTCAGCCGGTCCGTGAAGACATCGCGGATACGGCTGTTGATGGCGATGAAGCGGTCGAAGGATTGAATGCCGGCCTCGCCATAGCGCTGGATCCAGCCCTCGCTGGTGTCATAGACCTGCTGATCGACGACCGGGATGTCCTTGAAAAGCCGCCGCAGGTCGCCGGCATTGTCGGCCAGCCAGGGCGAGCCGTTGCAGATCCAGACCAGATCCGGGCGATAGCCGTCGCGCAGGCGTTGCAGCAACGCGAGGTGATACCGGTTCTCGGCGATTTCCGAGAGGTCGTAGATCACCTCGGCCACCTCCGCCATCTGGTGGTGCAGGCTGCCCTGGTCCTTGTGCAGCCGCTCGGTGGTGACCACGACGAAATTATAGGCATGCCGCAGCGCCCTGATGATCTCGATCGTGTTGCGCTCAACCCCTCCGACGGCGAGGAAGATCGGCAGCACCAGCACCACCGGCCGGTCGCGGCTGAGCGGGGTTGGGCTCCAGGCGCCGGTATAGGCGGCTCGGGGCGCAGCGTCACCCAACCGAAAATCGGCGACCGCGCCGGCCGGATGGGTCACGGCAGCCCCGGTGAAAAGTTTCCCGAGCGACGTATCCGAGGTCCCCTCCTCCGGCGGCGGCAGCATACGCAGCACCCGTCCGGCAGCCGTATCCGCCGCGCTCGCCTGATGGCGGATCATGGCGTTCGGCGCGGGCAGGCAGCGCAGCGCCGGCGGTTCCTCAAGGCCGTGCGAGGCGAGCACGATGTCGAGGCCGTTCACTTCCGCCGCCAATGCCATGTTCCGAAGATGGCTCGCGCGCAACCACGGGGCGTTCGGGCCGGGCGCGTAGAGCAGGCCGGAAAACCCGGCCGCATCGACCTTCGCAACGAAGGTGAAGCCGTCATAGCCAGGCGGAGCTTGCGGTGTGTCCTCGAGAACGATGGCGAAGGGCCGGGTCTCGGCGCCGCTTCCATGGTCCAAGGGAACCGGGCCGCCGCGCACCATGCGCCGCAGGGCCGCGAGCAGGCGGCCCCCGCCGGGAAGCGCCAACAGGATGCGGGCGACCAACCGCTTCAAGGCCATCACGCGCCGGCTCCCGGATCGCCGACATGAGCGCGGTACCAATCCTTGTAGGACGGGTCCGGCGCGACCAGGAACGGGTTCGGGAAAGTCGCCTCGACATCCAGGTGATGGCGGAAGAACCGGCGCTCGGCAAGCGTGACCGGGGTGCCGTCGCGGTACCGCGCATAGTGCCAGACGCGCCGTCCGTCGCTCTCCTGTCCCTCGGAGAGGCAGGCCGCGCGATACCAGTCCAACATCGGCCCGATCGCCTGCTGGCGCGTGCCGTACATGGAATTGACCACGGCATGCGCGCCGGAATCGAAACCGGTGAAATGGTAGAACCGCAAGGGTCCACCCTCCACCTCAAGGCCCTTTTCGACAGAGCCCGAGACCCGGCGGTGGATAAGGTTCCAGGCCGCCACGTTGCAGCCGCGGTCGGTCAGAATTTGGGTGCCGGGAAAGAAAACCGGGATCAGATCCCCCCAGCGCTGATCGGTGAAAAGCCCCTCGGAAACGTCGTCGATACAGAAATGCGTCAGGCGGTCGGCCCACCAGTCCGCGAGCCTCCGGCCTTCGGGACGGTCGGCGACGGCGAGAAACCCGAGATTGTAGACACCGTGGCGCAAATGGATGATTTCGTGATCCCGGATCGCCTGCAGGAAATCCCCGTCGGCGTCATCGGCATGGATCGGGACAAGATCATGCGGGGTCAGCAGTATCGGGCTTTCCTCGAGCCGCGCCGCGATCGGCGAGAGATCACCAAACACCGCAACATCGGGATCGAGAAAGATGACCTTGTCGTGCCGCGGATCGGCCAATAGTCGCTTGAGGGCCGTGCCCTTGACCGCGGTCGAGGCCTCGACGATGGAATGCGAGAATACCCAGGCCTCGAACCGGCCCGGCGCCAGCCCCGAGGCCGTGAGCTCGTCCGGCCCGATGATCTCGTCGAAAGGTTCCAGCGCCGGATCGAGATCCGCGGGCCAGGGTTCCACGACGACTGCAACGAACCGGCATTCCGGATGGTGACGCTTGACGGATTTCGCAAGCACCCTGGCCTTGGGCAGATAGTTCGCGGCGATACTCGTATAGACCGCCGTGCGGGCGAGGCCGCCGGCCTTGCTAGTCGTCATTGTGCGCGGCGCCCCGTTTCGGCTTTACCAGTCCCCTCACGGCACGCAATGGCGCGGTCAACCTCCAGGACGTCGAACCGAGAACATTGGTCAATTGCCTTTCGACATCGGCCTGCTTCTCCCGCGCGCCGGTCAATTCGGCCTGAAGGTGCTCGACGGTATTGCGTTCACGCGACAATGCGCTGCCCAGTGCGAGGATTTCCCGCGTCGCCCATTGTCCGGTTTCCGAAGGTTTCAGGGAGCGGCAATCGAAGACCAGGTTCATTTCGGCATCCTGAAACCGTGCCAAAATCGCCTCGGGCACCTTGATGCTCACGCGACAGGGCTCATCGGCGAGATGCATCCAGCGCAGGATACCGGGTGGGGACGACAAAACCGCCACATCCGGTATGCCCAGATCGTCGGGTTGATTTGCGGTCCAAAGGGTCGCCGATTTAGACACGCAACGCAGATTGGATATCTCGAAAGCCCACACCCGTGAGGCGATCAGAAGATCAAATCCGGCGGGACGATCGGTCAGGCGCGGTACCGGGATCGTCACCCGCACGGGCGCGCGGCCGAGATCCTCTAGGGTTTCGGCGCGATGTATCCCGATGATCTCTCCCTCCGCTTGCCGCCATTCGAGCGAGAAACGGCAGGACGCATCCTCGATCGGCGGGCTGCTCCGGATAACCGGACTGACGCGATCGGCGATGCTCTCCGGTGCCCGGAGCAGACCGTCGAGCAGGCGCCGCGCATCGTCGGTTGCCTCCGGCATCGCCCAGCCGTTCGGACCGGTGGGGAACGCGTTGATCAGACCGTCGGCGAGATCGATCAGGCGGGGCACTTTCATCGCCTCGGCCACCGCCGCGGGAAACGATGATGCGCCGACGAAGGCCGAACACCCGGCCAGAAATGCCGCGAGTTCCTTGGCGTCCGCGAACTCACGCATTGTGCCGTCGATTCCGAAATAGTTCGGCGCCTCGTCGCGAAAGCCGATCAACGTGACCGGACCAAACCCATCGAGAATCTCCGCCAATCGCTCGTTCGTCCGGTTGCGGTAGCGCGGTGTGACGGACACCGCGATCCCGTTCCGCGCCGCCGGGCGTACCGGAACGTCGATCCAGGCACGGGCCGGGTCGACGCGCGCGCCGCAAGCCATGGCGTGGGCGAAAACAAGGTGCCGCCGATCCAACGGCTGCAAGCGGAACCGGTCGAGCACATAATCGACGCCGAGAGCCGTGGGGGATATGTGCTCCAAGGGCAATCCGACGACGAACCTGGAAACCCGCGCCGCATGTCCGAAACCGGCGGCGACCCGGATCGGCGCTGCGACGATATCGACCGTTGTGATCCCCGGTTGATCGAGCAGCAGCGCGGTCATGGATCTCGCCATCGCCTCGGTCATCAGGCGGCCGCCGGCGCCGGGATCTTCGCAGACATTCAGCAGCAGGTGCGAAACGCCAAGTGCCCGGACCGTCGGCAATGCATAGATGATGTCGCCGATATTGCCGCTGTGGATTGCTGAAACCGCTCCCCGGGCCGGCTCTTCTCCGTGCCGTGACAGCCGTTCGAGCAGCGACGTCATGCGCCGTCCCCGTCGAGCGCGGCGCGGAGGCGCTCAACCGCTTGCTCACGGGCGAGGCGTTTCGCGTTCAGCAGATCCGCGCCGATCGCCACCATGTCGAGGCCCGCCAGTTGATCATCGATCGCATCTGGTTCGGCGACGAGGCAAGCCGGCAGATCGAAGACCGTTTCGACACCCAGGAGAAGCGCCGGCTTCAGCGCCCCGTTGGCCAGCGCGGCCGTAAAGGAATCGCCGGTGATGACCAGATCATGCCGGCTCACCAGATCGATCCAATCCGACCGGCGTTGCGCGACCAACGACCATACCCCCTCGGTGCGGAACAGCGCCCCAATCTCGTCCCGGTTTCGGGAGGCGATGGTCAGCGTGTATTTCCCGAGCAAGCGGGTCACCAGGGTTTTCGTCCATGATGAGCCCCCCGTCGTTTCGATCAGGACGGACGCGAGGGACCGGGTCGGCGCCTCCGGCACCGGTTCGAACATGGCGAGAGCCGAGCCGTCCAGCGGCGATGGAACGACCTTTTTCGCATCGATATCACCAACGGACGACGGTGACAGCGAGATGACCCTATCGATAAGAGTACCCATTTCGGCATTGATCGGGCCGGTGAACACCAGCCAGGAACGCCGGTCGGAGGGCGCGGCATCGTCGCAGAGCGCGATCAGCGCATCGGCAAGCGCCGTCCCGGTTTCCGACGCCTCCACTCCATGTATCGCGAAGACCAGTGCCGCCATCATTCCGTCCCCGTCATTCCATTCCGTGTTTATATCAAACCCTGGCGCGAGCCGATATCCGCGGAACGATTTCGGAGCATTCCGTCGCCCATCAAGGGTCCGATGCAGGCTTCAGCGATCGCGGGAGAGACTTGCCCTCAACCAGTCGAGCGTAAGCTTGAGCCCGTCATTGATCCCCGTCTCAGGCCGCCAGCCGAGATGCTCCTCGGCGCGTGAAATGTCGAGAATGCTTGCCGGAACGTCGAGCGCGCGGCCCGGCTGCCGTTCAACCTTGAGCGGCGAGTCGAACAGGTTTGATATCCGCTCGAGGATGTCGTTCAGACTGAGGCCGGCGCCACTCGCGATATTGAAAAGCGCGTGCGGCCCGTCATAGACCGCGGCGGCCGAAAGTGCCGCGGCCACGTCTTCTATAAAGATATAGTCGCGAATCACCTCGCCGGTACCCCAGATCTCAATCGCCTCTCCGGTAAGCGCGCGGTGCAGGAACGCGGCGATCGCACCCTGGCCGCGGAACGGGCTTTGATGCGGACCATACGGATTGGCGACCCGCAGCACGATCGCGTCCAGGCCACGCTGACGCCGATTAATGGCGATGTATTTCTCGATCGCGAGCTTGCCGACCCCATAGGCGTTGATCGGTTCGGTTGGCGCGGTCTCCGGCGTCGGCACGGGAACGTCGGGTCCGTAGACAGTGCCGCCCGACGAGACGAAGACCAGACGGGCCGGGCTTTCCGCCAGCCTGTCCAGCAATGCCAGCGAGGGCAGTATAGAGTTCACGACATCACCCGCCGGATCGGCATTGGCGGAGGCGGGTGTCGAGGAGGCGGCGAGGTGGAAAACGATGTCCGCGCGCTTGACCAGGGGCGCGAGGTGCTGCTGATCGTTCAATGAGGCTTCGACCCATTCGACATCGCCGGGGCAATCCGCAGGCGCCGGCCGAAGATCGAGTAAGATGACGGCCGCCCCGTCGGCGCGCAGTCTGTTCATCAGATTCCAGCCGATGAACCCGCCGCCGCCAAGGATCAGACAGGTCTTGCCCCGCAGGGGCTGCGCGGTACGGCGGGCCATGGTCATGCCGCCTCGTCCAGGAGATACCGATTGCCGGCGAGCGCCGCCGCCACATCCGCCGCATCGAAAGCCGCGGCGAAATCCTGGGTCATGGTCTTGAAAAGCCGGCGGACCTCAGCGGTCACCCGAGAGCCGTCCTCCTTTATTGTATTGGTCGCATGGGTGCGGTACCGCGCCAGAATTTGCGGCAAGAACAGCGGCTTGCCCAACAGCGCCGCCCGCAGCGCGAAGTCCCAGTCATGGACATAGCGATAGTCACGGAAGCCGCCGATTTTCTGGTACAGCTTCTTCGTGAACATCATGTTGCTGGTGGTCGCGATGAAGTTCTGATTCGCCAGCAACGGCAGCAGATCCCGCCGCTTGAGGTGATCACGGACCTTCAGTGAACCGGGAAACGGGAATTCCGGAGACAGCGGTCCGCGCTTGATTCCAAGCGGCGCGCCGTCGCCGTCCATCAGCGCGACATAGCCCGTCACGAAATCATACCTGGTGCGGTTCACCGCCATCTGTGCCGCCTCGAACCGGGCCGGCGCGAACAGATCGTCCGAATTCAGAACCGCGAGCCAGGGCTGGCTCGCCGCCTCCGCAAGCTGGTTTAGCCGGGCATGGGCGCCGATATTTCCGCCCTTCGCCGGCGTCAGGTCCCGCACCCGGCCCGAGCGGTCCAGCGCAAGCCGCGCCACCACCTCGCGGCTGTCGTCCGACGATCCGTCATCGGCCACCAGGATTTCCCGCACCAGGGGGCTTGCAAGCGCCGACTGAACGGCGTCGGCCGCATAGTGCCGGTGGTTGTAGACGGGGATCAAGACACTGAACATGCCGCTTTCCCCGACTAGCCGCGAACCGCGCGCCGCACCATCCGATACAGCGCGACAGCCCAAGGACGGCGTATCGCCCAGAGCCGCAACGACGACATCAGGCGTCCATGCCCGCTTCCGTTCCGGCCTTGCCCGCCCGGATAGAGCTGGTCGGGTGAAAACATCGTTCCGGTGAACTCGATATAGGCGGTTCGGTTAATGTCATCCCGGAACCGGGCCAAGGCCACGTCGTAAGCGGCGCCGAGGTTGGCTTCCGGGTCGGTCTCGCCAAGGATATAGCCTTGCGCGTAGGCAAGCCGGAACATCGCCGACAGGGCAGCCGCGTGCCAGTGCTCGCTGCCCAGCTTTCCGCGTCCTTCCAGCATCCGGATCCAGGCCTTGAGCCCTTCGATCAGCAGCAACTGGTCGGGGATATGACGATCCTCCTCGGCCAGGATCGGCTTGCGCAGGGCGCGGGGAACGCTCTCTGGGGCGACCATTGTCGCGACGTTGGGATGAATGCGCACGAACTCGCGCGCCGCGTTGCCGGCATTGACCTGACGGCGAAGGAAACCAGCCACGTCGTATTGGTGGTCGTGGGTGCCGACGGACAGCGGCACGTAGATGATCTTCAGACCCTGGCGCCGGTTGAACAACCGGTAGGCAAACTCGATATCCTCATAGCCGTAGGTCTGGAAGGAATCGCTGAACCCGTCCTTGACCCAGCTTTTCGCCACCGATTTCTTGACCGAGATATTGATGGTGTAGAAGAACCGCCAATCGAGTTCCGTGTAGGGCGGGATATGGGCGTAGCCGAACTGTTCGCCGCCGCCGCCCTGGATGTGACTCATCACGAAGCTGACGTCGAAATCCCGCGTCGCCGGCCAGATGGCCTTGCCGAGCACCGCGATCTCATCGCCTGGCATTTTCTCGTGAATCTCGGCATGCGCGCGAAAGAAATCGGCATTGATCGGCGTGATGTCGTCTCCGAGAAACAACAGGATATCGTGCCGTGCCATGTCGGCGCCGACATTGCGCGCGCCGCCGGCGCCCCGGTTCTCGATCGAGGTCCAAACGAGATTGCCGAACTTTTCGGCGCATTTTTCCAGCTGTTCCGCCGCATCGTTGGTCGAGCCGTCATTGACGACCACGAATTCAAGCTCGATCCCGCCCGCGAATTCCATGCATTTTGAGAGCAGGTCGGCCAGCGGCCGGCGCGGGTTGTAGGTTGGAATCACTACCGAAATGGCGGTCATGGAACCCGCGGCAACAGTGGAGCAATAGGCTGCCGCAAAGGTAGTGACGGAACACAAAATGTTTGTCAACCGAACCGACGTCCGGCGGATTCCGCGATCGCGGCTAACCGCGTCCCTTGCGCACGACGGCGGAGCCCGACAGATCCGCCACCGGAACCGGTCTCCAGGGCGTGTCGGCGAAGTATCGCTCGAGCGCTCGGGCGATCCCCGGCCAATGGCCGCTGCCGTGATCATGAAAGATCATCGCCCCGCCGACGGAGAGACGCGGCCAGAACCATTGCAGCGCCGCCTCGGCGGGCTGCTCCAGGTCGCAATCCACATGGACCAGCGCGAACCGGAGATCCTCGTCCAGTTCCTTGGCGCTGTCCGGAAACCAGCCGGCCCTGTAATGGGTCAGGTGATCTTCTCCGACGAAAGCCCGCACGGCCGCCTCGCTGGTGTCCTTGAACGCGCCGTCCAGCGCCTCCCGTCCCGCGGCATCGGGTCCGCCATCGGCGAGATCGCGGCCGTCGAACCCCTCGAACGTGTCGAACAGATAAAGCTCCCGGTCCGCGCATAGCAGCCGCAGAAGTTTGGCGGTCTTGCCTTTGTAGACACCGAATTCGGCGACCGCGCCCGGAACCTTTTCCGCCGAGATCATCGCGGCGAGCTGTGCGAACAGCCAGATCCGGTTGACATCGGCGAGCGCCATCGCGCCGGATTGCTCGCGCATCGCCGACAGCAGCGAGGCGAGGGTCTGGCCGGTACCCTCGAAGGGATCGCGCTCGGGATGGAGCAAGGCCGCGATCCCGCCCGCCCGCATATTCACCAACCCCGCGACACCGGGGCGGCGGAGCGCCCAGGCGGCCATCCTGGCGCACAAGGTATCGATCAGTCCGGCTTTCATCACCAGGCCTCCCGGCGGTCCAGCGCGGCGAACCGGGTATCCGCCGCGGCTCCGCCGCCGCTGACCGCTTGCCGCAATGCCGCGTCGAACGCCGCCACCGGGTCCGGCAAGGCGCATCGGCCGCTTTCGGCGCGTGCCCGGTGATGCCGCTCCGCCGGGTCGAGATACCGCTCGACCTCGGCCGCACCGGGTCCCGCCGAATCAAACGCGAGTGCCGGCAGCCCGGGCACGGCAAAGGCGTCGCCAATCCGGGATATCAGTTTGCGCCAATCGCTCAGCAACTCGTCATAGTCCACGAAAAGGCGGCGCGAGCCCCTGGTATCGCGCTCCGCCTCGGACATGTATCGCCACCAGAGCCGGGCCGCCGCTTCATGCTCCATGCCGTCGCGCGCCGCGAGCGAGGCGGCAACCTCCGCCGGATCACGGCGAACCAGGATGAAACAGGGCTCAGAATCGGTCAGCACCGGACGCCAGAGCCGAACGAACCGGCACAGCCGTGGGTCCTTCATTCCCCAATCCTCAGTCCCGCCGGGCGGAAAGTCATGATCCAGCACGTCGCTGATGGCGGCACGCGCCCGCCCGGCGGCGGGTCCGTCCAGCCAATCCGCGGGAAACGGTTCGGCGCTGCTCCAGTGCGAGCCCATCTCCCGCAGCAGGATCTCGTGGATCGGCACGATGCTGTTGTGCTCGTAGAAGCCGAGCGAGTTGGAGCCTTCCTCCGGCGGCATCAGATTGGTGCCGAGATCCAGGCCCAGACGCCAAAGCGTGCCGGTCAGCGCCGAGGTGCCGCTGCGGTGCATGCCGAGCACGATCAAGGCACGGCGCTTCGGCGCGCTGGCTGCCGTCATGACGCGTCCGGCACGCGCGCCGGGGCGCGCTCGCTCATGCCGTCGGCGAGATAACCGAAAGCCTCCAGCGTCTCGCGGTTTTCCTTTTGCAGCACTTCCAGCGCGTCGCCCGGAATGATCCGCTGCCAGCGGAAAAGACTGGGCGGTTCGGCGATTTCCGCGATCGCGTGATCGAGCAGGCGCTGATCGAGATCGAGAAAGGCCAGCACCTCGCGGCCGACGTCACGTGGCCGCTGCACCAGATCCTCCAGACGCACCCGCAGATAGCGGCCCGGCATTTCCCGCTCAGCCCAGCGCGCGGCGTCGCCGTTCGCCTTGCTCCAAAGCCGGCAGGACTCGACCGGATCATCGTCCCCGGCCCGCTCGCGTCCCAGCACCGCTTCGTAATGCTTGATGAACTGCCATTGATTGGTCGAGACCGCCATGTCCCGGCCGTCGCGCACCATATGGATGATGCGAAACCTCGGAAACACCGCGCGGATCGCCGGCAGCACATACATCGCGCGGGGATTCTTCCAACCCCATCGCGCCGCCGGGCGGGGTCGCTCGGCAAGCCAGCGGCGCACACAGGCCCGGAACTCAGCAAGCATCCGGTTCCGCAATCCGGCGGGCAGGTTTTCCAGATGGTAATCCGGGCCGCGTGTTTCCGACATCACGGGGTTGATGAACTCGTCCAGAAACGGCTCGAAGGTCATGGCGTCGCCGACATTGTTCACGCTGTCGCCTGACCCCATGAAGACACCGGCGCGTTCCAGGATGACCCGCATGGCCCTGGTGCCGGAGCCGCCGGTCGCGCAAATCACAACCGGCTCCGCCATCACGGCCCGGCCCAGCACTCCAGCCAGGGTCTGGCCGATGCCGGTCGGCAGAAGGGTCGCGCTGGGTCTGATCATGACGGGCTCTGATCCGAATTGATGGCGATGTCGGGCTCAAGTTCGAAATCCACCAGCCCCTGAAGCATCAGATCCGGGT
Source organism: Alphaproteobacteria bacterium (assembly GCA_038116915.1). Taxonomy (GTDB): domain Bacteria; phylum Pseudomonadota; class Alphaproteobacteria; order Thalassobaculales; family Thalassobaculaceae; genus JADHLJ01. Next base: position 13,686 of record JAYOEU010000095.1, read on the forward strand.
CCGCCTGAACCCGGAACATAACCGAGTCGATGATCCGGTGCAGAAAGCCGAACTCCGAATCCGCCCGCCCCATCACCCCGCAGCTGATCGTGTAGTGCGACGCCGAAAACAGCCGGCAAGGAAAGGTGAAGCCGGCGGTCGCCCGATCGCCGGCATTCACTTTCAGGGTCAGTTCGGACGGACGGGCGGACCGGCTGCCGCCGAGCGGGTATCCGGCATGGGTCCGGATCATCATCTGAAAGAGGACCTGCCAGGCATCGGTTGCGAATTCCACATCGAAGCAGAACCGATAGAGGTTGCCTCGTATCAGGGTGTTCACCCGGGCGCCGTCGAGGGTCTCGATCCGTGGGTCCAGGATCCGGGCGCCGTTTTCCGGAAGTTCCGTGCGGCCCTTCGCCGTCAGATTGGGATCAAAGGTCTCGCCGACCGCGGCCGATTGCTCGGTTTCCGCCTCGCCGGCACTCTGCGGTATCTCCGCCTCGGCCGCGCCGCCCGAGCGGATGTCGGCGATGATCGCTTCCCGGCTCTCCGCCGGGGCGAAAACCAGGCGGTGAAACTGATCGATCACGGATTTCGGCTCGCCGTCGAGCAGCAGGCCACCGGAATCGATCAGCAAGGCCCGCCGGCAGAACTGAATCACCGCCTGCGGGCTGTGCGACACGAAGAACAGGGTGCCGCCCGCTTCCTGGAAGTCGCGGATCCTGGCGAAACACTTGTTCTGGAACCCCTCATCGCCCACCGACAGGGCTTCATCCACGATCAGGATGTCCGGCTGAACACTGATCGCCAAGGAAAAGGCGAGGCGGACATACATGCCGCTCGAGTAGGTGCGGACCGGCATGTCGATATACTCGCCGATATCGGCGAAATCGATCACCGCGTCCATGCGGTCTTCGATTTCCTCGCGCGACAGGCCGAGGATGGCGGCGTTCATATGAAGATTGTCGCGGCCGCTGAAATCACCGTTGAAGCCCGCCCCGAGTTCGAGCAGCGCCGACACCCGGCCCCGCACCAGGGCCTGGCCGGTGCTTGGTTGCAGGGTCCCCGCCAGAACCTGGAGCAGGGTCGACTTCCCGGCGCCGTTGCGGCCCACAAGCCCGACGGTCTCGCCGCGCCGGATATCAAAGGAAACGTCGCGCAGGGCCCAGGATTCCTGATAGAGCCGGCGCCTGTCACCCACGGCCCATTGCTTGAGCCGGTCTATCGGCTTGGCGAAGGTGCGGTAGACCTTGCCGAGATCCTCGACCCGGATCACCACGTCCTCGGGAAGCTGCGCCACGTCAGATGACATCGGCGAAGGTCCGTTTGCATCTGAGGAAGACATAGAAGCCGACCCAGGCGACGATGAACGCCACCGCCGCATAGACCGCAAGCACCGGCCAATCCGGCGGCGCACCATCCAGCAAAACCCGGCGCAGCTCCTGTATCGGCACGGTCAGCGGATTGAGATAGGCAACCGCCCTTATTTTCGCGGGCAAGGTCTCGATCTTGTAGAAAACCGGCCCGAGGAAAAGCAGGACCGTCGCCATCAGCCCGGTCACGTGCCCGATGTCGCGCAGGAACACGCCGATCGCGCCCAGGAACCACGCGACGCCCGCCATCAGGATCACGAACGGCAGCAGCACCAGCGGCGCGAGGACCGCCGTCACCGGAAGCGAGGCCGATGTCGCCACATGCACGAACAGCAGAACCAGCAGACCGATCGTGGTGGTGGTCGCCGCGCTGACCACGGCCGCCAGCGGCAACAGCTCGGTCGGGAGCACGAATTTCTTGACCAGATTCGGGCTGCTCAACACCACGTTCGGTGTCCGGGTGATCACCTCGGCGAGAAAGCCGTGCAGGACAAGGCCGGCGAACAGGAACTTGGCGAACGCCGTCAGATCCGTCGTCGCATCGATCTTCACCGCCTTGGGCGAGAACATGGTTCCGAACACGAAGGTGAAGACCGCCAGCATCAGCAACGGGGTCAGCACCGCCCAGAACAGCCCGGCCAGCGAGCCGGTATATTTGGTCGCCACCTCGCGGCCGACCATGCGAACCAGCAGCAGCGGGTTCCGCCAGATCACCAAATACGGTCCGAAGGCACATCCGAGGAAGGACGGCGCCTTGACCGCGGCTGCATTCACTGTGACGGGCGGAACTGGCATGGCCGATGATTATAGCAGTTCGCTGGGGATTAATAATGAAGAATGGCGATGGCGGTTTGAAATCGCGTGGTGAGCGCGACAGGATTCGAACCTGTGACCGGCTGATTAAAAGTCAGCTGCTCTACCGACTGAGCTACGCGCCCACGCGCGGCGGAACCTAGGGAATCCGAACCGGCCGGTCAACCTCGACAATCATGGAGGCGGGCGGGGGCGCGGCGGGCCGGCGGCTAGGCCGGACGGCTGATTTGCCCCAGCACCGCGCGGGCCTCGGACATGATCTCGTCCGCTGGCCTGACAGATCGGATAGCCGATGCCGAGCAATTTGCAGATCGGATTGTCATCGAGAGCGCCAAAGCGTGCCATCGCCGGTCTCCGCGAGCATCGAAGCCGGCGGGAGCCTGCCCAGCGCGTTCCCACCCGGCAAGACGGGGTGATTGACAGGATCCTCGGGACAGAATAATGGACAGAAGTGTCTAGAGATGTTCCGACTCCTGGAATTGGAAGCGAAATGCCGGTTGAAGGCGAGAACGAGGGCCGTCGCGGCGG
>JAYOEU010000096.1:0-2618 GCA_038116915.1 Alphaproteobacteria bacterium
GAGACTCTCCCGCGCGATCCGCGTTTCATTGACATGAAGAGCCGGGTCGCCAACCGCGCGGCGCTGACCCAGATCATCGAGAAGGCTTTGTCCGAAACACCGCTTGAGAACGTCCTCGCGCGCCTGCGCGCCGCCGGTATTCCCTGCGCTCCGGTCCTCGCGATCGACGGCGTGGTCGCGGATCCGCATGTCGCGGCGCGGGGCACACTTCAACAAATGGCCGACCCCGCCATCGGCGAAATCCTGCAGACCCGCATGCCGATCGGCGAGGGAAAAGTGCCGGAACCGGCGCCTCTTCTCGGCCAGCACGGGCGGGAAATCCTCGGCGAACTCGGCTATTCCGCGGGCGAGGTCAGCGGCCTTGTCGAGGACGGGGTCGTCATCGCCCCTCAGGAATAAGCGGCGCCGAATTGGGTATTATGTTATGATCTCCGACGCCCTCCATCTTTACGGCAGGAGAAAAGAACATGGAATTCGTCATCGTCACATTTCCGGAGAAACGCGACGTCCTGATTGACGGCAACGTAAACGGCAAGACCAACCAGACGTTGATGGTCGAGGCCGGAAATCACGAATTCACGCTTTCAGGGACCGCCGACTTCACGCCAAAGAAGCGGAATGTCCTGGTTCAGTTCACCGCTTCCAACGACCCGATGCGGGTGTCCTTCGACAAGCGCACGGCGCCGGGTGTCTGAGCGGAGGGCCGGATCATGAAGCAAACCACGAGGCGCATTCTGACGACGGGCGCCCTTCTGACCCTTCTCGCGGGCGCCGCGACGGTCCTGCCGTCCTGCGTCAGCTATCCTCCCAATGAAGCCGTCGACACAATCGACGAGAAAACCGGCTATCGCTTCAACACGCTCGCCGCGAAGGGAAACTCGGAGAGTCTGTTCGTCATCCTCGCCTTCTCCGGCGGCGGCACCCGCGCGGCGGCGCTCTCCTACGGCGTCATGGAGAAACTACGGGACACCAAGATCGTCTGGGAGGGGCAAAGCAAAAGCCTTCTGGACGAGGTCGACGTCATTTCCTCGGTGTCCGGTGGCAGTTTCACGGCGGCCTATTACGGCCTGTTCCGGGAGCGCCTGTTCGCCGACCCAAACGGGTTCCGTGAAAAATTCCTCTACAAGGATATCCAGGCGGATCTCATCAAACTGCTCCTCAACCCGGTCAACCTCGCCAGGATCGCCTCGCCGACCTTTGGTCGGATCGATCTGGTCGCGGAGTACTACAACAAGCATATCTTCGAGAATCAGACCTTCGCCAACCTGCAGGCCCAGGGCCGGCCGTTCCTGATGATCAACGCGACGGACATGTCGCGCGGCGCCCGCTTTACCTTCGATCAGGAACATTTCGACGTGCTGTGCTCGACCCTTGAGCCGTTCCAGGTCGGCCGGTCGGTCGCCGCGTCATCGAACTTCCCGATCGCCTTCACGCCGCTGACGATCAACAACTATGCGTCCCGGTGCAAATGGCCGACCCCCATCTGGATCAGCCAGGCCAAGGGCGACCAGCCGTTCGGCGTGAACACGCGGCGCTACAACAGGGCGAGGCTGATCGAGAGCTACCGCGATCAAACCCGGCATCCATATATCCATCTGCTCGACGGCGGTATCGGCGACAATATCGGCTTCCGGGGGCCGTTGACGGCGATTACCTCGAACGACACTCCGTGGAGCATTCCCCGAATGATCAACAATCGGGATGCCCAGGGACGACCGCAGATCCGCAAGCTGGTGGTGATCCTGGTCGACGCCAAGACCGCGCCGACCGTGACCTATGACAAGGATGCCAGCCCGCCCGGCCTGTTCACGGTCCTTGAAACGATCTCGACGGTCCCGATGGACAACTATTCCTTCGATACGGTGGAACTGCTGCAGAAGACCTTCCGAAGCTGGCAGGACGACCGGCGGTTTCTCTTCAGGAAGCCGAGCGACGCCTACACGCCTTGCGCTCCGGACCCGGAGAACCTTTCCCCCGCATCCCTGCAACCGCTCGATCTCTATTCGATCTATGTCGGCTTTGATCAGATAAAGGACGGTGAGACCTATGAGGGCGAAACCCGGGACTGGTATCTGGCGCTGCCCACGTCCTTCACCCTCGACGCGCCGAAGATCGACAAGATCCGGGGTTTCGCCCGGGATTTCCTAGACAACACCCAAATGTTCAAGGACTTGCGGAAATGTCTTGAATAGACGGCCCCGAGAGCAAGCCTCAGGCCGCCCGGGACGCCAGCATCAGCGGCGCAATGATCGCCGCCAGGATCGCGCCGACCTCCAGGTGCTCGGCGCGGTAGTGTCCGGCTTCGTGCAGCAGATTGAGGGTGCCAAGCGTCCGTCCCGCGAGGCGGACCGGAAGATTGATGGCGGAGCCGAGGCCCATGGAAAAAATCAGATCGTGATCCGAAAACGCCCAGCGGATCGTCGCTTCATCGGTGCCGAGAAACGGCTTTCCCTGGGTCAACAGCAGATCACCCCAGGGTGTCGGCCCCATGTGTTTCGAGCCTTGGACGGGGTATTCGTCCGGACGGCTGGAATAACACCGGGTGACGGTGCCCGAGGCCGCGTCGTGCAGAAGCACGGTGAACAATTGATGCCCGACGGTCTCGGCGAGGACCGCAT